>CAZPFL010000144.1:0-13275 GCA_964585785.1 uncultured Rhodospirillaceae bacterium
CGACCAGCGCCGAGATCGCGAAAGAGCCGATGCCCGGCCAGGAGAACACCTTCTCGACCAGCACATTCGCGCCGAGCAGGAAGGAAAACACCATGCCGAGCGTGGTCAGCACGGGCAGCGCGGCGTTGCGAAAGGCGTAGGTGCCGAGCACGGTGAAACGCGACAGGCCGTTGGCCCGCGCCGTGCGCACGTATTCGCTCGCCAGCGCACCCAGCATTGCCGCCCGCGTCATGCGGGCGATCGGCGCGAGCGCGAACAGGCCGAGCGTGATCGCCGGCAGGATGAGCTGCTTTATGGTGGCGACGAAGGTTTCCATGTCGCCGGCGATCAGGCTGTCGATGGTGAAGAAGCCCGTCACATGCGGCGGCGGCACGTAGAGAATATCAAGCCGGCCGAGCGGCGACGGCGCCCAGCCGAGCAGGTAATAGAAGAGATAGATCAGGAAAAGCCCGGTGAAGAAGGTGGGCAGTGACACCCCGGCCGTCACCAGGATGCGGCAGAGATGGTCGACCCAGCTCCCCGGCCGGGTCGCGGCGAGCACGCCCAACGGCACGGCAACGATAATGGCGAGACCGAGGCCGATGAAGGTCAGCTCGAGCGAGGCCGGCAGCCGGGTCATCAGCTCTTCCAGCACCGGCCGCCCGGTGTTGAGCGACATCCCCAAGTCGCCGTGCAGCAGGTTGCCGCAGTAGATGAAGAATTGCTCGATCCAGCTACGGTCGAGCCCCAGCGCCTTGCGGACCTGCGCGATCGACTGCGCGTCGGCCATCGCGCCGGCGAAATAGACCGCCGGATCGCCCGGGAGCGCCCGGGTCAGCACGAAGGAGATGACGACGACGCCGAAGACGGACGGCACCGCCTGGAGCAGTCGCCGTCCGATCTGTATCAGCTTGGTCCCCATGGCGCTTGGGAGCCTATGTCCTGGTGATCGTGCGGCAATCGAGCTGCCGATGGAACCAGGACACGTAGCCGCCGACGGATTTCTGCATCGCCGCGTCGAGATAGGGCTGGTAGAGCGGGATGCGCGGCACGTCGCGGAAGGCGATGGCGATCATGCGCTTGACGTTCGGCGCGTATTTCGGGTCGCTCGTCTCCATGTGCAGCGTCTCGTCGACCAGCTTCTCGATCTCGGGATTTTTGTAGTTGGACGAGTTGAACAGGTGGCCGTACTGGTAGGCCCAGAAGAAGTAATAGTCCGGATAGTTCAGCCAGCCGCCGAAATTCTCCAGATGCATCGGCAGCCGCTTCTCGACCAGCGCCGCCGTGCGCCAGTTGGCGCCGGGGATCTTGTCGACGACGATCTTGATGCCGATCTTGCCGAGCGCTTCCTGGATCAACAGCGCGGTCGGCTCCTCCCAGTCGGCGAGGCCGAGGTTGAACGACAGCGTGGTCTCGAAGCCCTTCGCCATTCCCGCCTCGGCGAGCAAACCCTTCGCCTTCTCCAGGTCCGTCACATAGGGGAACGGCTGCGGCCAGGTGATCGTGGACGGCGTTTGCTCCGTACCGCCGAACATCGCCTTGCCGCGACCGTAGGCAGAGGTGGTGAGGATATCCTTGTACGGCAGGGCATAGGCGATCGCCTGCCGCACCTTCAGATTGTCGAAGGGCTTGTACTTCACGTTGAGGCCGAGGACGTGCAGGCAGTTGTCGATCGGCGCGCCCGAAACCTTCAGCTTGCCGCCTTCCTTCAGCTCCTTGGCGTCCTTCGCCGGAACGTCCATGTAGAGGTCCGCGTCTCCGCGCACGATCAGTGCCCGCCTAGTCGCGGCGGACGGAACCTCGCGGACGATGACGCGCTTCATGGCCGGCTTCGGGCCGAGCGCCCATTTGTCGTTGCGCTCGTACACGAACTGCTGACCCGGGTCCCAGCGGGCGATCTTGTAGGCGCCGGAGCCGGCCGGCGTCTTGTGCAGGTACTCGGTCGCCCAGGGATCTTCCTTCTTGGCATGCGTCTTGGCGACCTTGGAATTGATGATGAAGGGCACCGGCACCGCGAGGTCGGGCAAAGTGAGCTTCGACGCCTGCGGCAAGTCGATGCGGAAGGTCATGTCGTCGACCGCGACGAACTGCTCGGGCTTGGTCATCGAACCGGCCTTCATCTGCACAGCAGGGAAGCCGCCAAGGCTCACCGCACGGTCGAAGGACCATTTGACGTCATGCGCGGTAACCGGCGAGCCGTCCCAGAACTTGGCCTTCGGGTTGATCTTGAAGGTGAGCGACTTGCCGTCCTTTGAGATCGTCCAGGACTTGGCGACCTCGGGCACAATCTTGGTCGAGTCATAGGCCATCGTCCCGTCCTCCAGCGTCTTCACGCCGAACCGGACAAGGCGGTCGTAGATGTTCACCGTTACCTGATAGCTCGGCCGGTTGGTTCCCTTGCGATGCAGGTCGAGGCTGTTGATGCTGTTGCCTTCGACGACGACCAGCGTGTCTTTGTGGCTCGCCGCCTCGGCGGGGAGAAACCGCAGGAAGGGCAGGACCGAAGCGCCGGTGGCGACGCCCATGGTCTTGAGAAAGTCGCGTCTATGCATGATCGGACTCCTGTGCTCGTGATCGGTTTGATGAAAGGGATTCGAGGTAAGCGCGCCAGCCGCCGTAAGGCGTGACGTCCTCCGCGCCGGCGGTGCCGCTGGATTCGCAGAGGAAGCCTTTCACCGCTTCGCCGTTTTCCAGCGTCAGCGTGCCGATGCAAAGCGGTCGGGGAACGCCGCGGATGAAGTCGCCGAAGCGGGTGGACGGCAGCGCCCAGACCTCGACCGCAATCGCCGCGCCGGGCTCGTCGCGCAGCAGACCGGGGCGAACGGGCGGCCCGCCCGGCAGGCTGAACAGCCGATACGCGGACGCGGTCTTCGCGGCATAGAGAAAGCGGGCGCCCCGCCGCGTCAGCTCGGCGTTGAGCGGCAAGCCGGACATGTGTGCGCCGACGACCGCCAGCGCGATCTCATCCGACGCCGGCGTAGGATTAACGGCGGCAAGGGCGGGCATGGGCCAGCCGGTCGCGCCCAGCGGCGCGCCGCACCGGCGCTGCAACGCGCCGGCGGCCGTGGCGATGCGGGCGTCGTTTTCCGCCGTCGCCAGCAAGGTAACGCTGCCGGGCCGCCCGTCGCTGCGCGATGCCGTCGGCACGGTGATGCCGCAGAGATTCATGAAGTTCACGAAGTTGGTGTAGGTGCCGAGACGGGCGTTCGGCCCGATCGGATCGGCCTCGACATCCGCTACCTTGTAGAAGGTCGGAATGGAGGGAACGCAGAGCAGGTCGATCTGCGCGAGTGCGGGCGCGATCCGACGGCGCAATTCGCGAAGCCGGTAGAGCCCGCGGAAGGCGTCCGCCGCGGAGTAGCGCTCGGCTTCCTCGATGACCTGCCGGGTAACCGGGTGCAGCGTTTCCGGGCGATCACGCAGCAGATGCTCAACCACCGTGTAACGCTCGGCAATCCAGGTGCCTTGATAGAGCAGCTCGGCGATTTGAAAGAACGGCGTGAAATCGATCGGGACGGTCTCGCCGCCGAGCGCCGCAATCTCCCGAAGCGCCGCGGCGAAGGACTCCGCCTGCACGCTGTCGCCATAGAACACCCGCGTCGCCGCGTCGGGAACGCCGACGCGGAATGCCGGCGGCAGCGGCGCGAGCGGTGCCGGCGCGGCGATCCGGCGCGCGTCGGGATCGTCCGGATCGAAACCCGCAGCGGCGCGATAAACGTCATAGGCATCCTCGACGGTCAGCGCGAACACGGAAACCGTATCGAGCGTCCGGCAAGCCGGGACCACGCCCGTCTTCGAGAGCGCGCCGAGCGTGGGCTTGAGGCCGACGATCCCGTTGAGCGCCGCCGGCACGCGGCCGGAGCCCGCCGTGTCGGTGCCGAGCGCGAAACTCACGATGCCTTGCGCCACGGCCACGGCCGAGCCGGAGCTCGACCCGCCCGGCACGATTTCCGGATCGAGTGCGTTCTTCGGCGCCGGATAGGGCGTGCGCAGGCCGACGAGCCCGGTCGCGAACTGGTCCAGGTTGGTCTTGCCGATCAAAATCGCGCCCGCCCGGCGCAGGGTTTCGACCACGAAGGCATCCCGTTCGGCCGTGTACGCATAGACAGGACAAGCGGCGGTGGTCGGGGCACCCGCCGCATCGATGTTGTCCTTCACGGCGAACGGGATGCCCCACAGTGGCTTCGCCGCCGGGTCGAAGGGGCCGAGCCCCGCGACCGCGGCCAGCGCCGCGTCGCGCGCGATCAGGTGCAGGAAAATGCCCGGATCGCCCACTGCATCCACGCGGCGATACGCTTCGTCGATGACGGCGGCGGGATCGAGCCCGCCCGCGTAAGCGGCGTGAAGACTTCTAATGTCGAAAGCTTGGTCGTGCAGCATCGTCGTGATCGTCCAGAATCGTGTGACGACCACTAGAGCAGTTGTGAGTGCAGCGGAATACTGCTAATTTTTTCTCATCCTGCTGCAAAAAATGCAGCATCTCTTTCGAGAGATCGAGGCGATGCGGCACCTGCTCCCCCTGAAATACATCGACGCGGTCGCCAAGGCCGGCTCCATCCGCAAGGCCGCGGAATCGCTCGCTATCACCTCGACGGCGCTGAACCGGCGGATCCTGGCGATGGAAGAGGATCTCGGCGTACCGATCTTCGAGCGCCTGCAGCGCGGCGTCCGGCTGTCGACGGCGGGTGAGATCCTCGTCCACCACGCCCGGGCGCAGCTAAGCGACATGGAGCGGGTGAAAAGCCAGATCTCCGATCTGTCCTGCGAGCGACGCGGCAACGTCTCGATCGCCTGCAGCCAGGCGCTGCTTCCCTATTTTCTGCCGGAGCAGATCTCGCTCTACCGGAGCAGCCACCCCGCGGTGACCTTCGGCGTGCTCCTGCGCGACCGCGCGGCGGCCGAGCTGGCGCTCGCGGACATGAGCGCGGACCTCGCGTTGGTCTTCGAGCCCGTGCGGCTGCTGGAATTCAAGATCCTGCTGACCGTGCGCCAACCGGTTCATGCGGTCATGACGCCCGGCCACCCGCTTGCCGCTATGGAGACGCTGCGGCTGCGTGACTGCCTCCGCTATCCGATCGCGCTGCCGACGACGCGCTATGGCGTGCGGCACCTGCTCGAGGCGGCGGTGCGGCGGACGTCGCTCACCATGCAGCCGGTCGTGGAGTCGGACAGCTTCGAGTTCCTTCGCTACCACGCGCTGGCGGAGGACATCCTGACCTTCCAGATCCCGATCGGGCTGCCCGCCGACCTGCAGGGCGAGAACCTTATCAGCCGGCCGATCGACGCCCGCGACGTGCCGCCCGGCCTGTTGTATTTCGGCCAGCTTCGCGGCCGGACGCTCCCGGTCGCCGCCGCGCGCTTCGCCAACCAGATGCAGGAGACCTTCGTCGAGCGCTTCGACTGCAATTGAGCGCGGGCCGGAGGACGGGCCGCCGCGGTTTCCTGGCCGCAAACCCTTGCCATTCCAGGCCTTCCTCGCTACATTCCGGGCATGATCCGCGGAACCGCATACCGGCTCATTAGCCTACGACTTACGGGCGCGGCGCTATAAAGCGCCGGCAGCGTCCCGTTCGTTCTGGCTTTTCAACCGGTTACAAGGTTCCGTGTCATGATTGTTCCGCCCCGAATCCGCATTAATTCCGTTTCCGGCGCCCGCATTTCTGCGGCACTTTCCGTTTGCGGGCTCATTCTGCTGCTGCGACTAGCCGACGGTCGTCGGGCTTGACGCGGCCCCCGATGGCCGAGAACCGCGCCGCGGTTGGTATTTTCAGTTATAACGCAGCACGCCGAATTGAGGAGTTGAGACCATGGCCGTCATGCCCGTGGAGAAATACAAGCCCTTCCAGCCGATCGACCTGCCCGACCGGCAGTGGCCGTCCAAGACCATCACCGAATGTCCGGTCTGGTGCTCCGTCGACCTGCGCGACGGCAACCAGGCGCTGATCGAGCCGATGGGACCGGAGCGCAAGCTCCGCATGTTCAAGACGCTCTGCAAGATGGGCTTCAAGGAGATCGAGGTCGGCTTCCCGGCGGCGTCCGAGACGGATTTCACCTTCGTCCGCCAGATCATCGAGGAGAACTTGATCCCCGACGACGTCACCATCCAGGTGCTGACCCAGTCGCGCGACGAACTGATCCGCCGCACTTTCGACTCGATCAAGGGCGCAAAGTCGGCGATCGTCCACCTCTACAACTCGACCTCGACGACCCAGCGCCGCGTCGTCTTCCAGCAAGACCGGGCCGGGGTGAAGAAAATCGCGACGGACGGCGCCGCGCTGATCAAGTCCCTGATCCCGACCGTCCCGGAGACGAAGGTGCGTCTCGAATACTCGCCGGAGAGCTTTACCCAGACCGAGCTCGACTACGCGATGGAAGTCTGCGAGGCGGTCATGGACATCTGGGAAGCGACGCCGGACAACCCGACCATCATCAACCTGCCCGCCACGGTCGAGGTCGCGACGCCAAACAACTATGCCGACCAGATCGAATGGATGCACCGCAACTTCAGCAAGCGCGATCGCGTCGTGCTGTCGCTGCACCCGCATAACGACCGGGGCACCGGTGTCGCCGCCGCCGAGCTGGGCGTGATGGCCGGCGCCGACCGCATCGAAGGCACGCTGTTCGGCAACGGCGAGCGCACCGGCAATGTCGACGTCATCACGCTGGCGATGAACATGGTGAGCCAGGGGCTGGATTCGAAGCTCGACATGCGCAACATGCGTGAGCTGCGCGCGACCGCCGAGTACTGCAACCAGCTGCCGGTGCATCCGCGCCACCCCTATGCCGGCGACCTCGTCTTCACCGCCTTCTCGGGCAGCCACCAGGACGCCATCAAGAAGGGCCTGGCGGCGATGAAGCAGTCGAACAGCCAGGAATGGGACGTGCCCTACCTGCCGATCGATCCGGCGGACATCGGCGCGGAATACGAGGCGGTGATCCGCATCAACAGCCAGTCCGGCAAGGGCGGCGTCGCCTACATCATGGAAGAGGAACACGGCATCCAGATGCCGCGTAACCTGCAGATCGAGTTCTCGCGCGTGATCCAGAACATCTCCGACGACACCGGCAAGGAGCTGAAGCCGGCGGACATCTGGAACGCGTTCGACCAGGAGTATCTGTCCGCCACGCGGCCCTATAGCTTCGTCGATCACCAGATCGTCACGGCGACGCATGCGTCCGAGGTCCGCCATCTCACCGCGACGGTGGCGAAGGACGGCGTGGAGATCACAATCGAAGGGCGCGGCACCGGGCCGATCGACGCCTATGTCGAAGCGTTGAAGCGGGAGACCGGCAAGAGCATCAAGGTCTACAGCTACAGTGAGCATTCCGTCGGCTCGGGCTCGGACGCGCAAGCCATCGCCTACGTCGAGGCCGAGGTCGACGGCAAGCGGCTCTACGGCGTCGGCCAGAACCCGAACATCGTCACCGCATCACTGGTGGCGATCACCTGCGCGGTGAACCGCGCAATCCGCAACGGCCACTGATCGCCGGAACAATGACGTCCCGTCCTGCGTTTCTGTAAGGTGGAGACGCGGGGCGGGCTTCTTGCGCGTAATAATGGCGCGCGCCTTATTTTTACCTCATCCTCGCCACGCTCTCTCCCGACCTGTCGCGTTTTATTAACCTTTAAACCAAGAACACGACCGCCCGGGGATGAAGCGGACAGCGCTGATACTGATGACCGCCGTTGCCGGCTTGGCATCGTTGTGCGCGGGCCTGCTGACCTATGGCTATGTCACCTTCCGCGACATGCCGGAGCGGATCTATCAGTCGCAAGGGCCCAACGCCGCCTGGGCGGACCACAAATGGGTCGCCGCGGTTCAGCCGCTCGCCTCCTATGCGACCCTCGCGGCGGCGCTGCATCGCAACCGCATCACGGACGTCTATTTCGACATGGGCCGACCGGACGCGGACGGAACCATTCCCGCCGGCCGATATAAGGCCGCGCCCTACCTGCTGCGCGAGCTGCGGACGCTGCAGCCGAGCCTGCACCTGCACGCCTGGATCGGCGCGGTCGAGCTTCACGGCGGCGGCAAGCTCGATCTTGCGGATGCGGAGGTGCGGCGCCGTCTCACTGCCTCGGCGGCGCGCTTCCTGGCCTTGGGTTTCAACGGGATTCACTTCAGCTTTCCGGGCGCCGGGAGCGGAAACCCGCATCTCCTGATGCTGCTCGACCAGACGCGTAACTTGACGCACCGGTTCGGCTCAACCCTGTCGCTTTCAGCGGAGGCGCTCGAGCCCATTCCGGGCCTGGCCTGGCTCACGCGCAAGCTCGGGAGCCGCAACGGCTTCTGGACGCGGCGTTACTACATGGCGGTCACGGCCCGGGCCGATCAGATTGCCGTGGTGCCGACCCTCGCGGTGCTGCCCTCGCGATGGCTCGAAGCCGACATGATCGCCTGGCAGACCAAGTCGATCCGTCAGATCACGGCGGGCCATGCCGTTCTGTTCATGGGAGTCCCGGTGCGTGACGACGCGGCGGCCGGGCCGGACGGCAGGGTCAGCCTGGTCCCTTCCGCGCTCACCGGAATCCGTATGGGCATGGGCGCGCTCGGCGATGATTCCTTCAACGACTTCGGCCTGGCGCTCGAGGCGCGCTGGATGACCGCGGAATCAAACGACCGGGCGCTGCTCGACAATTGGCTCGATTCCCGCGATATCGTCGCACGCTGACAGGAAATCCTTGTGCCCGGCGACCGGCGGCGGCATAGGAAGGCCGGAAGTTGATCTTTAGGGATCGCGATGACGTCGGCCGAGCTGTTGCATAAGTATGCCTGGGCGGTTGCGATCGCCCTGGTTGGATTGTTCCTGCTTTCGCGTTACATCATGCGGTGGATGCAAGCGCGGCGCGAGGCGGAAGCACGCCGGATGGCCGCGGCGCCCGGCGAGCATCCGCTGGTCGGACCGGAGGGATACCGCCGCGCGCGCATCCAGTTTCTGCTGACGCTGGTAGTGCTGGTCGTCATCGTCGTCCTGTCCTTGATCCAGCATTTCCGGTAACGCCCGTCCACCGACCAAGAGGAAAGCCACGCGATGTCCCAAGACGCACCGGCCGCATTCGCCAGCGAACAACAGACGCTCGACATGCTGTCGAACCTGATCGCCAAGGCGCGCAAGGCAGGCGCGGATGCCGCCGACGCCATCTTCGTGAACGGGGTCTCGCTGTCCCATGCGCAGCGGCTGGGCAAGATCGAGAAGCTCGAGCGCTCGGAAGGCAGCGATCTCGGCCTGCGCGTGCTCGTCGGCAAGCGCCAGGCGATCGTCTCCTCCTCCGATCTCGGCCCCCGGGCATTGGATGCGCTGGTGGAACGCGTCGTCGCCATGGCCCGGACGGTGCCGGACGATCCCCATTGCGGGCTCGCCGATCCGGACCAGGTTTTCCGAGGCCCGATTCCCGATCTCGAAATCTGCGACACCTCTGAGCCGGCACCCGAAAGCCTGATCGAACGCGCCAGCAAGGCGGAGGACGCCGCGCGGCAGGTCCCCGGCGTGACCAACTCGGAAGGCGCCGAGGCGAGCTGGGGCCAGACCCGGGTCGCGCTCGCGGCGAGCAACGGCTTCGCGGGCGGCTACAGCATCTCGCGGCAGAGCATCGGCGTCGCGGTTCTGGCCGGCGAGGGCACGGGGATGGAGCGCGACTACGAGTTCTCCTCCGCGGTGTTCACCGAAGACCTCGAAGACCCGGTGGCGGTCGGCAGGATCGCCGGCGAGCGCGCCGTCAAGCGCCTCAACCCGCGCAAGGTCGGCACCCAGAAGGTTCCGGTGGTGTTCGACCCGCGCGTCTCCAATGGGCTGCTGCGCCACTTGGCCGGTGCGATCAACGGCAGCGCGATCGCGCGCGGCACGAGCTTTTTGAAGGACAGCATGGGTAAGCAGATCCTGCCCGCCGCGCTGTCGGTGATCGACGACCCGCACCGTAAGCGCGGCATGGCGTCCAAGCCTTTCGATGCCGAGGGCCTCGCCAATGAATCGATCGCGCTGGTCGAAGACGGCGTGCTGAAAAGCTGGGTGCTCGACCTCCGGTCCGCGCGCCAGCTCGGCCTCGCGTCCATTGGACGGGCGTCGCGGGGAACCTCGGCGCCGCCGTCGCCGTCGACCACCAACTTGTATCTCCCCGCCGGTACGATCACCCGCGAAGCCCTGCTTGGCGATATCAAGTCCGGCCTCTACGTCAACGAACTGATGGGCTTCGGCGTCAATGCGGTGACCGGCGACTACAGCCGGGGCGCCTCCGGCTTCTGGATCGACAATGGCGAGCTTGCCTATCCGGTGAGCGAGGTGACGATCGCCGGCAACCTCAAGGACATGTTCCTGAACATGCTGCCGGCGGATGATCTGGAGTTCCGCTATGCCGTGAATGCGCCGACCGTCCGCATCGACGGCTTGACCATCGCCGGGAACTGACCGGCCGGCTCGCGATCGGCGCTGCGCCATGACCGGAACGCTCATCGATACGCTGGGGATGCTTGCCCGCTATAACCGGCTGGCGAATGAACGGCTGTATGACGCCTGCGCGGCGCTCGACGACGTGGAACGGAAGAAGGTGCGTCCCGCCTTCTTCAAGAGCATCCACGGCACGCTCAACCACATCATGGTCGGCGACCGGATCTGGATGGCGCGGTTCGAGGGCGGGACCGTGCCGTCGACCAATCTGGACGCGATCCTCTACGATTCCTTCGACGCGCTGCGCACGGCGCGGCAGGCGGAAGACCAGCGCATCGAGGCCTTCGCCCACCGTATCGACGATGCCTTTCTCGCCGGCACCATCCGTTACGAAAACAACGAAGGCCGGCTTTTCGAAGACCCGGCGGCGATGCTCGTGATCCACTTCTTCAATCACCAGACCCATCACCGCGGGCAGGTGCATGACATGCTGTCGCAGACGGCGGTGCCGCCGCCGGTGCTCGACCTGCACCGCGTGCTCAAGCCCGATCCTTGAGATCGGCCCGCGGGCCCGCCAATTTCAGCTCACGATGTGCCAGACCGCGTCCGGCTCGCGGCAGGCGGTGCCGTTCCCCTGGTGCTCCTGGCCGCCCAGCGTGATGGTCTGCCGGTAGTCGCGGCAATAGCGTCCGTCGGCGTTCTCGTAGGTGCGGGTCGGCGTCAGCGTTCCCCAATGCCCGTTGGTGGGATTGCGCCAGATCGTGGTCTGACCCGACGGCGTGCTCTCGAATGCGGTAAGCGCCGCCTGCTGCGCGCGCGCGAAATCTTCCTTGTTCAGCAGCGGGACATAGGGCCCGTCCAGCAGGCGTCCTTCCATGCGGACCGGCGTGGCGCCAGGCGCCGCGACCGTGTCGGGCGCGGCCAGGAGCCCGCCCGTCGCATTGGCGCCGAGGCCGCCCGCAGCCGGGGGCGGCGCGCCCGTTCCGCCGGTCGTCGCCGTGCAGGCGGCGAGCATGATCGCCAATGACGCCCAAAACGCTTGTCCGAATCGATGCAACATGCGGCTCCTACGCAATGACGCGGGTCGCGAAACGGGACCGGGCCTCATGGTAGGCCGCCGGGCCGAAAGCGCAAGCCGCTGCGCCCGATGCTCTCAGGGCCGCGAGCGCGGCTAGCGGAGCTGCGCCAGGCAAGCCGCCGCCGCGGCATCGAGAATCGCTTCGGCGTCGATGCCATGGAGCCGGTGCGCGTCCGGGATATCGCTCGACTGCCCGAATTTCTCGACGCCCAGCGCGGAGACGCGGAACTCGCCGACCGACCCGAGCCAGGAAAGCGTGGCCGGATGGCCGTCCAGCACCGTGACCAGCGCCGCGCCCGTTTCGAGCCCGCCCAGCATCGTCTCGACATGCGAGCGCGCGGTTGCGTCACCCGCGGCCCGCCGCCGCGCCGCGGCCAGCCAGCCGGCATGGAGCCGCGCCGGCGAGGTCACCGCGAAGAGGCCCGCGCCCGGAATATCCTCGAGAATCGCCGCATGGGCCGCGGCCGCTTCCGGCGCGATCGCACCGGTGAAGGCGATCGCCAGCTCAGCCCCCGGAGCCGGCGGCACGATCCAATAGCCGCCGGCGCAGATATCCGCCCGCTGCTCGGGCGTGAGCGTGCGCGTAGGCTGCTCGAGCTGGCGTGTCGACAGCCGAAGAAAGACCGAGCCGCCGTCCTCGGCCTGCATGTGGCGGAAGCCCCAGGCCATGATCGCCGCCAGCTCGTCCACGTATGAAGGCTCGAAATAGGTCAGCCGGTCGGTCGACATGCCGATCAGCGGTGTGTTGATCGACTGGTGCGCGCCGCCTTCGGGCGACAGCGTCACGCCCGCCGGCGTCCCCACCACCATGAAGCGGGCATCCTGGTAGCAGGCGTAGGTCAGCGAATCGAGCCCGCGGTTGATGAACGGGTCGTACAGCGTGCCGACCGGCAGCAGCCGCGCGCCATAGAGCGAATGCGACAGACCCAATGCCGCCAGCATCAGGAACAGATTGTTCTCGGCGATGCCGAGCTCGAAATGCTGGCCGGAGTGCGAGCGCACCCATTTCTGCGCCGACGCCACCTTTTCCTCGCGGAAAACGTCCGGCCGCTCGCGTCGGCTGAACAGGCCGCGCTGGTTGACCCAGGAGCCGAGGTTGGTCGACACCGTGACGTCCGGCGACGTCGTCACCACGTGGTCGGCCAGCGCGCTGTCGCCTTGCCCCAGCTCGTTCAGGATCTGTCCGAAGGCCTGCTGGGTCGAAAGCTTGTCGCCGCGCGGCACGGGAAAACTGTCGGGCACGTCGATGCGCGGCGTCTCGAGCCGCCGGGGCGCCTCGGAGCGGAACGGCACCTCGCGGAGGAACACCTGCAACGCCTCGCGCTCGGCATCGAGGCCGGCGAAGGGGTCCCATTCCGCGCCTTCGGGAATGCGCATCGCCTTGCGGAACCCGTCCATCTGCTGCGGGTTCATCAGGCCCGCATGATTATCCTTGTGGCCGGCGAGCGGCAGCCCGTAGCCCTTGATCGTGTAGGCGACGAAGCAGTGCGGACTGTCGTCGCCCGCGGCGGCGTGAAAGGCGTCGAGCACGCTTTCCATGTCGTGCCCGGCGAGATTCGTCATCAGCCGGTGCAGCGACGCATCGTCGTGGCTGTCCAACAGCTCTTTCAGGCCGGACGTGCCGCGCAGCTCCGCCTCGAGATGCTTGCGCCAGGCTTCGCCGCCCTTGAAGGTCAGCGCCGAATAGAGGTCGTTCGGGCAGTCGTCGATCCAGCGCAGCAAGGCTTCGCCCGCCGGCCCGCTGCGCGCCGCCTCGAGAAGCTTGCCGTATTTCAGCGTCACCACGTTCCAGCCGACCGTGCCGAAGAAGGACTGGATCTTCTGGAACAGCCGGT
>CAZPFL010000145.1:0-13247 GCA_964585785.1 uncultured Rhodospirillaceae bacterium
CTGTCGGCCGCGCGGCTGTTCCTGTTCGGCGCGCGCGACGTGTGGTTCGTCGTCGGCATCCCGATCTATTTCTACGCCGTGCTGTCGGACGGCTCGGCGGCGGGCAACCGCACCGCCTTCTTCCTGGTCGGCGGCTTCATGGCGCTCTGGATCATCGGCTACGGCGCGGTGCAGGCGGCGGCGCCGAAGATCCTGCGCGCGCGCAACAAGAGCGTGGGCGAGGCGGTCGGCTTGGCGCGGCTCTGGGTCGGGCTCCTGACGCTGATCACGGCGGCGCTCACCGGGGCGGCTGTGGCCGCGGCGGGCGAGCCGGCGGTCTGGCTCACGGCGGCGCTGGTCGTGGGCCTGCTCGTCTTCGGGGTCGTCTTCGCCGTCAATTCCTCGCTGCACTCCTACTTGATCCTCGCCTTCTCGCAGGCGGACCGGGTGACCATGGACGTCGGCTTCTACTACATGTCGAACGCCGCCGGCCGGTTGACCGGGACGCTCTTGTCAGGCCTCAGCTACCAGCTCGGCGGCCTGTCGCTCTGCCTCGGCACCGCGGCCGCGATGTCGGCGCTGAGCTGGCTCTGCGCCGGGCGGCTGCACAAGGTCGCGGGGTAGGGGAGGCCTTCGATCGTCCTACCGTTCCCCTCATGCTGAGCCTTTCGAAGCATGAGCGCTCTCGGTGCGTGGCGCCCACGCGTCCTTCGACAGGCTCAGGACGAGGCTGATGTCGGGACGCGTATCTCACCACCCCAATTCGACCGCGTTCGTCCTTTGCTCTATCCTCGTGGTTGTGCCGCTGACGCGTTGCCCGTCGGGCGAGGGTCACCCCAGGGAGGAATAACGATGCAGTACAACCGCATTTCCGCCGACTGCCATATCGACATGTGCTGGATGCCGCCGAACCTGTTCGTCGACGAGGCGCGTCCTGCGATGAAGGAGCGCATGCCCTTCATCACCGACGGGCCGGACGGTCCCTATTGGACCTGCAAGAACGGCACTTCTTTCGGCCTCAAGAACGGTGTCGGGCCGTCGGGCGCGAAATACGTCAAGGGCACGCATGCCCGCGCCGATCTGATGGCCGCGACCGGGCTCTACGAGGACGGCAAGAAGGACATCCGCCGCGTCTCCACGCCGCAGCTCCGCATCAAGGACATGGAGCGCGACCATGTCGACGCCGAGGTGATGTACGGCATCCTGGGCGCGGCGTCGCGCCTCGCCGACCACGAGGCGGCGAACGAGATGTACCGCATCTACAACGACTGGCTCGCCGACTTCTGCAAGGAATATCCCGACCGCCAGATCGGCCTTGCCTGCCTTCCCTACGGTGACATCGAGTCCGCGGCGAAGGAAGTCTACCGCGTCAAGGATCTCGGGCTGCGCGGCATCGAGCTGTCCTGCTCCTGGGACATGCAGCCGATGTACCACCCGGTGTGGGAGCCGCTGTGGAAGGCGATCAACGACGTCAACCTGCCGCTGCATTTCCACACCTTCCCGGTGATGCCGCCGAAGCTGCGCGCCTCGCTGCCGAAGGAAGTGCAGCGCCCGGCGATCTTCACCATCGTCTCGGGCTTCCAGATGAACCTGATCAACATCATCGCGGCGATCATCGGCGGCGCGGTGCTGGAGCGCTATCCGAACGTCCGCGTCGCCTTCGGCGAGAGCGGCTGCGGCTGGCTCGCCTACGCGCTCGACCGCATGGACTTCGAGTGGGAGGACCGCTTCCACGACCTCGGCCTCAAGATGAAGCCGAGCGACTACTGGAAGCGGCAGTGCAAGGCGACCTTCCAGTTCGATCCGATCGGCGCCAAGCTGGTCAACGAGATCGGCGTGGAGACGCTGATGTGGGGCTCCGACTATCCGCATGGCGACGGCGTTTGGCCCGACTCCGACAAGTACATCGAAGAGCAGTTCGCCGGCCTGCCCGCCGACGTGGTGCACAAGATCACCTGCGAGAACGCCGGCAAGTTCTATGGGCTGATGAAGTAAGCCGAAGAACCTGCTCGACCCAGAAAGTCCTCCCCCCTTGCGGGGGAGGATTTAGGTGGGGGGTATCGGCACCGATGCTCTACGAGCTTTGGCGACGCTGCGTATCGCCACCCCCCACCCTGACCCTCCCCGAGGCGTCCGGTGTCGACCGGCCGCCGCATTCGGAAGAGCGGAGCGCGGCGACACGCGCGCCGCAAGGGGGGAGGGAAAAGTTTTGCATGGCGCTTGCTTTGGATCGATCGACGAAAGGAAACACGGCATGACGCGACAGGATCTGCGCAAGCGCGGTGCGGCGCTACGGGAGCGGCTGGGCGTAGCGGTGAAAGACGAGGCTGTGCCGGGTTTCGCCGACTTCGCGGCCGAAGTCGTCTATGGCGGCGTCTGGGACCGGCCGAACCTGGCGCTCGCCGACCGCATGGTCTGCACGCTGTCGGCGCTCTCCGTGCTGCAGCGGCCGGCGGAGCTGAAGCCGATGATCGGCGGCGCGCTCGATCTCGGGCTGACGCCGCGCAACATCCTCGAGGTCTTCATGCAGTCGGGGCTCTACGCCGGGTTCGGCACGACGGAGGCGTCCTCGGCGATCGCCAAGGCGGTGTTCGTCGCGCGCGGGCTGCCCGTGCCGGCCGAGCCGCCGCGCGACGACACGAACGAGGCGCTGGACGCGCGCGGGCGCGAGCTGATGGGGCGGATCCACGGCGAGCGTGGCCGCCAGGGCTATGCCGCGCCGGACAACCCGATCACCGGCGCGCTGTTCCCGTCCGCGCTGCGCTATGGCTACGGCGAGCTGTGGTTCCGGGCGGGGCTCGACGACCGCCAGCGCATGCTCTGCGCCATCGCGTCCTTCACGGTGATGAGCCTGGAGGGCCAGCTCCGCAAATTCTCCCAGTCCGCGCTCAATGTCGGACTCACGCGGGAGGAGATCGTCGAGGCGGTGATCCAGACCGGGCCTTACGGCGGCTTCCCCCGCGCGTTGAACGGCCTCGCGATCCTGAGCGCGGTGCTCTAGGGTCCCTCACGCCGGCAAGGAGACCAGCGCCCGCAAGCCGCCCTCCGGCCGATTGGTCAGGCTTATGCGGCCGCCGTGGCCGTGCACGATCGCCTGCGCGATGCTGAGGCCAAGGCCGACGCCCGCGCCCCGGCCGCGCGAGCCGTCGATCCGGTAGAAGGGCATGAAGATCGTCTCGAGCTCGGCCTCGGGGATGCCGGGCCCGTCGTCGTCGATCACCACCTCCACGGCATCCGGCTTCCGCGCGACGCTGACCCGCGCGCCGCCGCCATGCTTGACGGCGTTGTCGACCAGGTTCGCCAGCGCCCGCTTCAATTCCATGCGGCGGCAAATGTAGGGAATCTGGTCCGACGGCTCGAAGGTGACGTCGGCGCCGGCATCCGACCGGTCGTCGCAGATGCTGGCGATCAGCGCCGACAGGTCGACCTGCCGCTGCGGCTCGTCGTGAAAGGTCGCCTTCGAGAAGTCGAGCACGGAGGCGATCATCGTCTCCATCTCGTCGAGCGTCTGCAGCACCTTCCGCTGGTCCTCGCCTTCGGCCATCAGCTCGGCGCGGAGGCGCAGGAGGGTCACCGGCGTGCGCAGGTCGTGCGACACCGCGGCCAGGATCTGCGCGCGGTTCTCGACCAGCCGGCGGAGCCGGTCCTGCATCGCGTTGAAGGCGCGCGTCGCCTGCGCCACCTCGGTCGGCCCGCCCTCGGGCAGCGGCTCGGCGCGGATGTTCTTGCCGAGCCGGTCGGCGGCCCGCGCGAAGGCGGTGAGCGGCGCGGTCACCCGCGTCACCAGCCACATCGCGACCGCGCCGACGATCAGCGCGATCGTGAGGATGTAGGCGACGGCCCAGCCCAGGCCCGCGGCGTCGGGGTTCGGAATGGCGCCGACGAAATTGAGCCACCGGCCGTCGGTGAGCTGCATCGAGATATGCAGGAAGTCGTGCGCCTGGTCCTCGATCGAGATGTCCGGCGCCTCGACGATGCGCATGATGCCTTCGCTCTGCTTCAGCTTCTGCGCCGGGGCGTCGGGCGTATCGGTGAAGCTCACGACGATACGGTCGGCCGGCCAGTGCGGATATTGCGTCTGCAGATGCCGCCCGACGCTTTGCACCATGTCGCCTTTCTGATCCCAGTCGGACGCCTCGGCGCGGGGGCCGAGAAAGATGTGGAAGTTGCGTCCCTCCGAGCCGCGCACGACCTCGTCGCGCCATTGGCCGGGCAGGCGCTCGATCAGGTTGACCATGCCGGCGACCCGGTCGGCGAAGTCCAGCCCCTCGGTGGCGGTCACCGCCTCCCGCCGCTCGAGCGAATAGACGGCGATGCCGATGAGGTGGGAGAGGACGAGCCCGAGAATGAGCACCGCGAAGGTCTGGGCGCTGAGGCTTCGCGGCAGCAGGCGGGGCGGCAGCAGGCGGGTCATTCGCCGAAGACCTTCGGCACGAAGACATAGCCGTCGCCCCAGATGGTCTTGATGATTTCCGGGTTCTTGGCGTCTTCCTCGATCTTGTGCCGGAGGCGGCTGACCTGAAGGTCGATGCTGCGGTCGAGCTGCGCGGCGGCGCGGCCCTTCGCGAGGTCGAGCAGCTGGTCGCGGCTGAGCACGCGCTGGGGATGCTGGATGAAGGCGAGCAGCAGATTGTATTCGCCGGTGCTCAGCGGGACGACCAGGTCGTCGGCTTCGACCTCGCGCCGCGCGGTATCCAGCGTCCATTTGCCGAAGCGGTAGATGGCCGACACCGACCCTTCGGGCGCGGCGGGGAGGGAGCGCGTCCGCCGCAGCACCGCCTTGATGCGCGCGATCAGCTCGCGGCCGCTGAACGGCTTGGCGACGTAGTCGTCGGCGCCCATCTCGAGCCCCAGCACGCGGTCGATCTCGTCGCCCTTGGCGGTCAGGATGATGATCGGCACGTCGGACGATCCGGCGCGCAGCTGGCGGCAGAGCGCCAGGCCGTCCTCGACCGGCAGCATGAGGTCGAGCACGATGAGATCGATCTTGCGGTCGCGCAGGACCCGGCGCATCTCGCGGCCGTCCGCCGCCGTGCTGACGCGGAACCCGTCCTTGGCCAGGATCTGGCCGACCAGGTCGCGGATCTCGCGATGGTCGTCGACGATTAGAATATGGGCCGAGCTCTCCATGTGTCCGACTATATGAAGATCGTAACAGACCGACACAAAAACATTGTCGCAAGCTGTATCGAATCAAGGGTTTGACACGTTTTGATACAGATTCGGGCTAAACGCGACAAACTCCTGAGACATTTTCCGGCTTAACTGAAGGACCGCCGGAGCGCGTGCGGCCGGGGCTGCCTGCGCATCGTGACGGAAAAGACAATGCCTCGGACACGGCCGAGCGCCGCCGAGGCGCGCTTGGCCCGCCACTGGGGCGACAGGGAGAAGGACATGAGGCGCTTCAAGAACATTCTCGCCGTTTACGACGAGCGCGCCGGCAGCGAGGCGGCGCTGGAGCACGCGGTCGCGCTGGCGCGGGCCAACGGGGCACGGCTGACGTTGGTCAATCCGATCGGTGAGAAGAGCCGCACCGCGTCCGCGCTGGAAGCGGCGGAGAAGCGCCTGCGCCGGATCGTTCCCTGGATCGTTCAGGAGGGCGTGACCGATGTCGACACGGCGGTGCGGGTCGGGACGCCCCATATCGAGATCACCGGCCAGGTGGAGCGCGATCACCACGACCTCGTGATCGTGAGCGCCGAGAGCGGCTATCGCCTGAAAGACCTTCTTCTCGGCACCACCGCGATCACCCTCCTGCGCAAATGCCCCTGCGCCGTATGGGTCGTGAAGGCGGAGCGGCCCGGCCCCTGCGCGCGCATCCTCGCCGCGGTCGATCCTTGTACGGCGGAGGAAGAGGACGGCGGCGTCAACCGGAAGGTTCTCCTGCGCGCCACCGCGCTGGCGCGGTCACAAAAGGCGGCGCTGCACATCATGCACGCCTGGACGCCGGACGGCGACGACGCGGCGCTGCTGACCAACGAGATTTCCGACGCGACGCGCGAAGGCATTCTGTACCGTCGGGAGGCCGCCTGCCGCGCCGCGGTGAATACGCTGCTGGCGGATTGTCCCGTCGCCGGCCTGGAGCACGAGGTTCACCTGCCGCGCGGCCTGCCGCAGCAGTCGATCGTGCAGCTGGCCGGGCGGCTCGAGGTCGACCTCGTCGTCCTGGGCATGGCAGGCCGCAGCGGCGTGTCGCGGATGCTGGTCGGGAACACGGCTGAGACCGTGCTCGGCGCGGTGCGTTGCGGCGTGCTCGCGGTCAAGCCGGGGCCCGAGCAGCCGGCGATCGCGCCGCCGCTCGACGTAGTCGCGCCCGTCCTGCGGCGCGCCTCGGCGTGAGGCTTATCGACCGCGCTCGCGCGGCAATCCCCATAAGAAACACGGGAAGACAACAGTGATCCGCGCATTGACAAATGGCGGCCTGAAGCGCGGTGCGCAGGCCTTCTTCGAGCATGAGGCGTCCGGCGGCGTGGTGCTCATGCTCGCCGCGGCCTCGGCGCTCGTCCTTAGCAACTCGCCGCTGTCCTGGATTTACGACGCGCTGCTCGGCACGCCCGTCGTCATGCAGATCGGCGCGCTCGCGCTCGACAAGCCGCTGCTGCTGTGGATCAACGATGGCCTGATGGCGGTCTTCTTCTTTCTCGTCGGCCTCGAGATCAAGCGCGAGATCATGGAGGGCCGGCTGTCCTCGCTGCGCAAGGCGGCCTCGCCGGTGATCGCCGCGCTCGGCGGCATGATCGTGCCGGCGCTGATCTACATCGCGCTGAACGCCGACGACCCGGCGGCGCTGCAGGGCTGGGCGATTCCCGCCGCGACCGACATCGCCTTCGCGGTCGGCGTGCTGGCGCTGCTCGGGTCGCGTGTGCCGATCGCCCTCAAGGTCTTTCTTCTCGCGCTGGCGATCATCGACGACCTCGGCGCCATCGTCATCATCGCGCTGTTCTACACCTCCCACCTGTCGCTGCCGTTGCTCGCCGTCGCGGCGCTGGGCATCGCGGTTCTCGCCTTCTTCAACCACCGTGGCGTCCGCAAGACGGCGCCCTATGTCGTCGTGGGTGTCGTCATCTGGGTCTGCGTGCTGAAGTCGGGCGTGCACGCCACGCTGGCCGGCGTCATCGTCGCCCTGTTCATTCCCCTGCGGTTGGAAAAGTGCGACGTGTCGCCGTTGAAGCGGATCGAGCACGGGCTTTCCGGCTGGGTCGCGTTCGGC
Organism: uncultured Rhodospirillaceae bacterium; assembly: GCA_964585785.1. Taxonomy (GTDB): domain Bacteria; phylum Pseudomonadota; class Alphaproteobacteria; order UBA8366; family UBA8366; genus WHUA01. The sequence goes on from CAZPFL010000145.1 coordinate 7,190, forward strand.
GTGATGCCGATCTTCGCCTTCGCCAATGCGGGCGTCGCGCTGCACAACCTGTCCTTCGAGGCGCTGCTCGGCGGCATCCCGCTCGGCGTCGCGCTCGGCCTCTTCCTCGGCAAGCAGGTCGGCATCATGACCTTCACCTGGGGCGCGGTGCGGATGGGCATCGCGAAGCTCCCCGACGGCGCGACCTGGGTCCAGCTTTACGGCGTCGCCGTGCTCGGCGGCATCGGCTTCACGATGAGCCTTTTCATCGGGACGCTCGCCTTCACGGGCGCGGCCGAGGGCGCCGCCGTGCGTCTCGGCGTGCTCGCCGGGTCGATCTCCTCGGCGCTGTTCGGATATTTCATCCTGCGGCTCGCGCTCGCGGACACGGATATGGTGGCCCGTCCGGCGCGGCGGCGCACGCTTTTCGCCAAGCGCGCCGAATCCCCGGCGGAGTGACCTCGGTCCGTTGCCCCGGGGGGCTGTGACCGATTGCGTCGTTGCCGGCCGGCGGAATGTTGCTATCGTCGGCGCCATGCATGACACGGCGACACGCGATCTGGAAACGCGCCTCGCGCGTTTCCCCCGCCTGGGCCTGGCCCAACTGCCGACACCGCTGGAGCCGCTGAAGCGCCTGACCGCGCATCTCGGCGGGCCGCGCCTCTGGGTGAAGCGCGAGGACTGCACCGGTGTGGGCTTCGGCGGCAACAAGCTGCGCAAGCTCGACTACGTCCTGCGCGAGGCGGTCGACGCGGGCGCCGACACCCTCGTTTCGGGCGGGGTCGTGCAATCGAACAGCCAACGGCAGGTGGCCGCGGCGGCCGCGAAGCTCGGGCTCGACTGTCACCTTGCGGTCTATCACGGGCGGCTCGAGCCGCCGACAGCCGATTACGAGGCGTCGGGCAACATGCTGCTCAATCGTCTGTTCGGCGCGGTGCTGCACGACGTGCCGTGGACCGGCGACCGCAACGCCGCGATCCGAGACCTGGCGGATCGTCTGCGAAGCGCGGGGCGCCGTCCCTTCGTCGTGCCCTATGGCGTATCGGACGCGCTGGGCGCGGTGGCCTATGCGTCGACCGCGGCGGAGCTCGCCCGGCAGTCCGCCGCCGAGGCTTTCCGTCCCACCGCCATCGTCCATTGCTCGGGTAGCGCCGGGACCCAGGCCGGGCTCGTCGTCGGCGCGTCGCTGTGCCTGCCGGAGACGCGCGTCGTCGGCATCGATATCGACGCAGAGCCCGATCGCGTGCGCGCGGATGTCGTGCGATACGCACGCGCCGCGGCGGAGATGTTAGGCTTGCGGCTGGACGAGACCCTGGTCGAAGTGGTCGCCGGTCATGCCGGCCCGGCTTACGGCGTGCCGCATGCCGCGACGATCGAGGCGATCAAGCTCGTCGGCCGGCTGGAGGCGCTGACCCTCGATCCGGTCTATTCCGGCAAGGGGCTGGCGGGGCTCATCGCGCTGATCCGCGAGGGCCGCTGGGCCGCGAACGACGACGTCATCTTCGTTCACACCGGCGGCGCGCCGGCGCTGTTCGCCTATCGCGAGGTGCTGGCGCTCTGATCCGTCGGGATGCGGCTACCAGGACCCGGTGTTCGGCATCGAGGCCCAAGGCTCCTTCGCCGGCAGCGCCTCGCCGTCCTGCAGCAGCTCGATCGAGATGCCGTCGGGCGAGCGGATGAAGGCCATGCGGCCGTCGCGCGGTGGGCGGTTGATGGTGATGCCGGCGTCCATCAGGCTCTGGCACAGGTCGTAGATATTCTCGACGCTGTAGGCGAGGTGGCCGAAGTTGCGCCCGCCGGTGTATTCCTCGGGGTCCCAGTTATAGGTCAGCTCGATGACCGGCGCCTTGGTCTCCTTCGCGGAATTCACATCCCGCGAGGCGGACAGGAAGATATTGGTGTAGCGGCCCTTTTCGCTCTCGGTCCGGCGCGTCTCCGTCATGCCGAGCTTGTTGCAGTAGAAGTCCAGCGACTTGTCGAGGTCCGATACCCGGACCATGGTGTGGAGATATTTCATCTTCATCGAAGCGGCCTCCTTTTCGCGCGAAACGCCTTTCGCGCACTATCTCAAACTCCCGCCGCGCCGCCAACCCGCTTGATAATTGCGGTGAAGTAGGTTGCAGTAACGCCGTGCGTCTCTCGTCCCGCGCCACTCGGCGGGGGCGGAAAGGGCGCGCCGCTGGGAGGTATGCTCGGTCGATGCCGGATATCCGCCACCTCATCGTCGATCAGATTCCGCACCTGCGGCGCTACGCGCGGGCGCTGGTCGGCGACCGGGCGCAGGCGGACGACCTGGTGCAGGACTGCCTGGAGCGCGCCTGGAGCCGGATGCATCTGTGGCAGGTCGGCACCAACATCCGCGCCTGGCTGTTCACCATCCTGCACAATCTGCATCTCAACGCCGCCCGCAAGGAGCGCAACCGGCCGGGCCACGTGCCGCTGGGGGCGGGGGTTGCCGAACCGCCCGTGCGGCCTACCCAGGAAGATGGTCTGGCGGTGCGCAGCATGTGGCAGGCATTCTCCAGCTTGCCGGAGCCGCAGCGGGCCGCGCTCCTGCTCATCACCGTGGAGGAGATGAGCTATGAAGAGGCCGCCGCCGTGCTCGGCATTCCCATGGGGACGCTGATGTCGCGCATCCACCGCGGGCGGGAGCGCTTGCGCCGCTTGATGGACGCGGCCGGAGACGAAGGATCGGAGCAGGGAACATGACGGCGTCGTCGGACGCTATCCGCAAGGTCGATCTGCATGCCTTCGTCGACGGACAGCTCGACGCGGAGCGGCGGCGCGCGGTCGCGGCCTATCTCGACGCGAATCCCGAGGCGGCGCGCCGCGTCGCCGCCTATCGGCGGCAGAAGGCGGCGCTGCGCGCCATGCTCGACCCCGTCCTCGCTGAGACGCTGCCGCGCACGCTGCGGCCGCCCCGCCGGGCCCGCTGGCGGGTGCACGCGGCCTGGGCCGCGGCGGCGGCGATCCTGCTCGTTGTCGGGGTCGCGCTCGGCTGGCAGATCCGCGGCGCCGGCCCGGGCGGCATGCCGCAGGGAGCGGCGGTCGCGGAGCAGGCCGCGATCGCGCACACCGTCTTCACGTCCCAGCGCCGGCATCCGGTCGAAGTCAAGGCCGACGAGGAGGCGCATCTCGTCGGTTGGCTGTCCAAGGTGCTTGGCGCGCCGCTGCGCGCGCCGCGCCTCGCGGGGCTCGGCTATCATTTGGTCGGCGGCCGGCTGCTGTCGTCCACCGACGGCCCCGCCGCGCAGTTCATGTATGAGGACGCGAACAAGAACCGCCTCACCCTCTACGTCGTCAACCACGCGAAATGGCGCGGCAAGGCGGAATTCCAGTTCGCCAAGGATCGCGGCGTCTCGGTGTTCTACTGGATCGAAGGATCGCTCGGCTATGCGCTGACCGGCCAGATCGCCCGGCCCGAGCTGCTCTCGGTCGCGAACGCCGTCTACAAGCAGCTCGAGCGCTAACGCGTGGCGCCGCTGCCGAAAAAAAGTCATTTTCGTCATGGAATAATCCCCATGGCGCGGTGTTCATGGTTTTGAGGGACTGCGCTCCCGGCGCGGCGGCGACGCCTGTCGGGACAGGGTGTGTCAGGCTGCCGCAAGCAAGACCGGCAAGAGTCCGCGGGGATTCATGCCGGACGACAACGGTGATGCGGACGGCGTAACATCGAGACGCGACAACAGGAGGTTGAGCGAATGGGATTTGCGGGAAGAATTGCAACGGTCGCGGCGGTTATCGCCGTAGCCGGGCTGGCGCTGGCGTCGGCCGAACCGATCAAGGCCGCCATGACGGGTGAAGCCGCGATCAAGGCCCGTGTGCATTTGATGAAAGAGAATGGCAAGAACATGAAAGCCATTCAGGGCTTCGTGAAGAGCGGCAAGGGCACGGCTGCCGAGGTGGCCAAGCATGCCGCGGGGATCGCCGCCGACGCGAAGAAGATCCCGAGCCTCTTCCCCAAGGACACGGGGCGCGGCCACTTCACGGACAAGCAGACGCGCGCGCTGCCGGCGATCTGGACCGACTGGAAGGGCTTCGAGAAAGACTCGCATGCCTTGATGGTCGCCGCGGAGCATCTCGAAAAGGTCGCCAAGGCCGGCGACAAGGACGCGATCGCCAAGGCGGCGGGCGGGGTCGGCAAGGCCTGCGGCGCGTGCCACAAGGCCTATCGTGGCCCGGAAGTCGACTGACGGCCTGAGCCGAGCGGTTCGATAAAAGCGGCGGCGCACCCGTTACCGGGTTACGCCGCCGTTTTTTTGTCCTACCGGGACGGCAGCGAGTCCCCGAGCCAGTCGATCGCCGCCTGCACGCCCCCGCGGCGGTGCGGGATGTCGAGCGCCTGCAGCGTGACCTCGACGCTGGCGAGCACGCCTAGGATCATCGGTGCGTTGATGTGGCCCATATGCGCGATGCGCAGCGCCTTGCCGGTGAGCTCGCCGATGCCGACGCCCAGCACGACGCCGCAATGCCGGTCGCAGTATTGCCGGATCGTCTGCGGGTCGAGGCCCTCTTTGAGCAGGATCGTGGTGACGGAGTCGGCGCGCTGCGACGGCTCGGGGATGTTGAACTCGAATGCGCCGCCCTCGGCCCACACCGCGACCGCGCGGCGCACCGCCTCGGCCAGCAGGGCATGCCGCCGGAAGACGTTCTCCAGCCCTTCTTCGAGCAGCATGTCGAGCGCCTTGCGCAGGCCGAATAGCAGGTGCTCCGGCGCCGTGCCGCAGTATTTCTGATAGTGCTGGTCGCCGTTGCGCTGCGTCCAGTCCCAGTAGCGCGTGCGCAGGCCGGCCGTCTTGTGCACCTCGGCCGCGCGCGGCCCGGCGGCGACGAAGCTCAAGCCCGGCGGCGTCATCAGCCCCTTTTGCGAACCGGTGATCGCGACGTCGACGCCCCAGCCGTCCATGTTGAAGGGCATGGTGCCGAGCGAGGCGATGGTGTCGACCATCAGCAGCGCGCCATGGCCGGCGTCGGTCATCGCCTTGCGGATCGCCGGGATGTCGTTGACCACGCCCGACGCGGTGTCGACCTGGACCACCAGCACCGCCTTGATCGTACCCGCCTTGTCCTCGCGCAGCCGCGCTTCGAGCGCCGCCGGGTCGACCGCGCGGCGCCAGCTTCCGGGCAGGGTCTCGACGGTCACGCCCATCATCTCGCCGGTCTCGCCCCAGCCGACCGCGAAGCGGCCGCTCGCCAGGACCAGCACCGTGTCGCCGCGCGACAGCACGTTGCTGACCGCCGCTTCCCAGGCGCCGTGGCCGTTGGCGGCGTAGATGTAGGTGTCACCCTTGGTGCGGAACACGGTCTTGAGGTCGGCGAGGCAGGTATGGGTGATGTTGACCAGCTCGCCGGCATAGATGTCGATCGCCGGGCGGTGCATCGCGCTGAGCACCGCGTCGGGCACGGTGGTCGGGCCCGGTATGCTGAGAAACTCGCGGCCATTACGGACGGTCATGGTTCTGTCTTCCCCGTTTGGAACGCTCGCGGCGCGCCCCGGCGTCGGCGGCCGGGGCGTTCGCCGAGAGTCGTGACCTGTTTTGCGCCGGTCGGCAATGGCCATTCGCAACTTTTTCGTCGCAGGACGGCCGACCAGCGCGGTGGCGGGCGCGGCGGGCGGGCGACGCCATTTGACCCTGGCCCGTTATTCGGAGTGCAATCGACGGGCGCGCGCGCCGCGCCTGCTCCGACAACAACAGCGCTGGGGATGGAAACATGGCATCGATGAGCCGACGGTTCGCCGCCTGGGTGGCCGGCCTGAAATATTCGGACTTACCGGCCGAGGTGATCGACCGGGCCAAGGGGCTGACCCTGCAGGGGCTCTCCTCCGCGCTGATGGGCTACGACCGGCCGCCGACCAACCAGGCGCTCAAGATGATGCAGGAGGAGGAAGCGGGCGGCCCCGGCGTCGCGACCGTGCTCGTCCACGGCGCCAAGCTGACCAAGGCCGGGGCGTGCTACGTCAACTCCGACCTGATCTTCGTCGGCGGCAAGTGGGACACCTTCCGCATGCTGACCCATCCCGGCTGCGCCATCCTGCCGGCAGCGCTCATGGCGGCCGAGGTCGAGGGCGCGTCGGGCA
>CAZPFL010000146.1:0-13246 GCA_964585785.1 uncultured Rhodospirillaceae bacterium
GATTTCGGCCGATGCGACGCCGTCGACCGTCTCCAGCTTCGGCTGCACCACGCGCGTCAGGTAGTCGGTGATCTGGGAGGCCGTCATGACGCTCGAGTTGAAGGAGAGATACATCAGGGCGTAGCCCTGCCCGGTCTTCTTGACCACGACCGGGTCGTTCGCCTCCTTCGGCAGCACGCTCTTGACCTGATTGACCTTGGACAGCACGTCCGCCACCGCGCGGTCGGCGTCCGCGTTGAGACGCAGGTTGAGCGTCACCGTGGACGTGTTCTGCTGCGAGTTCGACACCAGCGTGTCGATGCCTTCCGTGCTCGCCACCGCCTGCTCGATCGGCGTCGTGATAAAGCCCTTGATCAGGTCCGCGTTGGCGCCGGGATAGGTCGTCGTGATCGTGATCGTCGTGTTCGACAGCTCGGGATACTGGCGCACGGGCAGCTTGAACAGCGCTTGCAGCCCAAGCAGCAGGATCAGCAGGCTGACAACGGACGACAGCACCGGCCGGCGGATGAAGATGTCGGTGAAGGACATGCTGCGCCGGCCCTATTCCAGCGGCCTTTTGGCCGGCGGCTTCAAGAGGTCGCTGTTGTCGATGCGGACGCGCGCATGGGGCTGCAGCTTGATCTGGCCCGAGATCACGACGTTGTCGCCCGCCTTGACACCGTCCAGGATGGCGACCCGGTCACCCCGCGCCTCGCCGACCCGCACGAAACGGCGATCGACAATGAGCTCCGGCGCCGGCGATTTTTCCGTCTTGGCCGCGGTCTGGGCCGCCGCCTCGCTGGCCGGCTTCGGCGCCTCGACGACGACGAAGACGCTGTCGCCGTAAAGGCTGTAGGTCACCGCGGTGCGCGGCACCGTCACGACTTGCTCCGGCTTGCCCGCGATCACGTTGACGTTGGCGAACATGCCGGGCAGCAGCCGCGCTTCCGTGTTGTCGACGCGCGCCCGGACCAGCACGTTGCGGGTCGCCTGGTTGACCTTGGAGTCGATCGATTCGATCGCCCCTTTGAAGATATGGCCCGGGTCGGCGTCGAGCGCGACCTCGACCGTCTGGCCGATGGCGAGCTTGGTCAGGGTCTGCTCCGGCATCGGGAAGTCCACATAGATCGGCGTCAGCCGCTGCAGCGAGACCATCGCCGTTCCCGGCGAGACATACTGGCCAAGGTCGACGTTGCGGATGCCGAGCTGCCCGTCGAACGCCGCCTTGATCGCCTTCTGGGCGATCAAGGCATTGGTCCGGTCCACCGTCGCCACCGCCGTGTCGCGCGCGGCCAGCGCCGCATCGAAGCTCGTCTTGGCGGTATTGCTCCGGCGCAGCAGCTCACGCTGCCGGCTGAGCTCGAGCTCGGCCTTCTTGAGCTGCGCCTGACCCGAGCGGAGATCCGCCTGCTCGACCGAATCGTCGAGCTGCACCAACAGATCGCCCTTCTTGACGAACTTTCCGGAATCGAAATTGATCGCCGTCACGATCCCGCCCACTTCGGACGAGACTTCGACGCCCTGCACCGCGCGCAGCGTGCCGATGGCGGGCAGCTTCGGCAGCCAGGTCTCGACCTTCGCCGTCTCGGTCGAGACGGTCGCCGGCGGCTGTGTGCCCGAAGCGATGATCTTCTTGATCATCGCCGGCTTGATGACGAACTGGAAATAGCCGAATCCGCCGATCAGGGCGGCAAGCACGGCGAAGACGACGACAAGGATGATCCGGCGTTTCATGGCAGCTACGAAGGTCCGCTTTTGCCGGCCCCGCGGGAGGGGGCGCCGGCGCCGATTGGGTCACAGGCGATTTTATAGTCAAGTTTGCACGTAAAATCGAGGGGTGATATATCACAATGCTGCGATGCAGCAAACCTTGTTGTTTCGACCCTTGTGGCCGGGCCGGGGCCACGGGCGGGCTCTCTAACCATCGCCATACGTGATCTCGACGACTTCGATCTCTTCGACCCCGGCCGGCGTATTCACCCGGACGACGTCGCCGACCCGGGCCCTGAGCAGGGCGCGGGCGACCGGCGAGATCCAGCTCACTTCGCCATGGTCCCGGCGCGCTTCGTCAACGCCGACGATGCGGACGGTGTGCTCCGCGTCCGCCGCGTCGGCATAGGTGACGGTCGCGCCGAAGAACACCTGGTCGCGGTTGGTCTGCCGGCTCTGGTCGACCACCTCGGCAATCTCCAGCCGCTTGAGCAGGAAGCGGATACGCCGGTCGATCTCGCGCAGCCGCTTCTTGCCGTAGATGTAGTCGCCGTTCTCCGAGCGGTCGCCGTTGCCGGCGGCCCAGGAGACGACCTCGACCACCTTCGGCCGCTCGACGCTGGAGAGCTGGCGCAGCTCCGCCTCCAGTCGCGCATGCCCGGCGGGGGTCATGTAGTTCTTCGCGCCGGCGGGCAGCGCATTCGCCGCCTCGGGCAGGTCTTCCTCGGCGTCGGTGTCGTCTTCCTTGGTGAAAGCCTTGCTCATGGCAGGGGACATATCATTTGCAGGCGGGAATTTCTGCCGAAAAAAAACTACCGACGAGTACGGTGGCGAACCAATGCCGCCATGCGGCAACAGTCGTCAGCGGCGCGAGGTCGATCGCGTCGTCGCGGAAAATGGCCTTGGGTCCAAGCGTCACCGTTTCCGGCTTGCCGCCGGCGCGGTCGGGCGTCAGGGACACCGTGTCGCCGGAGAGCGCGATCACCGTGCGTTCCGCGCGTCCCCGCCGCTGCCAGTCGAAGACCCAGTCCTCGCCCTCTTTCCGGCCCTCGCCCAGCACGTCGGGCGAGACGAAACGCGCCCGATGCCCGGCGGGCAGCGTCTGGAAAACGCCGACGGCATAGAGCCGGTCCGTCGTCCGCCAGAGCCAGACCTGGTTCACCCGCGCCAATGCGCCCTGACAACGAGCGTCGGCGAAAGCGCCAAGAAAAGTGATCGTCTTCGCGGGCGGATGGGGATCGACCGGCGGCGGCGCCTTGACGAAAGCGACCGTCTCGCCGCGCGCCTCGACAGAGAGGCTGTCGACACCTTCGCGAATGATCCGCACGGCCAAGGTGTCGCCGATGCTCGGCCGCAGGATGGTGTCCCAGGCCAATTCGCCCTTCTCCGCATCGACGCTGCGCTTCAGGCCGACGCCGGTGGGGCCGAAGGCGCATTCGGTCTCGCCGCAACGATAGAACAGCCAGACCCGCCCCTTGCCGTTGATGATGAGCCGGGTAAAGCCCGACGGCTTTTCCGCGCGCCAATGACCGGACGGCTGGGCGACGCTGTCGGGCGGGAACGGGCCGAACAAACGCGCGTAGGTCGCCTGATCGCGGAACTTGGCGTGAAACAGAAGCGCGTTGCGGGCATCGAAGGCGGCGGTCAGGCGGCGCGCCTCCCGGCCGACCATCACCCACTGATAGGTCATGACGCCGCCGATCAGCACCACCACGATGCCGAGCACCGCCGCCGCCCCGCGCCGGCGCGCGCTGTACAAGACGCCCGCCGCCGAGGCGTAGAGCAGCGTCAGCAGGACACTGAATAAGAGCGCGTCGATTCGGATGGCGTTCGGCGGCAGAAAGGACTGCCAGATCTCGCTCGCCGCGGCGAGCAGCCCGACGGCCGCGACGGCGAGCAACCATTTGCGTTTCCAGCCGTAGAGCTGCAGCGCCGGCCACAGCAGCGGCACCCAGATCACCAGCAACAGGTCATAAAGCAGTGTGAAGGTGTTCATGGTGCGGAGATTATCATCCACGGCGCGGTTCTTGCGCCCGTTGATTTGACGCGCGCATCGCCGTCGCCCGCAGGGCGGTCGAGTTGCTCACGGTCCTGATGGCGGTCATACTTACGGCCAAAGCGGGTATCACCTTATATCGGGAGGGATGGCCATGCTCACCCCGGAACAAGTGCAATTCTACAAAGACAACGGCTACATCGCCCTGTCCGGCGTCCTGTCGGACGCGGAAGTACGGCATCTGCAGGCGGTGACCGACGACTTCCTCGAACGGTCGCGCAGCGTCACCGAAAGCGACGACATCTTCGACCTGGAGGAAGGCCACACGGCCGCGCATCCGCGGCTCCGCCGCATCAAGCGGCCGATCAAGCAGCACCCGGCCTATGAAGCGATCCTGCATCATCCCGGGCTGCTCGAAGTGCTGCAGCAGCTCGTCAGCCCCGCGATCCGCCACTATGGCCTGAAGCTCAACCTGAAGCCCGGCGGCGGCGGCGAGCCGGTCGAGTGGCACCAGGACTGGGCCTATTATCCCCACACCAACGACGACCTCTGCGTGCTCGGCATCATGCTCGACGACGTGACGGAGGAGAAAGGCCCCCTGCTCGTCGTGCCCGGAAGCCACAAGGGCCCCGTGCTCGATCATCATCAGGACGGCATGTTCGTCGGCGCGGTGACCGACCCGCGGGCCGAGGCGATGTATCCCGAGGCGGTGCCGCTGCTCGGCAAGGTCGGCGACATCACGATCCATCACACGCGCACGCTGCACGGCTCGGCGGCCAACATGTCGCCGGACTACCGCCGCATCCTGTTCCTGACGCTTCGCGCGGCGGACGCCTGGCCGCTGACCGAGATGCCGGAGAGCCTGGAGGCCTTCAACGGGATGATGCTCATCGGCGAGACCCCTTCGTCACCGCGATTGGCCGAGGTCGAGGTCCGGCTGCCGCTGCCGCGGCCGGCGGACTGGCTGAAGCGGCGGGATTCGATCTTCGAAAAGCAGCGCGACCTCAGGAACAGCCCGTTCGCACGGCCCGAGAAGGTCAAGACCCCGGTCGCCGCGGAGTAGCGGGCGGCCGATCGATCCGCGACCATCGCAACCGGACGGTACACGAGGCAACGACGCAAAGGAGCGACGCCATGACCAAGGCGCTGGACGGCATTCGCGTAATCGACATGACGCATAATCAGGCCGGGCCGGCCTGCGCGCAGATCCTGGCTTGGTTCGGGGCGGACGTGATCAAATTGGAAACGCCCGGCAAGGGCGACATCGCGCGCGCCCAGGCGGGCGACGAGCTGTTCTTCCTGACCTTCAACGCCAACAAGCGCAGCCTCACGCTCGACCTCAAGAGCGACCAAGGCAAGGCGCTGTTCAAGAAACTGATCGCGCAGTCCGACGTGCTGCTCGAGAACTTCTCGCCCGGCGCGCTTGACCGTATGGGCCTCGGCTACGACGTGCTGAAGGAGATCAATCCGCGCCTGATCTACGCCACGATCAAGGGCTTCGGCACCTACGGCCCGCACAGCCACTTCAAGGCCTTCGAGCCGATCGCCCAGGCGATGGGCGGCGCGATGAGCGTCACCGGCGCACCGGAGGGCCCGCCGACCTTCATCTATCCCGCGATCGGCGATTCCGGCACCGGCATGCACATGGCGATCGGCATCCTGGCGGCGCTGCAGCAGCGCCACCTCACCGGCGAGGGCCAGCAGGTCGAGGTCGCGATGCAGGAAGCGGTGCTCAACATCATCCGCGTCAGCCTGCGCGACCATCAGCGCCGCGGCTCGGCCATGCCGCGCCAGGGCAACCAGCTCGGCAAGACCGTGCCGGGCACGACCTATCCCTGCAAGCCGGGCGGCGCCAACGACTACGTCTACATCTTCTGCCAGACGCAGATGTGGCCGGCCTTCGTCAAGGCGACCGGGATGACGCATCTCGGCGAAGACTCCCGCTTCAAGACGCCCGACGGCCGCTGGGAGAACCGCGCGGCGCTGGATGCCGAGGTCGCGGCGTGGACCAAGCAGCGCACGAAATTCGAAGTGATGGAGATCCTGGCCGACGCGGGCGTCCCCTGCGGCGCCTGCCAGGACACGGCGGAGGTGCTGGAAGATCCGCACCTCCTCGCCCGCGACATGATCGTCGACGTGGAGTACCCGAAATACGGCACCTTCAAGACCGTCGGCTGCCCGATCAAGCTGTCCGCCTCGCCCGCCGAGATCACCCGCCCGCCCGAGCTCGGCGAGCATTCCGAGGAGGTCCTGCGCGAGCTGTGCGGCGTGACCGCGAAGGATTTCGCCAAGCTGAAGGGCGACGGCGTCGTCTGACGCGCGCATGCAACGGTGGTGCAGGGAACGGTGGCGTGTGGCGGCGATCCGCGCTACCTATGGCGCCGCATGGTTGAACCGCCGCGCCGCAGGTCATGAGCGACGAGCTCTCCGTCTTTCAGCGCTACCTCGCAGAAAATGCCTGGACGTGGCGCCGGCTGACGCCCGAGCCCAAGGCCGACGCGCCGGTCATCCTGGTCGACCTCATGGTCGATCACCCGCAATACTACCTGCTCAACCTGATCGTCGCGAAATACCTGCAGCGGCTGAGCGGCGCGCGCCTCATCGGCTTCGCCGACAACCGTAAGCACGAGAAGGTCTTCCTCGCCGCCAAGAGCTTCGGCGTCGAGAAGGTGCACGCCGTCAACGACGCCGCCGCGGCGGCCGTGGCCCCGGACCTGCCGGCCTACGCCGCGCGGCTCCGGCCGCTCGAAGGCGCCGCGCTGCGGCGCGCCGTGCTCGACCTCGAGGCCGACGGTCTGCCGATCGGCGACCTGGTCTACGACACCTATCTGCGCGCCCAGAAATGCGCCACCATCGAGACTTGCAGCGGCGAATTGCTGCTCGAGCTGTCCCTCGCGCTCAATACGGTGCGCTTCATGCGGGACGCGCTCGACCGCCATCCGCGAATCGAGGCCGCGGTCGTCGGCCACCATTGCTATGTCCTCTACGGCGTGCTGTGCCGCCTCGCCGAGCAGCGGGGCGCCGATGTGCATCTCGTCTCGCAGATGAAATTCGCCGCGAGCGTGCAGCGCTATTCCGCCGTAACGCCGGACGAGCGCGTCCGCATGCGGATCTGCCACGACAAGTTCGCCGCCGCGCTGAACGGCGACCGGGCGGCGGCGGTCGCCCGCGGCCAGGCCCTGATCGCCGCGCGGATGGCCGGCCGGAACGACCGCCACGCCGGCGGGATGGGCGGCTTCGATCCCGACAAGGCGATGGTCTCCCTGCCCGCGCTGTTCGGCCGCGCTGAGGGCGGCGGGTCCGGCCGCCCGATCCTCTGCATCATGGTCTCGACGCTGGCCGACGCGCCGCACGCCAACAGCCGCAATATCTATGACGACCACTATGTCTGGCTGATCGAGACACTCGAGATCGCCCGCCGGTTGCCCGACATCGACTGGGTGATCAAGCTGCATCCCTACACCGGGCTGTACATGGATCGGCGCCCCATCGATTCCGTCGTGGCGCGCTATGTCGAGGACGCGCCGAACATGCGGCTGCTGCACGAGACGGTGAACTCGCGCAGCCTGCTGGGCGCGATCGACGGCCTGATCACGCCCTGGGGAACCGCCGGGCTCGAATTCGCGACGCAAGGCGTACCGGTGGTCACCGCCGGCAACAACTTCTACGCGGGGCTCGGCTTCACCACCGACGCGCGGAGCGCCGAAGAATACCGCGCGGCGATCGCCGCCCTGCCGGGCCAGCGGCAAAGCGCCGAGGCGGTGGCGCGGGCCTCGGTCGCCGCCTTCCTCGCCTTCGACGGCATGCTGAGCGACTGCGCGCTAATAACCGACGTCGAAGCGCTGCCCTGGCAAAGCTACGACGAAATCGCGCTATGGCGCGAGGCGGCCGGGCGCCTCGCCGGCTTCCGACCGGACGACGACCCGCTGTGGCAGAGGATTGCGCGCTACCAGGCGGATCGGGCGTTTTCGATTTAAGGCGGCCGGGACGCAGCGAAAAAATGCCGAAAATCCCCGGTATCAGTGAGAAAATATTAAGGAGTTCGGGCGACATACTACGGCATTGCTTTATTCATTTCCCTGGCTGCTACGATGGTTCAGCGACCGATTCTGAACAAGTCGACCATCGAATCGAAATATCGGCTCGTCCTGGAGATTTCCCCGACGCCGCTCATGATCGTGTCGAAAGACGGCACGATCGTTCTCGCCAACGATCATTTCGAGACCCTGTTCGGCTATGAGAAAGGCCAGCTTCTCGGCAAGAAGCTCGACATTCTGCTGCCAGACGAGATCCGGCAGGCGCATGGCGAGCTCCGGCAGGCGTTCTTCGAGCTGCCGACGGCGCGCAGCATGGGCAAGGGCCGCGACCTGTTCGGCCGGCACAAGAACGGCCATCTGATCCCCGTCGAGATCGGCCTGCAGCCGATCGGCGACGACGGCGCCACGGGCGCCCTCGTCTCGGTCGTCGATATCACCGAGCGCAAGCGGAACGAGATCCGCATCCGCCTCACCCTCGACGCCTCGGCCAGCTCAATGATCAAGGTCGACGACCACGGCAAGATCGTGCTGACCAACGCGAGCGCGGATGTCATGTTCGGCTACGCGAAGGGCGAGCTGATCGGCCGGCCGGTCGAGGACCTGGTGCCCGAGCGGTTCCGGCGCAAGCACAGCGTCTATCGCACGAGCTATCTCAACAGCCGCGAGCGACGATCGATGGGCGTCGGCCGCGAGCTCTACGGCCTGCGCAAGGACGGCACGGAATTCCCGATCGAGATCGGGCTGACGCCGTTCGAGGACGCCGAGAGCCGCCTCGTCGTGGCGACGATCATCGACATTACCGAGCGCAAGGCGCGCGAGGACCTGATCCGGCAGAAGAATATCGAGCTGACCCACCTCAACGAGGAGCTCACCCAATTCGCCTACAGCGCCTCGCACGATCTGAAGGCGCCGCTCGCGTCGATCACCGGGGCGATGAAGATCTGTCAGCAGGACATTGCGACCAGAAACTATGGCGAGGTCAGCCGGAACCTGGAACGCGCGCAGAGCATGGCCGAACGGCTGGCCCAGCGTATCGAGGACATGCTCGCGCTCGCCCGCAGCGACCACGTGGAGAACGAGCTGACCCCTGTTTCCGTCGCCAATACGGTCGCGGAGATCTGGGCGAATCTCCGCGGATCGGCGGACCGCGACGGCGTCCGGCTCATCACCAACTTCCACCACGCCGATCCCGTCATCACCGTCAAGGTGCGGCTCTTCGTGATCCTGGAGAACTTGCTGTCGAATGCCCTGAAATACCGTGATCCGAAGAAGAAGACGTCGGAAATCACGGTCGAGACGCGGCAATCGGCCGGCGCCCTCGAGATCGCGGTGCGGGACAACGGGATAGGCATTCCGGCCGATTGCCACGATAAGGTCTTCAAGCTGTTCCAGCGCTTCGCCGACACCGCCGATCCCGGCAGCGGGCTGGGACTCGCGCTCGTACACAAGAACGTACGCTATCTCGGCGGAACCATCGCTTTCGAGAGCTCGCCCGACGGCACCGTCTTCACCACGACGCTTCCGCCCAACCCCGAATCGTCCCTGCCCGCGTCGTTCCAGAAGGATGCAGCCGCATGAGTATCCCCGTTGTCATCGTCGACGATGAAGAGATGGACCGCTACATCGCCCGCCGGGCGATCAGCGGGTCGGGCACCGATTGCCGGGTCATCGAGTTCCATGCCGGCGACGAATTCGCCGAGCTGTTCGACGACGATGACGCCTTCCAGCACAAAATCGGCGACGTCCCGCCCCCGCTCCTCGTCCTGCTCGACATCAACATGCCGCGGATGAACGGCTTCGAGGTCCTGGAGAAGCTCCAGAAGCAGTTCGAAGCGCGCAGGCGCGAGCCCGGCTGCTTCATCGTGCTGATGTACAGCTCGTCCAACCACGCCAAGGACCGCGCGGACGCCCTGGAGTACGAGTTCGTTTACGACTACCTGGTGAAGCCGATCGACGAGACCACCTTCCGGCACCTCATCGAAAAATACTACGAGGGCGATGCGCGGCCTTCCCAAGCCGGCGACGCCACAGACAAAGCCGAGTCCAGCGCGTCTCGTTAAATATTTCTTTCGAGCGTTTCGCCCAGCCGCTCCGATGGTTAACAAACCGTTAACCCGGAAAAATCACGCGTGTTCAATGTACAACACGCATATATTCTGATTCCCGTCAAAATGCGCATTCAGCGCTCACCAATACTTCTAAGAATTTATTTCCTTAATATTTGAATAACTTTTTAACTAATCCTACCCAATACTTTCGGCTATGATTTTTCAAAATTGAATTCCAATAATCAATTTTAATTAGGGAAATATTGGTCAAATGAGTGCTCGAGCTGCTCTCCGCGATACGCCGCCGGTCGAGGAATGCGGTGACCTCCTCATCGACGACGAGACGTCGCCGAACAACCCCCAGCCCGACTCCCAGACCTTCGAGTCCGGTCCACAGCTCCTGCTGGTCGAGGACGAGGCGATCGACCGGATGCAGATCCGCCGCCTGCTGCAGAAGACCGGCATGCCGACCTCGCTGGACGAGGCCGAATCGGTCGAGACCGCCCGCGAGGCGATCGCGCAACGGAATTTCGACTGCATCCTGCTCGATCACAATCTCGGCGATGGCGAAGGCACCGCCGTTCTGGAATCGATCAAGGCGATCGAGAGCGAGCGCGCGCCCGCGGTCGTCTTCGTCACCGGCCAGCGCGACCAGGAGCTCGCCTTCCACCTGCTGCAGAGCGGCGCGGTAGACGTCATCGCCAAGGACGGCCTGACGCCGGACGCCCTCAAGCACGCGGTCGAAGTCGCCCTGCTGCGGCGCAAGGCCCAGCCGCGCGACAGGCAGATGCCGACGCTCGATCCGCTGACCGAGCTGCCGGGGCTCCAGCCCTACGAGGAAGCGCTCGAAGGCGTTATCCGCGCCTCCATCCGCACGATGAAGCCGGCCATGGTCTTCATGGTCGATATCGCCAACCTCGACGACATCAACGAGGCGCTGGGCCAGAGCGCGGAGAACGCGCTGCTCAAGGCCATCGGCGGCCGGCTGAAGACCTTCCTCAGGAGCTGCGACATGGCCGCGCGCATCGGCAACAACCGCTTCGCCCTGATCGCCCAGGACCTGCCGGGCGCCAGCGTCGCCGGCACGCTGGCCTCGCGGATCATGAGCTGGCTGCGCCAGCCCTACGACTTCCTCCGCAACCTCGACGCGGATATCCGCATGGGCGTGTCGATCTGCCCGCATGACGGCCACAGCGCGACCGCGCTGATGCGCGCGACCGAGGCCGCGCTGGCCACCACCAACCAGAGCGCCGCGGGCAGCGTCCGCTTCTACCAGGCGCAGCTCGGCCGGCGCATGGACCGCCGCCGCGAGCTGACCGCCGACCTCGCCTCGGCGATCGAAAAGGACCAGCTGCAGATGCGCTTCCAGCCGGTGATCGACTGCGCCACCGGCCGGATGGAATCGGTCGCCGCCGTGATGCGCTGGCAGCACCCGGTGCACGGCCCCGTCTTCAGCGACGAGTTCCTGCCGCTGGCCGAGGCGGCGGGGCTGATCGGCCCGATCGGTGAATGGGCGCTCGACAGCTGCTGCGACGCACTGTGCGTTTGGACGACCTTCCAGCATCAGCAGCTCTACTGCTCGATTCCCGTCAGCCACGCCGAGCTGAGCGGCGGCTACCTGACCGCCCTCGCCCGCGCCAAGGCGGAGGCCGCCGGCATCGAGCCGTCGCAGCTCCTATTCCGCTTCAACACGATGGTTCTCGCGCACAACAGCACGATCGTCGCGCGCGAGCTCAAGCTCCTGCAGGAAGCCGGCATGCAGGTCGCGGTCGAGGATTTCGGCGATCCGCTGCTCCCGCCCGTCGAGCTCGACAAGGCCCCCGGCCAATGGCTCAGCCTCTCACCCGCCCTCGTGCAGAGCCTGGCGCCGTCCGGGGTGCCCGATGACGCACAACCCTGGCCGATGCGCCACATCGTCGCCACGGCGAAGACGCTCGGCCTGCGCGTCATCGCCGCCGGCATAAGCAACAACGTACAGCTCGAGCAGGCGCGCGCCTGCGGCGTGGGCTACGTTCAAGGGGATTTCATTGCGCCACCACTCCCGGTGGACGACCTTGCGGTCTGGCGCCGCACCGTCACCCGGGCCGGTATATGGAGCCAGAGAGGGGAAGAACCGCAAGGCGCGGCCTAATCGCCCCGCCACCGAGTGCCGCAAGCGAAGGAGGCCCGGCCGGCAGGACCGGGCCTCTTTCTTTCCGATGAACGGCGGCGAAGGACGCCGCCTCCGGCGCCGTTGCGGCGGCAGGGAATTCTTGGCCGACGGACCGTTTTGCGGATGTTAAGCTGACGGGAGAACAAGCAGGAGGCCGGCATGCGCATGCTGTGGGGATTCGCCCTTTGCACCCTCTTGGTTCTGGCCGCGGCGCCGGCGGGCGCGGGTGAGGACGAGGACTTCACGACGGTCGGCCAGCTTCGCCAGCGGTGCCAGGAGGTCTCCAACTCCCTGATGGGCGGCTATATCGCCAACAACTTCAACGTCGGCTATTGCACCGGGCTGCTGGAGGGCTATGCGGTCGGCTATTCGGCGCGCTTCCCGGTCTCGAAAGCCAAGCCGCCCCACGGCGGCGGCTTCTGCGAGCCCGCGCGCGTGGACAACGAGAAACGGCTGACCGTCTTCCTGAAATGGGCCGACAAGCACCCGGCCTACTGGCCCGAATACTGGGGCGAAGGCGTCTATATCGCGTTCACCGAAGCCTGGCCGTGCGGGAAGTAGGCCCGCACTGGGCACGCGGGGCGCCTTTTTGCCGCTACGCGGCGACCGCGCGCCGCCGCTTCCAGCGCAGCAGCCCGATGCCGCCGAGCATCGTGAGGAAGAGCGGAAGCGCCGCGGGCAACGGCACCGGCGACGGATCGTTTACGAAGCTCTCACTGCCCCCGCTGGCAAACCCTTGAACATGGATGCCGATGCGAAGGTCGATGCCGCTGATCAGGGCCGCGACCACGTCGTCCACCGTCATTCCTGAAACGAGATTGAACACGAGGCCTAAGGATTCGCCGGGATTGACGCCATTGGGTTGAGCGGGCGGATCGGAGTCGGCGAGGAAATCTGTTGTCGTCACAAATGCCGGAGAGGCGTTGTTGGCGCTCGGCAGCTCCCCGGGAGTAGCACCTTGGCTGAAGCTTACGCCGGTTCCATTGATGATCGATGCGATGCCCGTCAAATTGGCGGGCGTCCTGTCGTCGAAATAGACGTCCGCGATCGACGACGCGTCAGGTCCCGTGTTTCGAAACGTGAAGAGGACCTGATTGCTGCCGTGATTCGTCACGTCGACGAAAAGCTGGGACTCGCCAACGGGAATATCGGCGACGTCGTTGCTGGTGATGGCGTCGAAGCCGAACGTCGCGGCACGCGCGACGTTCAGGAAAGACACTGTCGTCGCGAAGACGGCGCTCAGGACAATAATCTTGAGTCGGCCTATCGGCATTGGACTCCCCTAGTACTTATGTCTGCGCTTGATATTATTTTCGTTTCTTAA
>CAZPFL010000147.1:0-12931 GCA_964585785.1 uncultured Rhodospirillaceae bacterium
GCACTTCCAGCGCCCGCGCCCGGTGCGGCAGTCGGCGGATGAAGCCGCGCTCCTCGAGGCCGGTGATGAGTCGATGAACGCCCGATTTCGAGCGCAGGTCGAGCGCCGCCTTCATCTCGTCGAAGGACGGCGGCACGCCGTTGTCTTTCAGGCACTGATTAATAAAAACTAGCAGCTGGTATTGCTTACGCGTCAGCATCGACGACCCCCTCGTCCCTCATCTGGCCGGACCGGCGCCTCGTGCCGACGCCCCGCCTTATCCCGGCTTTTTATCGAAAAGGTTAGCCGGCACCTCGAATTTTCCGAACAAAACGGAAACGTTCGAGATTGTTCTAGTTTAGTTCGCGAATCGGGTCAAGGGGGAATTCGCCCGCAACATGTTGTATTTTTGAGGATTGGACCCACTATAGACGGATCAGGCCGTCCGGCATAGGTAAAACCTCGACCGTGGCGCCCGCCGGCGCGGGCTCGGCATGGGGCGGGCGGACGATCAGGCAGTCGGCCTTGGCGAGCGGCGCCATCATCGAGCTGTCCTGCTTCTCGAAGGAGCGCACCAGGAGCCCGCCTTGCGCGTCACGCTCGGCGGTGGCGCGGAGATAGTCCTGCCGCCGGTCGTTCTTCGGCAGCGGCGCGGCGAGGCGGGCGGTCACGGTGGCCGCGTCGTCGCCCGCGAGGCCGATCATGCGCTTCAGCGCCGGCTGGACGAAGATCATGGCGCAGACCAGGGTCGAGACCGGGTTGCCCGGCAGGCCGATCATCATGGTGCCGCCGATATGGCCGAACATCAGCGGCTTGCCGGGCCGCATGGCGATCTGCCAGAAATCGACCTCGAGGCCCTGCTGGCCCAGCACGCTCTGCACCAGGTCGTGGTCGCCGACCGAGGCGCCGCCGGTGGTGATCAGCAGGTCCGAGCCGGCCGCGCCCGACGCCATCCGGCCCAGCGCGTCCCGGTCGTCGGGCGCGATGCCGAGCAGGATCGGCTCGCCGCCGAAGGCGCGCACGGCGGCGGCGAGGCCGAGGCCGTTCGAGCTGACGATCTGGTTGGGCCCGAGCGGGTCGCCCGGCATCACCACCTCGTCGCCGGTCGCCAGGATGGTCACCCGCGGCTTGCGGTGGACCATGAGCCAGGGATGGTTCATGGCCGCGGCGAGGCCGACGTCGCGCGCGCTCAACAGCCGCCCCTTGGGCAGCAGCACGTCGCCGGCGCGGAAGTCGAGGCCGGCCGGGCGGACGTAATGCCCTTTCGGCGCGGATTCCTTAACCGTAACCGTCTTGCCGTCGGACTCGGTATCCTCCTGGATGACGATCGCATCCGCGCCGTCGGGGACCGGCCCGCCCGTGAAGATACGGACGGCATGGCCCGGGCCGAGCGTGCCCTCATGGGCGTCGCCCGCGGGCGCGTAGCCGACGATCTCGAGCGTCACCGGCACCGTCGCGACGTCCTCCGCGCGCACCGCATAGCCGTCCATGGCGGAAACAGCCTTCGGCGGCTGCGTGCGCCGGGCCGCGATATCCTCGGCCAGCACCCGGCCATGCGCGTCGGCGAGGCTGATCTGCTCGGCGGGGGTGGGCCTGGCGGCGGCGAGAATTCGGCGTTGAGCTTCTTCGACGGACAGCATGGAGACTAATCTGCTCGATAGGTGCCGGACTTGCCGCCGGCCTTGTGGGTCACGCGGATATCGGTGATGCGCATCCCGCGATCGACCGCCTTGCACATATCGTAGACGGTGAGCGCGGCGACGGCCACCGCGGTCAGGGCCTCCATCTCGACGCCGGTCTGGCCCGTGGTCTTGCAGGTCGCCTCGATCGCGACCGCGCTTTCCGCCGTGTCGAGCGTCAGCGTGACGGCGACGGAGGACAGCGCGATCGGATGGCAGAGCGGGATCAACTCCGGCGTCCGCTTCGCCCCCATGATGCCCGCGAGCTGCGCGATCGACAGCACGTCGCCCTTCTTGACCCCGCGGCCTTCGATCAGGGCGGCGGTCGCCGGCTGCATCAGCACGCGGGCGGCGGCCGTGGCGGTGCGCGCGGTCTCCGCCTTGGCCGAGACGTCGACCATCACCGCGTTGCCGTCCTTGTCGATATGGGTGAGGTCGGCCATCGCGGCGCCCGCTCAGGCGGTCTCGGCGACCTGGCGGGCGAGGAGCGCCCGCGTCGCGGCGGCGACGTCGGCCTGGCGCATCAGGGATTCGCCGACCAGGAAACAATGCGCGCCGGCCCGCGCCATGCGCGCCAGGTCGGCCGGCTCGAAGAGTCCGCTCTCGCTGACCACGATCCGGTCGTCCGGCACCCGCGGCGCCAGCTCCTCAGTTGTCTTAAGGTCGACCGTCAATGTCTTGAGATTACGGTTATTTATACCGATCAGGCGCGACTTGAGCGCAAGCGCGCGCTCGAGCTCTTCCGCATTATGGACCTCGACCAGCACGTCCATCCCGAGGCCGTGCGCGACCGCCTCCAGCGACTGGGCCTCCGCGTCCGTGAGCGCCGCCATGATCAGCAGGATGCAGTCCGCGCCGATCGCGCGCGCCTCGTAGACCTGGTAGGGGTCGAGGATGAAATCCTTGCGCAGCGCGGGCAGCGTGGTCGCCATGCGCGCCGCGGTCAGGTAGTCGTCGCGGCCCTGGAAGTAGGGCGTGTCGGTCAGCACGGAGAGGCAGGTCGCGCCGCCGGACTGGAAGGCGCGGGCGAGGGCGGCCGGCGCGAAATCCGCGCGGATCAGCCCCTTGCTTGGCGACGCCTTCTTGATCTCGGCGATCAGCCCGTAGCCGCCGGCCGCGACGCGCGCCCGCAGGCGGTCGGCGAAGCCGCGCAGGGCCGGTCCGCCGGCCGCGCGGCGCTCGATCTCCGACTGCGGCACCGCCGCCTTGCATTCGGTGACGTGGGTGCGCTTGGCGGCGCAGATTTCGCGCAGGACATCGCTCATAAAGCCTTACCGACGATTGATAGCATGCCCTCGAGGGCGGATTTGGCCGCGCCTTCGTCGATCGAGCGCGCGGCCAGGGCCGCGCCGTCGCGAAGATTGCCGACGCTGCCCGCAACGAGCAGCGCGGCGGCCGCGTTCAGCAATACGATATCGCGATAGGGGCCGGGCGCGCCACCCAGCAATTCGCCCACCGCGGTGGCGTTCTCGACCGGCGTGCCGCCCTTCAGGTCTTCCAGCTTGGCGCGCGGCAGCCCGGCGTCTTCCGGCGCGACCTCGAACACACGGACCTCACCGTTGTGGAACTCGGCGACGTAGCTCGGTCCGGTGGTGGTCAGCTCGTCCATGCCGTCGGAGCCGTGCACGACCCAGGCGCGCTCGGCGCCGAGATTGCCCAGCACGCGGGCCATCGGCTCGATCCAATGCCGGCTGAAGGTGCCGACCAGCAGGCGCTTGACCATGCCCGGGTTCGACATCGGCCCCAGGATGTTGAAGATCGTCCGGATGCCCAGCTCCGCCCGGGCCGGGCCGACATAGCGCATGGCGCTGTGGTAGATCGGCGCCAGCAGGAAGCCGATGCCCGCCTCGATGATCGACCGCTGCACCAGCTCCGGGCTGGCTTCCAGGTTCACGCCGAGGGTGTCGAGCACGTCTGCCGCGCCGGACCTGGACGAAAACGCGCGGTTACCGTGCTTGGCCACCGGCACGCCGCAGCCGGCCACGACCAACGCCGTCGCCGTCGAGATGTTATAGGTGCCGTGCGAATCGCCGCCGGTGCCGACCACGTCGATGCTGCGGGACGGTACGCGGATCTTGTGCGCCTTGGCGCGCATGGTGCGGGTGGCGCCGGTGATCTCCTCGACCGTCTCGCCGCGCACCCGGAGCGCCATCAGGAAGGCGCCGATCTGGGCCGCCGTCGCTTCCCCCGACATCATGATGTCGAAGGCGGTCGCCGCCTCGTCCTCGCTCAGCGTCGTCCCGTCCGCGACTTTCGCCAGCAAGGGTTTCAATCCCGCTTTTGCCTCTGCGCCGTTGCTCATTCCTGTCGCCTTTGCGGTTGTTGTTCTCGGTTGGCGTTCTTAGTGCTTGGTCTTCTCGGCGATTTTGAGAAAGTTCCGCAACAGGCCGTGGCCGTTTTCCGAAGCGATGCTTTCCGGGTGGAACTGCACGCCGTGCAGCGGCAGCGTGCAATGCGCGACGCCCATGATCACACCGTCTTCGGATTCCGCGGTAATCGTGAGCGTGTTCGGCAGGCTCGCCCGGTCGACTGCGAGCGAGTGGTAGCGCGTCGCGTGGAACGGCGTCGGCAGGTCGGCGAACACGCCGGTGCCGTCGTGGCGGATCGTGCTGATCTTGCCGTGCATCGGCTCGGGCGCGCGGACGATATGGCCGCCCATCGCCTGGCCGAGCGCCTGATGGCCGAGGCAGACGCCGAGCAGGGGGGTGCGCGTGTCCGCGGCCGCCTTGACGAGGTCGAGGCTGATGCCGGCCCGGTCCGGGTCGCAGGGGCCGGGCGAGATCACGATGCCCTCGGGCGCAAGCGCGATCACGTCGGCCGCGGTGACGGCGTCGTTCCGGTGCACGACCACTTCGGCCCCCAATTCTCCCAGGAAGTGGAAGAGGTTGTAGGTGAAGCTGTCGTAGTTATCGATCAGAACATACATGTCGCGTGCTCGCCGTTTTCCCGGTCTTTCCACCCCGGTTTTGCTGGTGTTGGCCCAACCCGATCGCTAACCCGATCGATGGAGTCATAGCGGGCCGGCGCCGTCTGAGAAAGGGATTCGCACAACCTTAGCAGAATATTATCTTCCCTTGAACACCGGCCGGCGTTTTTCGACGAATGCGCGCATCGCTTCCTTCGAATCCTCCGTCTTGCCCAGCTCGACGGTCATGTTCTGCTCGAACCGGTAGCCGTCCCGGAGGCTCATGTCGGCGATCGTGTTGAGCGAATGCTTGGCGAGGCGCATCGCGATCGGGCTCTTGGACGCGATCTCGCGGGCGATTTCCATCGCGCTGTCCATGAGCGCCGCGGCGGGGACGCATGCTTCCACCACACCCAAGCGATATAGCTCCTTTCCGTCGACCCGCAAGCCGGTGAACATCATGCGGCGGGTGCGGGAATGGCCGAACAGGCGCATCGCGTGGCGGCCGCCGCCCATCAGCCCGACGTTGATCTCCGGCAGGCCGAGCGTCGCTTCCTCGGCGGCAAGCAGGATGTCGCAAGAAGCGGCGACGGCGAGCCCGGCGCCCAGCGCGGGCCCGTTGATTGCCGCGATCACCGGCTTCTCGCATTCGACGATGGCGTGGAACGCCTCGCGGGCGCGCCGGTTATGCTGCCAGGCCTCGCCCGGCTGCCGCTCCTGGCCGACGCGCGCCTTGATGTCCGCGCCGGCGGAGAAGCATTTGCCGGCGCCGGTGAGGACAGCGACGCGTATGTCGTCGCGTTCGCTGATCGTGTCGAAGACCAGCGCCAGATCGGTGTGCATCTGCGCGTTCTGCGCGTTGACCGGCGGCCGGTCCATGGTCACGACGGCGATGTGGTCGGCGATCTGGCATTTGACGGTTTCGGTTTCCATGCAACCTGTGCTCCCAGCGAGTGTTTTCTAGGAGATAGCGCGATATGCGTGCCCCGGTCCAGCGCCCTTGGCCGGTCGTTCCGGCGCCGGAAAGGCATGCGTTCAGAGAACCTTTAGATTTCTCGGCCATTTATGGCGCGGGTCAAAAGGACGGGAGCAATCGGCGAATCGGCGCTGCGGCGATGGCGCCGGGACGCATATTGCCCTATACATTAACGAGGGGCTCCGTTGCCGACAGCATTCCATGGGTAATCGACTTGTCGACCATCTGCGAGAGCGCGGGCGCACTGCGAGCGCGGGATTTGTCGCGCGCTGGCTGAGGCCGCTGCCCGCCGCCCGCTGGCGGCAGGCCGTGGTGCTGCTCAAAACGCGGCCGGTCGGCCGGATCGCGCTGGCGCTCGCCGGCGCCTTCGCCTGCGGGGTCGTGATCGGCGTCGGCGTCGCCACGCTGATCGGGCCGCGCAATTCGGACGGCACGGTGATCGCCGCCGCCGCGGGGCAGGCGGGGAGCGCACAACAACGCGTCGAGCGCGCGTCCTATGCCGTTCCCGTGCGGGTGCGCACGGAAGGCGCGAAGCCGGCCCCGTCCATTGCCGAAGCGTCGTCCACGCCGAAGCCGGCCGAGCCGCAAAACGCGGCGCCGTCCACCGCTGCAGACGCATCCGCAACGCAGCCCGCGCCGGCGGCAGCGGTCGCCCTGGCGCCGGATACGCCGCCGGTTGCGGAGGCGAAAGCGCCGCTGCCTGCCGTCACGGAGCCATTGGTCAAAGCGCCGATCGCTGCCGCGACGGACACGCCGGCGCGGGTTCAGGTGCCGCTCGCCGACGTCGCTCCGGCGGCCGCGCCGGAACCGGCAGCCGGGCCCGCGGCTAAGCCCGCAGCCGAGCCCAAGTCCGCGGGCGATGCCACGGCCGTCGCCCCGTCGCCGGCAACGCCGGAAACACAGCCCGATACGGCGGCGCAAGCCACGCCCTCGACCCCAGCGGCTTCAGTGACCCCAACGGCGGCAGCGCCCACCGCCGATCCGGCGCCTGCCGCTGCGCCGCCTGCTGCCGCGTCGGCCGATACGGGCGATGCCAAGGCGCACAAAGACACAGCGCCGACCGCCGACAGTGTTGCGCCGCCTGCTGCCGCCGCGGGTCAGCAGCTTGCCCTGCTGCCGCCCTCGCTGCCCGATCCGGAGGTCCATGCGCCGGCCGAAGGCGCGCAGACGCCGGATCGCCCGGTCGTGCAGACGCCGGCGCCCGGCGAGAAGAAATTGCAGCTCGCGTCGCTGCCGATGCTGCATGGCGACGCCCCCTGGATCCGCAACGCGGTCAAGCTTCCGCCGACGCCGCGCAACGTCGCGATCGCGATCATCATCGACGACATGGGGATCGATCAGAAGCGCTCGAAGCTGGCGATCGGCCTGCCGGCGCCGCTGACCATGTCTTTCATCCCCTACGGCTATCACCTGCACGCGCTGACCGCGGCCGCGCGCGCCGCCGGGCATGAGATCATGCTGCACGTGCCGATGGAGCCGCTCGATCCGGAAATCGACCCGGGGCCCCACGCGCTGCGGACGACGCTCTCGGTCGCGGAGAACCGCAAGCGCCTGGATTGGGATTTCAGCCGCCTCGACGGCTATGTCGGGCTCAACAACCACATGGGCAGCAAGTTCACCGCCTGGAAGCCCGGCATGGAAATGGTGATGGACGAGGTACGGAAACGCGGCCTGCTGTTCGTCGATTCCTTCACGAGCAACGAGTCCGTGGGCTTCCACCTGGCGCGCGCCGACCGGCT
Organism: uncultured Rhodospirillaceae bacterium; assembly: GCA_964585785.1. Taxonomy (GTDB): domain Bacteria; phylum Pseudomonadota; class Alphaproteobacteria; order UBA8366; family UBA8366; genus WHUA01. The sequence goes on from CAZPFL010000147.1 coordinate 7,279, forward strand.
GCCGAGCGCGGCGCGCGACATCTTCATCGATCATGCGATCAACCGCGCCGCCATCGAGCACAGCCTGCAGGAGCTCGAGCACATCGCCCGGCGCCGGGGCTACGCCGTCGGCATCGCCCATCCGCACGATCTCTCGCGCGAGATCCTGGCGAAGTGGATTCCGGAAGCGAAGGCGCGCGGCGTCTCCTTCGTGCCGATCAGCTACATCGTGCGGCGCGAGTTCAAGTCGGGGTAGGGGGCTCATTTCCGGCGCCGGCGGTTATGAGATGCAAGCTAGGTGCAGGTGTAAAAGCCCGTCCGTGGATGCCACGCATAAAGCGTGGCATGACGTGACTTTCTGAAAACAAGCAATAATCGTCACCCCACGGTTTATCCGTGGGGTCCATGCGCACCGAACCTCATCCGACCGACTACGCATCCGAAAAGAGGTGCCGGGCTAGACGCCCGGCTCGTTGCCGGACTTCGTCGCGTAGCGGACGGCTTCCTCGGCGGCGCGCATGAGCGCGCGGGCCTTGTTCCAGCTTTCCTGATACTCGCTCTCGGGGTCGGAATCGGCGACGATGCCGCCGCCGGCCTGGACGTAGACCACGCCGTCCTTGACCACCGCGGTGCGCAGCGCGATGCAGGTGTCCATGTCGCCGCTCGCGCCGAAATAGCCGATGCAGCCGGAATAGACGCCGCGGCGCTCGGGCTCCAGCTCGTCGATGATCTCCATCGCCCGCACCTTGGGCGCGCCCGACACGGTGCCGGCGGGGAAGCCGGCGATCAGCGCCGACAGCGCATCGTAGTCCGGCCGGATCTTGCCGATCACGTTCGAGCAGATGTGCATGACGTGGCTGTAGTACTCGATGACGAACTTCTCGGTGACCTCGACGGTGCCGACCCGGCTCACCCGGCCCACGTCGTTCCGTCCGAGGTCGAGCAGCATCAGGTGCTCGGCGCGCTCCTTGGGGTCGGCGAGCAGCTCTTCGGCGTTCTTCTTGTCCTCTTCCGGCGTCTTGCCGCGCGGCCGGGTGCCGGCGATCGGCCGGATGGTCACGGTGTCGCCGCGCAGCCGCACCAGGATCTCGGGGCTCGAGCCGACGATCTGGAAATCCCCGAAGTTCAGGAAGAACAGGAAGGGCGAGGGGTTGAGCCGCCTGAGCGCCCGGTAGAGCGAGAAGGGCGGCAGGTCGAAGGGGATCGCGAAGCGCTGGCTGACCACGACCTGGAAGGCGTCGCCGGCGAGGATGTACTCCTTCACCCGCCGTACCATGTCGTGGAACTGCTCACGGCTCATGTTCGAGGTCGGCACGGGCGGGCGGGCGTCCGGCGCCGCGTCCGTACGGTGATGGAGCGCGCTGTCGAAGTCCCGCACCACCGCGCCGAGCCGCGCGAAGGCCTGGTCGTAGGCGGCGCGCGCATCGACGCCCGGCTGCGGGCGCACCGGCGTGACGATGGTGACCATGTCCTCGATGGTGTCGAAGACCGCGATCACGGTCGGCCGGATGAACAGGCCGGATGGAAGGCCGATCACCTCCGGATTCTCGTCCGGCAGCTTCTCCATCAGCCGGACCATGTCGTAGCTCATATAGCCGACGAGCCCGGCCGCCATCGGCGGCATGCCCTGGGGCAGCTCGATCGCTGACTCCTTGAGCAGCGCGCGCAGCGATTCCAGCGGTGGCTCGGCGCAGGGCGCGAACCCCTCGGGGTCGGCGGCCGGGTTGCGGTTGATCTCGGCGCGCGTGTCCCGGCAGCGCCAGATCAGGTCGGGATTGAAGCCGATGAAGGAGTAGCGGCCGCGCGTCGCCCCGCCTTCGACCGATTCGAGCAGGAAGCTGTGCGGCCGGTCCTGGGCCAGCTTGAGCATGGCCGACACGGGTGTCTCGAGGTCGGCGACGAGGCGCGTCGAGACCACCTGCGGCACGCCGGCCGCGTAACGGACGGCGAAGCTGTCGTAATCAGGTGTTGCCGGCATCGCGGTTGAAATTCGTTTGGAGTGTGTCCTCGTTGATGGTGACGCCGAGGCGCTCGCGCAGGGCCCGGACCAGCTGGGTCGCGATGTCGTTGACCATGCCGGTGCGGAGCGTGCGGGTCAGCGTCTCCACGCCTTTCTTGTCCTTGCCGGGCTCGGCCGCGGTAATCGCGGTGAGCTGCGCCACGTCGACCCCGCCGACGCCGTCGGCAAGCGCTGCGTGGCCGACCGCCTTGGCCTCGAAGAGATCGGCGACCATGCTGTTCGGCAAGTTGACCGACGCGCCTTTGCCTGCGCGCGTGAAGCTGCCGGTGTCGTGGATGTCGATTTTCATTTTCGCCGCGATTTCAGGCAGCTTCGCGCCGGCGTTGAGTTCCTTCACGAGTTTCTGCGCCTTCTCGCGCGCGGCTTTCCAGCGCTGCTCCGACTTCCAGTCATCGACCACTTCGGTGTGCACCGTTTTGAGCGGCTTCAGCGCGGGCTTCTGGATGCTGTCGACGTGCAGCACGAAGAAGCCGTGATCGCTGGTCTCCGTCAGCAGCGAGACTTCGCCTTCCTTCGCCTCGAAGGCGGTCCGGAGGAACGGGGCGGGCGGCAGCCCGGCGACCGGCTTGTCGTCCGGTCCCTGGCCTTCGTTGTCGACCGCGGCGATCTTGTGGGCTTGGAGACCGAGGTCCTTGGCGGCGTCGGCGACGCTCGCGCCGCCGCCCAGCGTCTCCTCGAGCTTGTTGGTCGTCGCCAGGATGGAATCGATCGCCTGCTCGTTCGCCGCCTCTTGCATGAGGCCGGCGCGCGCCTCCTCGAAGGTCGGCGTCTTGCTGGGCTGAATGGCCGTGACCTCGATGATCTGCAGGCCGAACGGTCCCTTGATCGGCTTCGACACCTTGTTCTTGGGGAGCGCGAAGACGGCGTCGGCGATTTCCTTCGGCAGGTCCTTCTTGGTGACGGTGCCGAGGCGGGTCGCGCTTTCGTCCTGCTTGGCGACTTCCTTCGCCACGGTGATGAAATTCTCGCCCTTGTTGATGCGCTCGATCACCTTGTCGGCGGTCGCCTGGTCCGGCACCAGCATCTGCAGCACGGTGCGCTTTTCCGGCGTGGTGAGCTGCGCCTGCTTCTGCTTGTAAAGCTCGTGGAGCTTCTCGTCGCTGACCGTGACCGTCTTGGCGACGACTTTCGGGTCGAGATAGATGTAGCTCAGCGCCCGGTATTCCGGCGCGGTGTAGTCCGCCGCGTGGGACTTGTAATAGGCCTCGACGTCCTTGTCCGTCGGCGCCGCGACGTGGCTCGACTGATCGACCGGGATGGTGATGAACTGCGCGCTGCGCTTCTGATCGCGCCAGTCATAGAGGTGGTCGACCAGGACCTTCGGCGGATTGAGGCCGTCGGTCAGCGTGCCGAGATAGTCGGCCCGCCGGATATCGTCGCGCAGCTCCGCGACGAACTGCGCTTCGGTCAGCCCGTTGTTGCGCAGAATGTTCTGGAATTGCTGCGGCGTGATGTCCTTGCCGAACTGGGCGCGGATGCGCTGCTGGATCACCGCCGTGCTGACCGTCATGCCCATCTTCTGCGCGGCTTCGTCGTAGAGATTGGCGGAGATCATCCGTTCCAGCACCTGGTTGAGCACGCCCAGCTGACGCGCCTGCTGCGCGTCGATGTTGAACCGGCGCAGACGCTCGAGCTCGTTGCGGAACGCGGTGTCGAGCTGCGGCACGGTGATTTCGCGCCCGCCGACGTCGGCAACCGTGTTGCCGCCTCGTTTCAGGAAGAGGGTGTTGCCGATGCCCCAGATCGCGAAGCTGAGCACGAGCAGGCCGAACAGGGTCTTGATGAGGAAAGAGCCGGCCGATTTTCTGAGTATCTGGAGCATGTTTCCCGGGCTTTTCTTGCGCGGCGGGCGGTCCCGGCGCGGAGCGGGCGCATGATAGAAGCGGCTCCGGGCCCCGGCAACAAGCAATTCGCCGGAAATGTTACGGCGAATGCGCCCCGTTTCCCGCCCGTCTCGCGGTGGCGTCCGCCGTCCGCCGCATGCTATTTACCGCTGAGATCGCCGCAGGCCCGGGAGTATCGAGACAATGGCAGCACGACAACCGCTGATCGCCGGAAACTGGAAAATGAACGGATTGCGCGCGGACGGCGTCGCGCTGGCGGAAGCCGTCGCGAAAGGCGCGGGCGGTCTCGGCTGCGCCTTCGTCGTGTGTCCGCCTGCGACGCTTCTGGCGCCGGTCGCCGCCGCGCTTACGGGCAGCCGGGTCGGGCTCGGCGGGCAGGATTGCCACGCCAAGGCCAAGGGCGCGCATACCGGCGATATCAGCGCGGCGATGCTGGCCGATATCGGCTGCAGCCACGTGATCGTCGGCCATTCCGAGCGGCGCACCGATCACGGCGAGACCGACGCCACGGTCAATGCCAAGGCGCTGGCGGCGCAGGCCGCGGGGCTGACCGCCATCGTCTGCGTCGGCGAGAGCGAGGCCGAGCGCGATTCCGGCCGCACGCTCGAGGTGGTGGGCCGCCAGGTCAAGGGGTCGCTGCCGGCCGGCGCAACCGCGGCCAACACCGTCCTGGCCTATGAGCCGGTCTGGGCGATCGGCAGCGGCCGCACCCCGACTCCGGCGCAGATTCAGGAGGTCCACTCGCACATCCGCGCGACCGTCGCGGCCTGCCTCAGCGCCGCCCAGGCCGAGGCCATGCGGCTGCTTTACGGCGGGTCGGTCAAGCCGGGCAATGCGGCAGAAATCCTGGCCCTTTCGGACGTCGACGGGGGCCTGATCGGCGGGGCCAGCCTGGTGGCGGAAGATTTTCTCGCCATAGGGAAAAGTTGTCCCTAGCCATCCCGGCGTTTAACCACTAAATACTTCGGGCGGCGGACGCTGTTGGCGGAGAAGAAGGTCTCTGTCCGGTCCGGGGTGTTCGGCATCAATCAGGCGTATGACGTGCAGACGATCGTCCTCGTTATCCATTTGATCTTGGCGGTGTCGCTGGTCGGCGTTGTGCTGCTCCAGCGCAGCGAGGGCGGCGGGCTTGGTATTGGCGGCGGCGGCGGGGGCCTCATGAGCGTCCGCGGCACGGCCAATTTCCTGACCCGGGTGACCGGTATTCTGGCAGCGGGCTTCTTCTTGACGAGCCTGACGCTGGCGATCCTCTCCGGCACCAAATCGCAGCCGCAATCGATCCTCCAGACGCCTGCCGGAACCACCGCACCGGCCAAGCCGGAACCTCCTGCAAAGCCGAGCGTGCCGCTATCGCAATAGCCGAGGCGCGGCGGGACTCGTTCCCGTCGCCGAGCCGAGGCCGATTGCGCGGGCACGTTTGGGCAGATCGGAAACGATAGTCGGGGGACCATGGCGCGATTCATCTTTATTACCGGCGGCGTGGTCTCATCTCTCGGCAAAGGTCTCACCTCCGCAGCGCTCGGCGCGCTCCTCCAGGCGCGCGGCTTCAAGGTGCGGCTGCGCAAGCTGGACCCCTATCTCAACGTCGATCCGGGCACGATGAGCCCCTATCAGCATGGCGAGGTCTACGTCACCGACGACGGCGCGGAGACGGACCTGGACCTTGGCCATTACGAGCGCTTCACCGGCGTCGCCTGCCGGCAGAGCGACAACGTGACGGCCGGGCGGATCTATTCGACCGTGATCGCGCGCGAGCGCCGGGGCGACTATCTCAGCGGCACGGTGCAGGTCATTCCCCACGTCACCGACG
>CAZPFL010000148.1:0-12884 GCA_964585785.1 uncultured Rhodospirillaceae bacterium
CCGGTATCCGTCGGCTGCTGCATCAGCGCGTCGGCGCGGCGCTTCGCCCGGTCGAGCGCGCGCACCGCGGCAGCGGCGGGGTTGTTCAGCTCATGCGCCAGCCCGGCGGCGAGCGTGCCGAGCGACGCCATCTTCTCCAGATCGCGCACCAGGTTCTCGGTCTCGGTCGTGCGGTCGACCATGGTGCGGAAGACCGTTCGCGCGAAGTCGGTGCAGCAGCCGAGCAGCTCGAAAAAGACGGGCTCCTGAAGGCGGATCAGGCGGCAGTCGGTCTGCGCCCGGCAGGTGACCGAGATGGGATAGCCGGTGAGGGTCGAGATCTCGCCCAGAAAGTTCGGCGCGGCGCGGCGGCCGGCGATGGTCTCCTGCGCGCCCTGTTCGCGTACCAGCAGAAGTTCGCCCGCGACGATGATGAAGAAGCCGCATCCTTCGGCGCCCTGGCGCAGCAGCGTGTCGCCCGGCGCAAGCCGGACGTCCTCGGCCTGCAACGACAGCCAGGCGAGCCGGTCCTGCTCTAGTCCCTGCAGCAGCGGCACCGCGCGAAGCTGCTCGACGGAGATCATGATTGTTTTCCCGCCCATGCGCCGAGAAAACAGACGGATCGTGCCCCTGGACTCCCCGGACTAGCCGGGGAGTGACGATCTAAGAGATGCCGCATCACCCCAGCCGTCATGCCACGGCTTGTCCGTGGCATCCATGAACGGATCTCCGGCCCGGCGCTCATAGATTCCCCAGATGCTCGTGCACGAAGCTGACGGTGACCGAGCCTTCGCCGACGGCGGCGGCGACGCGCTTTACCGAGCCGCAGCGCACATCGCCCGCGGCGAACACGCCCGGCAGGCTGGTCTCGGTGAGGTAGGGATCGCGCTCGAGCGGCCAGGCGGCGCGCGCGTCTTCCATCAGCTGCAGGTCGCGGCCGGTGACGATGAAGCCGTGCGAATCGCGCAAGACCGCGTCGCCGAGCCACTCGGTCCGGGGCTCCGCGCCGATGAAGACGAACAGGCCGTCCGCCGGGCGGGTCTCTTCCGCGCCGGTCTTGTTGTTGCGGAGCGTGATCGTCTCCAGCGCCGTCGCCCCGGTGACCTGGGTCACCTCGGTGTGCGGCAGCACCGTGATGTTGGGCGACTGCTCGATCCGCTCGATCAGGTAGTGCGACATCGAGGCGGTCAGGTCCGGGCCGCGGATCAGGATGGTCACCGAGCGCGCGTATTCGGCGAGGAAGATCGCGCCCTGGCCGGCGGAATTGCCGCCGCCGATCACGAAGACATCCTTGTCCTTGCAGGCGGCGGCTTCGGTCATCGCCGCGCCGTAAAAAACGCCGGCGCCTTCGAGCGGCGCCACGCCCGGTACGGCGAGGCGGCGGTACTGCACGCCGCTGGCGATGATCATCGCGTGACAGCTGATCTCGCTGCCATCCGACAGCGTGACGAAGCGGTAGGGGCCGTCGGTGCGAAGTCCGGTCACCTGGCGCGCGACGAGGAATTCGGCGCCGAGCCGCCGCGCCTGGGTCAGCGCGCGGCGCGACAGGTCCGAGCCGCTGATCCCCTTGGGAAAGCCGAGATAATTCTCGATCCGCGAGCTGGTGCCGGCCTGGCCGCCCGGGGCCTGGCTCTCGACCACGATCGTGCGCAGCCCCTCCGACGCGCCGTAGACCGCGGCGGCGAGGCCGGCCGGCCCGCCGCCCACCACCACGAGGTCGTAAAAGGGCGTCTCGGCCGAGCGGGGGCCGCCGCAGCAATCCGCGAGCTCGCCGATGGTCGGACGCACGAGCCGCCGGCCGTCGGGCAGGATGACCAGCGGCAGCGCGTCGCCGTCGTCCGCGAGCGCCAGGATGTCCTTCGCCTCCTGGTCGCGCTCCACGTCGAGCCGTCTATACGGCACATGGTTGCGCGCGAGGAAATCGCGGATCTCGAAGCCGCGCTTGGACCAGCGGTGATCGACCACGGTGACGCCTTCGAAGGGCGGGCGGTAGCCGGCCTGCCAGTCCTGCAGCAGGTCATCGAGCGCCGGATAGAGCAGCTGCTCGGGCGGCTCCCAGGGCTTCATCAGGTAATAGTCGAGCTGCACCTCGTTGATCGCGCGGATGGCGACGTCGCGGTCGGCATAGGCCGTCAGCAGCACGCGCTTCGCGGACGGGAACAGCGGCGCCGCCTCGGCGAGGAACTCGATGCCGGTCATTTCCGGCATGCGCTGGTCGGCGAGGAAGAGGGCGAGCGGCTCGTTGCGCAGCTTGAGCGTGCGCACGACCTCCAGCGCCTCGCCGCCGGATGCCGCGGGCAGGATCCGGTAATCCCGCGCGAAATGGTCCCTGAGATCGCGCGCCACCGCGCGCAGCACGTCCGGATCGTCGTCGACCGCCACGATGGCCGGCTTCGCCATGCTTCACGCTCCCGATCTGCCGTTATGCCGGGGAGGATGGCTGCTGGCCTGCCTTCGGTCAACACTCGGGTCGATGGGGAAGGGGCCCCGGAACGGGCGCTTGCATTCCCGTTCCGTTCTCGGCAACGTTTCGCGAACGCCACGGCAGGGGGAAGGCCGCGCATGGTTATCAGAGGCTTGCGCCTGGGCACCGGCCTGGTGCTCGCCGTTTATATCTTCTTGCACATGCTGAACCTCGCGCTGGGGCTCTTGTCCTTCGAGGCGATGGAAGCGTTCCGCAAGGCGGTGGCCGTGATCTGGTACAACCCGGTCGGCACCGTCCTGCTCTACGGCTCCTTCCTGACGCATTTCTTCCTGGCGCTGTGGTCGCTCTACCGGCGCAGCAACCTCCGCCTCAAGCCTTGGGAGGCGATGCAGCTCACTTTCGGCCTGCTGATCCTGCCGCTCGCGGCCAGCCACATGATCGGCGTGCGGCTGCGCGCCGAGCTGTTTCATGTCGAGGTGACCTATCCGCAGGTCGTCGCCGGCTATTGGATGGTTCCCTGGCACGGCTGGCGCCAGGTGCTGCTGGTCGGGATCATCTGGCTGCACATGACGATCGGGCTGCATTACTGGCTCCGGCTCAAGCGCTGGTATCCGGCGGCGCTGCCCTATCTCTATCTCGCCGCCGCGCTGCTGCCGGTGCTGGCGCTGCTCGGCTTGCTGCGCGCCGGCCTCACGATCGAGCCGCACCTCGCGTCGCCCGACTGGGTCGCGAAGCTGTTCGCGCCCTTCGCGAACCAGGACCCCCTGCTGGCGGCGCTGACGCAATGGGCGCTCGCCATCTTGGCCGGCCTCTTTCTGGCGACGCTCGCCGCGCGCCAGATCCGGCGCGCCATCCGCAACCAATATGGCAGCTACCGGCTGTCGCTGGAGTCGGGCCGCCGGGTCGTCGCGCCGGTCGGCGCGACCATGCTGGAGGCAATCCGCAGCGCCGGCATCCCGCACGCCTCGGTCTGCGGCGGGCGCGGGCGCTGCACCACCTGCCGGGTCCGGGTGAGCGACGGGCTCGACGCGCTGCCGCTGCCGAACGACACCGAGAAACGCGCGCTGTCGCGCATCGACGCGCCGCGGAATGTGCGGCTCGCCTGCCAGACCCGGCCGCGGCGCGATCTCGCCGTCGTGCCGCTGCTGCCGCCGACCGCTTCGGCCGCGATGGCGCGCCGGCTCGGCGCCGTCCAGGGCAGCGAGAAGACCGTGACCGTGATGTTCCTCGACCTGCGCGGCTCGACCGCGCTCGGCGAGCGGCTGCTGCCCTACGACACGGTCTTCCTGCTCAACCGCTTCTTTGCCGAGATGTCGGCCGCGCTCAGGGAGACCGGCGGCCATTACGCGCAGTTCAACGGCGACGGCCTGATGGCCCTGTACGGACTCGAGTCCGGCGTCGAGCAAGGATGCCGCGAGGCGCTCGCCGGGGCGGCGGCGATGTTCCGCCGCCTGGCGGTGTTGAACGACGGCATCGCCGCGGAGATGGGCGAGCCGCTCCGCATGGGCATCGGCATCCACACCGGCGAGGCGATCGTCGGCACCATGGGGCCGCCGGACGCGCCGACGCTCACCGCCGTCGGCGACACGGTCAACGTCGCCGCGCGGCTCGAATCCGAGACCAAGATCCTCAAATGCCGGCTGGTCGTATCGCAAACGACGGCGGATGGCTGCGGGCGCGACTTCTCGCACTACCCCCGCCACTCCGCGACGCTGCGCGGCCGCCACGAGCCGCTGCCGGTCTACGCCATCGATGACGTCGAGGCGTTTGCCCCGGAGACAGTGTAGCGGGACACCATTTGATGAACCTCATCCTGAGCCTGTCGAAGCATGAGCGGCTTGATGCATCGGCGCGTACTCATCCTTCGACAGGCTCAGGAAGAGGTTCGGGAATCTGATATTGCCAGAAAGCGCCGCTTCGCGCGTCGCCCACAACTCGTGCTATAGAGTCGGAAACACTTTTAGCGAGGAGGAAGCGGCCATGCGTGGTGTCGTCTTTACCGGAAACCGGAAGCTGGAGTTGATGGAGTTCGAGGACCCGACGCCGGGCCCGCGCGACGTCGTGCTCGAGATCAAGGCCTCCGGCATGTGCGGCAGCGACCTGCACCAGTATCGCCGGACGCAGATGGGCGGTTCCACCGGCGGCATCAAGCGCTCGGACAAGCCGGTGATCGCGGGGCACGAGCCCTGCGGCATCGTCGCCGCGGTCGGCAGCGCGGTCACCGAGCACGAAGCCCGCATCGGCCAGCGCGTGATGGACCACCATTACGGCGGCTGCGGCACCTGCAAGCATTGCCGCAGCGGCTGGGCGCAGATGTGCCTCGAAGGCACGACCGTTTATGGCTCGGGCGGCAACGGCGCGCATGCGAAATACATGAAGGTGCCGGTCTCGACCCTGGTGCCGCTGCCGGACTCGCTGTCCTTCGAGGTCGGCGCGGCGATTTCCTGCGGCACGGGCACGGCCTATGGCGCGCTGCGCCGGCTCGACCTGCGCGGCGACGAGACGATCGCGATCTTCGGCCAGGGCCCGGTCGGCCTGTCGGCGACGCAGCTCGCCGTCGCGATGGGGGCGCGCGTCATCGCGCTCGACATCTCGCCCGAGCGCCGCGACATGGCCAAGGAGTTCGGCGCCGACATCGTGCTCAACCCGCTGAGCAACGATCCGGTCACGGCGATCCGCGAGCTGACCCACGGCGAAGGCGCACACAAGACGATCGACTGCTCGTCGAATCCGGAGGCGCGGGCGGCCACGGTACGGTCCGTGCGCACCTGGGGCACCGCCTGCTTCGTCGGCGAGGGCGGCAACGTCACGCTCGACGTCAGCCCGGACATGCTGCGCCGCCAGGTCACCCTGGTCGCGTCCTGGACATTTTCGAAGAACGGGCAGGCGGATTGCGCCGAGTTCATCGCCGACCGCAAGATCGCGGTCGAGCGGCTGTTCACCGACCGCTGGAAGCTCGAGCAGGCGGAAGAAGCCTACAAGCTGTTCGACACTCAGACGACCGGTAAGGGCGTGTTCTTGATGTAATGCCTCAGCGCGCGGGTCTTCGGCCGGGGTTTATTTCGTGCCGAACTGCAGCATCGTGTTGCGGGGGCTTGACGCCACATCCGCCGGCCCGTCGCTGCCGATCTCATCGCCGTTCCCCGAGCCCAGGTAGAAGCGGGCGAGGGACGGGTTGTCGAGGCGGATAAAATCTTCCGCCCGCTGCGTCTCGTCGGCGCAGCGGTCGAGCGAGACCAGCACCACGAATTGGGAGTCGATGCCGACCGATTCACCGGTCATCCGGCGCGACGCCGCTTCGCGCAGCGGCGCACACGCGTCATGCAGGTCCGATTCAGCCTTGTAGATGCGATCGGCCTTGCCCGGGTCCTTGGCCTCCGCCTCCATTTCCATCGTGGCGAGCGCCGAGGCGGCCTGGTTCTGACGCGTATAGATCTCTTCGCCCATCGAGCTGCAACCCGCAATGAGCGCAGTGATCATCACCGTGATCGTCGAGCGTGAGGCGGTACTCAAGGCTGTGCGAGTCATGTTGGTACTCCAACGCCTGGAACTTTCCGCTTGTTCATTTAACATTTATTTAAGCGATAATTGCAAGTACTGGCCGGAAGTATTAAGTCTTTCGAGAATAAGGATTAACTCGAAAGTATTAGAATCAAACGCAAAACGGCGGGACCCTCCGCAACAGGCCGGGAAAACAGGCGGAAACGGCTCCGTCCAACATCGCCGCAGTGGTCCTTCCAATCGCGACTCCGCGCCGCCAGCATCCAGCCCGATCCGCCATCTATCGTTAACAGGAGGCGTCGCGCACTCATGCAGAACGAATTCCTAAACGGGCTTGGCCAGCCGATCGGCTTCCCGCTACCGGACTGGCGGCCCGCGAAACAGCCGCCGCGCAGCCCGATGGCCGGCCGCCTGTGCCGGCTCGAGCCGCTCGACCCGGCGCGGCACGGGGCCGCGCTGATCGCGGCGCTCGCCGAAGACAAGGAAGGCCGGCTCTGGACCTATCTCCCGTCCGGACCGTTCCAGGACGCGGACGGCTACAGGACCTGGCTGTCGGCGCGCGCCGCGGATGCCGACCGCGTCACCTACGCGATCGTGGACAAGGCCGCGGGCGCCGCGCTCGGGGCGGCGAGCTACCTACGGATCGACCCCGCCGCCGGCTCGATCGAGGTTGGCTCGATTACCTATTCGCCGCGGCTGCAGCGCACGGCGGCGGCGACCGAGGCGATGTATCTCATGATGCGGCAGGTGTTCGAGGGGCTCGGCTACCGGCGCTACGAGTGGAAATGCAACGCGCTGAACGCCGCCTCGCGGCGCGCCGCCGAACGGCTCGGCTTCACCTATGAGGGGCTGTTCCGCCAGGCGGCGGTCGTCAAGGGCCGCAACCGAGACACGGCCTGGTTCTCGATCATCGACAGCGAATGGCCGGCGCTGAAGCGCGCCTTCGAGCGCTGGCTCGACCCGGAGAATTTCGACGCCGCGGGCGGCCAGCGGCAGCCGCTCGGCGCGCTCATCGCGGCGGCGCGCGGCGCCGGCTAGCTTTTCCAGTTAGCTATTTGTGCTTCTCGTAGCAGGCCTCGCCATTGTGCACCCAGCAGCAGGCGTAGCTGTAGGTGTGCCCCTTGAGCCCCATGCGCGCGGCCTCGGTGTGCACCTTCATCTGGCACTGGCTGATGCCGACGACCTCGCCGAGATATTTATCCTGGGAGACGTCTTTCCCGTAATAGAGATGCACCCGGTAAGTGTAGTCTTCGGACGGCTTGTGCGCTTGCTTGCCGCAGCCGGCAAAGGCGAGCAGGGCGACGGCGGTAAACACCGCGGCGAGACGGCGGAACCCAGATTTCTCGGCTAAGGGCACCCGGGACCTTCTTGTTCGTTCTTGATGGCTCTGTCCGCGAAACGGCGCGGGCATCGCCAGATGCCGCATCGCGCGGCCCGCTGTCAACCCGTGGACTCGCGACGAAACGGACGCGCCGCGCCGCCGGGGCCCATGATAGAATTGCGCATGCGCGGGCTGACCGTAAGAGCATTTGTCGGAACCTTCTTGCTTTTTGCGGTCATGGCGGCGCTGGTGTTCGTTCCCGCCTGGACGCTGGACTACTGGCAGGCCTGGACATTTTTCGCCGCCTATTTCGCACCGTCGCTGGCGCTCATTCTCTATCTCGCGAAAAAGGATCCGCAGCTTCTGGCGCGGCGCATGCGCGGCGGTCCGTTCGCCGAGAAGGAGCCGAGGCAGCGGATCATCATGTCCCTGGCGTCGCTCGGCTTCATCGGCCTGCTGGTCGTGCCCGCGCTCGACCACCGCTTCGGCTGGTCGCCCATGGCGCCCGCGACGGCGCTCGCGGGCGATGCGCTCGTCCTGCTCGGCTGGCTCGCCGTCCTGGCCGTGTTCCGGGTGAACAGCTACTCAGCCGCGACCATCGAGCTCGCCCCCGATCAAAAAGTCATTTCGACCGGTCCCTACGCGGTCGTGCGGCACCCGATGTATACGGGCGGGCTGGTCATGCTGCTCGGCATTCCGATCGCGCTCGGGTCGTGGTGGGGCGTGCTCGTCTTCGCCGCGATCATCCCGGCGCTGATCTGGCGCTTGCTGGACGAGGAAGCGTTCCTGACGAAGAACCTCGAGGGCTACGCCGCCTACCGGAAACAGGTGCGATACCGCCTGATACCGATGCTCTGGTAGCGCTGCTTAATACGGCACGCTGCCCTTCAGCACTGTTCGGTGCAAGACCCTCCGATGCTTGTTCATGTCGAAGTCGCGCATGCCGCGGTGGAGCAGGCAGCGGTTGTCCCACATGACGAGGTCGCCAAGCTTCCAATAGTGCGTGTAGGTGCGGTGCGGCAGGGTCGCGAAGTCGAGCAGCTGATAGAGCAGGGCACGGCCTTCGCCATACGGCAGCTCGACGATATGCGAGGTGTGGTGGCCGATGTAGAGCAGCTTGCGCCCGGTCACCGGATGGGTGCGGACGATCGGATGCACGACCGGCGGCCGCTCCGCCTTTTCCTCGTCGGTTGCCGGGCGGCTGTAAGTGTTCGCGCGGCTCGCTTCCCAGCTGTGCTCGGCGTGCAGGCCCGCGATGCGGTCCTTCATCTCTTGCGGCAGCGCCTCGTAGGCCGCGTACATGTTGCAGAACTGCGTGCTGCCGCCCGACGGCGGAAGCTCGATCGCGTGCAGCAGCGTCGCGAGCGAGGGCACCGCGTGATAGGACTTGTCCGTGTGCCAGAAGAAGTTGCCCTGGGTATAGGGGTTGTCGGTCGGCTTGCCGTCCTTGTCGAGGTTCGAGACGGTGTGCACCAGCGGCGACTTGCTGCCGTCCCAGGTGCGCACGACATGGCCTTCGAGCTCGCCGAAACGCTCGGTGAAGGCGTATTGCTGCTCCTTCGTCAGATGCTGGTCACGGAAGCAGAGGATGTGGTGCTCGACCAGCGCGTCCATGATGGCGTCCCGCGTCGCGTCATCGAAGGGCTGCGACAGGTCGATGCCGGTGATCTCGGCGCCCATCAGCTCGGAAAGCTTGCGGATCGTGAAAGGTGGGACCTGAGCCGCAGGGGCGCGTCGGACCGGCTCGCTGCTCGTGGTCGCTGCGGTTTCCATAGCTCGCATCCTCCGTTGTGCCGCTGAATTTTAGGGCAGGGGCATGATGCGGGTCAAAAAGTCCGGCCCGCGACGCAAGACGAAAGGTGATGGCGGCGCGATCTCGTGTCAGAATATCGTCGGCGAACAACGAAAAACGGAGCGAGGAGAAGATAATGGCCCCGCGCATCGGATATCTGCTGCCCACTCGGGAATCGATCATGGAAGGCCGGCCCGAGGCCGCGCCGCTGCTGGACCTCGCCGAGCGCGCGGAAAATCTCGGCTATGATTCGATCTGGGTCGGCGATTCCCTGCTCGCCCGGCCGCGCCACGAGCCGATCACGCTGCTCGCCGGCGTCGCCGGGCGGACCAAGCGGGTCAAGCTCGGCACCGCCGTGCTGCTGCCGGCGCTCCGCAACCCGGTGCTGCTCGCCCATTCGGTCGCAACCCTCGACCAGGTGAGCGCGGGCCGCGTCATCCTCGGCATCGGCATTGCCACCGACGTGCCCAACATCCGCGCCGAGTTCCGCTCCGCCGGCGTGCCGTTCGAGAAGCGCGTCGGCACGCTGATGGAGGGCATGCGGCTCTGCAAGGCGCTGTGGACGGGCAAGCCGGTCGACTGGGACGGCCGCTGGCACGTGGAGCAGGGCGTGATCGGCCCGACGCCGCATCAGCCGGGCGGCCCGCCGATCTGGGGCGGCGGCTCGGCCCCGGCCGCGCTGGAGCGCGCCGCGCGGCATTTCGACGGCTGGTTCCCGAGCGGCCCGGACTCCAAGCGCTGGGGCGAGCAGTGGCGCGAGGTGCAGGCGCTGGCGGAGAAGGCCGGGCGCAAGCCGGGCGCGATCGAGCCGGCGATCTATCTCACCCTCGCGGTCGACGAGCATGCGCCGCGGGCCGAAGCGCGCATCAACGAGTTTCTGTCGGCCTATTACGGCCAGCGGCCCGACGTGCTGAAGAAGCGCCAGGCCTGCTTTGCGGGCTCCGCCGGCGCCGCCGCGGAATGGCTCAAGGCCTATGTCGACGAAGGCGCCCAATATCTGGTCCTCCGCTTCGCCGGCGACCACGAGCGGCACCTCGAGACCTTCGCCAAGATCCGCGAATCGCTGAAGTGGTGAGGCGGCCGACTTTCCGGAACCGTTACGAAAGCGAGCCGTTTTCGTCCTTGCAGCCGCGTGATATGCCTCTCGGCACGATCGCGGCGGCATTGAGACGAAGGAGGGCGATCCGACATGGCCGATTCCGGCGGCTCCGAACGACGGCATGCGGGGCGCCATAAGGTCCTAAAGACCGGCATCGCGCTCTATGGCGCCGAGGGGAAGCAGATGAAGTGCACCCTGCTCGACATGAGCGGTGACAGCGCCAAGCTGAAACCGGAGACGCATGGCGTGCTCCCAAACCGCTTCACGCTCGTCCTCCAGCCCGAAGGGCAATTCGAGTGCACGGTTGTCCGCCGGTCCGGCTATCTGCTGGGCGTCACGCTGAAACAGGCCTAGGGGCACGCGGACGACGGAATTTTCTGTCGCAGGGGCCGCAGACACCATTTCCCGCCCGCAGACTTCGTCTATAGTCCGCCGCATGACAGGGGATCATGAGGGTATGGAGCTGCCCGCGCGGCAGCGCGGCGCGAAGCGCGGGCTCATCCTGCGCGGCATCGTGGTCATTCTGTCGGTCGCCGCGCTGGTGGCGCTGTTCCGCGAATCCCATATCGGCTTCGGGCCGGACGAACTGGAACGCTGGGTCGACCGCGAGATTCTCGGCCACGGACTGACCGGCATCCTCATCTTCGTCGCCGTCGGCACGATCTTTACCGGCATCGGCCTGTCGCGCCAGGTGATCGCCTTCGTCGCCGGATACGCCTTTGGCATCGTGGCGGGAAGCGCGCTGGCGTCGCTGGCCTCGATCCTCGGCGTGATGCTCGCTTTCTTCTACGCCCGCTTCATCGGCCAGGCCTATGTCGCACGGAAATTCCCGCGCCGCGTCAAGAAGATCGACGACTTTCTTAAGACCAAGCCTTTCCTGATGACCTTGGCGATCCGCCTGCTGCCGGTGACCAACAACCTGGCGGTCAACCTGGTGGCGGGGGTGAGCAGCGTGCCGCTCGTGCCGTTCTTCCTGGCTTCCGTTGTCGGCCAGGCGCCGCAGACCATCGTCTTCGCGATGATGGGCAGCGGCCTGACCAACGGGCTCATGGTCAAGTCCGTGCTCGCGGTGGCGCTGTTCGCGATCTCGGTCTGGATCGGGGTCTATCTCTACCGCCAGCACCGCCGCGGCATGGCCTTCGATCCCGCGATCGACGAGGCGCTCGATGGCGAGTCCGACTAGCGCGCGCCGGGCGGCCGGATGACGGCCCTCGACGCCAGGGTTGACCGGATCGCCGACGCGGTCTTCGACCGGGCGCCCTGGCTCGCGCGCCCGGCGCTGGCCTTGATGACCGCGCGCGGCTTCGTCCTTTTCCTCTCCGCCCTCATGCTCGCGCTGTTCCTGATCCGCTCGCTCGCCTTTCCCGGGACCGGCGGCGACGACGGCGAGCAGATCGTCTTCGCGCAGTATCTCGCCATCGGCTACTACCCGCGCAACCCGCCACTCTATGCCTGGCTGGTGCATGGCGCGCAGTATGTCTTCGGCGTCTCGGTGATGGCCGTCTCGGCAGTGAAGTTCCTCGCCGTCTGGGGTACCTGCGCCGCGGTGTTCGCCTGCGGGCGGCTGCTCTATCGCGACGACCGGCTCGCCGCGCTGGCCGGCCTGACGCCGCTGGCGAGCTACCTCCTGTTCTGGGACGGGGTGACGGGACTGAGCAACTCGGTGCTCGTCATGCTGCCCTGCGCGCTGACCTTTTACGCCTTTCTCCGGCTCTACGCGGCGCGCACGCTCGGCTGGTATCTGGCGCTCGGCGTCTTCGCGGGCCTCGGCTTCCTCTCGAAATACGGCTATGGCGTCTTCCTGCTGTCGCTGCTGGCGGCCGCCGCCTTCGACCGGACCGCGCGGGCGCGGCTGCTCCGCTTCGAGAGCCTGCTGGCGCTGGCGGCGCTGGCGGCGATCGTCACGCCGTACCTGCTCTGGTTCGTCGGCAAGCGGAGCGCGACCATGTCCACCGACGCCACGGTCGGCGTCGTCCAGGGGCTCGGCTTCCTTGCCAGCGCGGCGATCGGCGCGTCGGCGCCGCTCTGGGTGCTGCTGCCGCTGTTCTTTCCGCGAGCCTTCCGGCGCCTCGGGGAGGGGACAGGCGAGGGAACGGGTAAGGGGCCGCCGGAGCGCGCCGCGCTCCGCCGCCTGATGGGCCGGCAGCTCGTCCTGGCGCTCGCGCTCTTCGCCGTCACCGGCGCGGTCTCCGGGCTCAAGGCGCGGGGCTACTACATGTCCGTCATGATCCTGCTGCCGCTTTACGTCTTCGCGCGCGTGCAGGCGGCAACCTGGCGGGAGAGCACGGCCGCGCTGTTCGCGCTTACCGCGGCGGCGATCCCCACGGGCGCGGCGCTGGCACTGGCCGGACAAGCCTATCTCGAGCCCTACTGGTGCAAGAAATGCGAGCGCCAGCTTCCCTACGACTCCTGGAGCCGCGCGCTGCGCATGGCCGGCTTCCTGGGCGGCACCATCGTCGCCGACTGGTGGCCCTATCCCTTGGCCGGCAACATCAAGATCCGCTTCCCGAACGCCCGCGTGATATCGGTGAAGCACCCCTATGCGATCCCGCCCGCAAACGCGGTTCCGGGAAGCTGTCTCCTGCTGTGGAGCGCGCCCGAGCGCCGCGCGGACGTGATCGCCTTCGCCAACGCCCATCTCGGCACGCGCATCGAAGGCAAGACGGAACGCGAGGACGTCATGGCCCCGATCCGATTCACCCATGGCAAGCACTTGGTTCGGCTTAATTTCCTGCTGCTGCAAGGCGGTGCGGGCGAATGCCGGTAG
>CAZPFL010000149.1:0-12758 GCA_964585785.1 uncultured Rhodospirillaceae bacterium
GGCAGGCGCCGTTGTTGTTGCACATCTCGACCGCGCCGCCGAAGCCGCCCCAGTCCGACCAGTCGAGCGCGGTGTCGAATTTCTCCACTTGGTAGCCCGGCTTGAAGCGGAAGAGCGAGCGGTCGTCCATCTTCGGCGGGTGCACGATCTTGCCCGGGTTGAACAGGCCCTTGGGGTCGAACAGGTCTTTCACTTCCTCGAAGTTTCGGACCATGCGCGTGCCGAACATCGCCTCGTGGAACTCCGAACGGACGATGCCGTCGCCATGCTCGCCGGAATGCGAGCCCTTGTATTCGCGGACCATGGCGAAGGCCTCCTCGGCGATCGCCCGCATCTTCTTCGCGCCGTCTTCTTCCTTCAGATTGACTACGGGCCGGACGTGCAGGCAGCCGACCGAGGCGTGCGCGTACCATGTGCCCTTGGTGCCGTGCTTCTCGAACACGCGGGTCAGCCGGTCAGTGTATTCCGCGAGATCTTCGAGCGGTACCGCGCAGTCCTCGATGAAGGAGATCGGCTTCCCGTCGCCCTTCATCGACATCATGATGTTGAGGCCGGACTTTCGAACTTCCCAGAATTCGCGCTGGTCGGCGGGGTTGATCGCTTCGACCACGGCGCCGGGGAAGCCCAGGTCGCCCAGCAGCTCGCCGAGCTGATGGAGCTTGCGGAGCTGCTCGTCCCGGTCGTCGCCGGCGAATTCGACGAGCAGCAGCGCGTCCGGCGCGCCGCGCACGAAACGCTCGATCGTCGGTCGGAACAGCGGGATATCCCGCGCCAGGTCCATCATCGTGCGGTCGACCAGCTCGACCGCGGCCGGGCCGAGCTTGACGATGTGCTGCGTCGACTCCATCGCCTTGTAGAAGGTGGGGAAGTGGCAGATGCCGAGCACCTTGTGCTTCGGCAGGCGGTGCAGCTTGAGATGGATGTTGGTCGAGAAGGCGAGGGTGCCTTCGGAACCCACGAGCAGGTGCGCGAGGTTGCCGTTGACCGCGCCCGGCCGGTTCGACAGCCCGGGCACCAGCGCGTCGATGTTGTAGCCGCCGACCCGTCGCATCAGCGGCGGGAAGCGGGTGCGGATCTCCTCCGCCTCGCGCCGTCCGAGCCCGACCAGCGTCTTCGCCATGTCGCGGTAGCCGCCGGCGGCATCGAGACTGTCGAGATCCGCCGGCAGCTCGCCGAAGTGGAAGGCGCGGCCGTCGGCCGTGATGGCGTCGATCGCGCGCACATTGTCGCGCATGGTGCCGTAGCGGATCGATCGCGCGCCGCAGCTGTTGTTGCCCGCCATGCCGCCGATCGTCGCCCGGCTGGAGGTGGAGACATCGACCATGAACATGTAGCCGTGCCGGCCGAGAAAGCCGTTGAGCTGGTCCAGCGCCAGCCCGGGCTGCACTGTGATCGCTTCCTTAGTCGGGTCGAAGTCGACGATCTGGTTGAGATGCTTGCTGACGTCGATCACCAGCGCCTCGCCGATGGTCTGGCCGCATTGCGAGGTGCCGGCGCCGCGCGGCAGCACCGGGATGCCGGCATCGGCCGCGATCTGGATGGCGCGGCGGATGTCCTGCTCGTTGCGCGGCACGACCACGCCGATGGGCTCGATCTGGTAATGCGAAGCGTCGGTGCTGTAGCGCCCGCGGGTGAATGCGTCGAACAGCACTTCCCCCTCGATCTCGCGGCGAAGCCGTGCGGCGAGCGCGCTGTCTCCGAGATGCGTTGTGGTCGCCATGGCCATGTCTCCGAACCGTCCCGGACGGCAACTTAGCAGTTTGCATGCAAATTGCAAATCGGCCTGTCTCGACGGTGAATTTTATTACATTGATTTTATTAAGAAAAATTTTCTCCTGGAATTGATTTCCTCGACTTGTATTAATTGCATGCAAAATTTGGGAGTTTTCGACATGCCTCACCGCAGCGGACGCCATTTCCTGCAGATCCCCGGCCCGACCAACGTGCCCGACCGCGTCTTGCGCGCGATAGACCAGCCGACGATCGACCATCGCGGTCCCGAGTTCGGCCGGCTGGGCCGCGAGGTGCTGGAGGCGATGCAGGGCATCTTCAAGACCGAAGCCGAGGTCTTCATCTTCCCGTCCTCCGGCACCGGCGCGTGGGAGGCGGCGCTGGTCAACGCGCTGTCCCCGGGCGACCGCGTGCTGATGTACGAGACCGGCCAGTTCGCGACCCTGTGGCGAGAGCTCGCCGAGCGCCTCATGCTGAGGGCCGAGTTCATCCCCGGCGACTGGCGGCACGGCGTCGACCCGGCCCGCATCGAAAGCCTTCTCGCCGAGGACAAGGCGCAGGAGATCAAAGCCGTTTGCATGGTCCACAACGAGACCTCGACCGGCGTCACCTCGCGGGTCGCCGACGTGCGCCAGGCGATCGACCGGGCGAAGCATCCGGCGCTGCTGATGGTCGACACGATCTCCTCGCTCGGCTCGATCGATTATCGCCACGACGAATGGGGCGTCGACGTGACCGTCGGCGGCTCGCAAAAGGGATTGATGCTGCCGCCGGGCCTCGGCTTCAACGCGGTGAGCGCGAAAGCGCGGCAGGCCGCCGAGACGTCGACGATGCCGAAGTCATACTGGTCCTGGGCGGCGATGCGCGCGCCGAACCAGACCGGCTATTTCCCGTATACGCCGGCGACCAACCTGCTCTTCGGGCTGCGCGAGGCGACGGCCATGCTGTTCGAGGAAGGGCTCGACAACGTCTTCGCGCGCCATGACCGGTTCGCCGAGGCGACGCGGCGCGCGGTGCGGGCCTGGGGCCTCGAGGTGCTGTGCCAGGACGAGCGGGAATACTCCAGTGCGCTCACGGCGGTGCTCTTGCCCGAGGGGCACAACGCCGACGCCTTCCGCAAGGTGGTGCTCGAGAATTTCGACATGTCGCTCGGCAACGGCCTCGGCAAGGTCGCGGGCAAGGTCTTCCGCATCGGTCATCTCGGCGACTTCAACGAGCTGATGCTGGCCGGAACGCTGTGCGGTGTGGAAATGGGCCTCGGCCTCGCGGGCGTGCCGCACAAGAAGAACGGCGTGGCCGCCGCGCTCGACTATCTCGCGCATGGCGGCAACGCTGCGCCCTCAGGGCGCTAGACGGAGCCGCTCAGGCGCGGGATTTCCGCGTGGAGCCCCCGGCGCCGCCGGCGGAGTCGAGCGCCAGCGTGCGCGCCGCGACGTAGTCGACCTTGCCGGTGCCGAGCAGGGGGATCGCCTCGGCGACGAGGATCGTGCGCGGCACCATGATTTCCGAGAGGCCGAGCTCCTGCGCCTTCCGTAAGAGCGTTTCCCTGTCCGCATCGGGATCGTCGGTGATCAGGACGACTTGCTCGCCCTTTCGCTCGTCCTCGACGCTCACCGCCGCGTGCTGGTAATCCGGCCAGGCGCGGACCGCGAGGTTCTCGACCAGGGCGAGCGAGACCATTTCGCCAGCTATCTTGGCGAAGCGCTTGGCGCGGCCGACGATGGTGACGAAACCGGTCTCATCGACCTCGACGATGTCGCCGGTGTCGTACCAGCCGTCCGCCACCGGCTCGAGCTGCCCCGGCTTCTCCGCCCGCAGATAGCCGAGCATCACGTTCGGCCCGGAGACCAGCAGGCGTCCGCCGCGCTCGATCCCCGGCACCCGCTCCAGCTTGTAGGCGATGCCGGGAAGGAAGCGCCCCACGCTACCCGCGCGGTAGTGCATCGGCGTGTTGGTCGCAAGCACCGGCGCCGTCTCGGTCGCACCGTAGCCTTCCAGGATGCGGAGGCCGAATTTCTCGGCCCACAGCGCGCGCGTTTCGTCCTTCACCCGCTCGGCGCCCGCGAAGACGTAGCGGACGCTGTAGAAATCGTAAGGGTGCGCCATGCGGGCGTAGCCCGTGAGGAAGGTGTCGGTGCCGAACAAGATCGTCGCGTTAGTGTCGTAGACCAGCTCGGGAACGATCCGGTAATGCAGCGGGGACGGATAAAGGAAGGACCGCACACCCGACAGCGCGGGCAGCAGCATGCCGGCGCTCAAGCCGAAGGAGTGGAACAGCGGCAACGCGTTGAAGACGATGTCGGACGGATTGAAATCGACGACCGCCGCAAGCTGGTAGATGTTCGACAGGATGTTGCGGTGGCTCAGCACGACGCCCTTGGGCGCGGCTTCCGAGCCCGAGGTGAAAAGGATGACCGCGGGATCATTCGCCGTGCATTTGGTCCGCCCGTGGATCGCGCCGGCGAAGAAACCCGCGTAAATTGCGTAGAGCCTGTCGAGCGCGCTGATCGATCGGCGGACGTCTTCCAGATAGACAATGGCGGCGTGCTGCGACAGCTCGTCGATTACGTCGCCCAGCTTCGCCGTCCGAACGAAGCGGCGTGAGGTAAGGACCGTCGCGACCTCGGCGGATTTGCAGGCCGCAATGACGTTGCCGGCGCCCGTCGAGAAGTTGAGCATCGCCGGCACCTGGCCGTTCGCCTGCAGCGCAAAGAAGGTTATCGCGGTGCCGACGGAATTTGGCAGCAGTACGCCGATCGTCCGGCCCGGATCGCCGAATTTGCGGAACCTTCGACCGAGCAGCATGCTGCCGCGGATGAGCTGCCGGTAGGTCGCCGGCCGGCGCTCGATATCCTCCGCGATCGCATGGCTGCCGCCATAGATGGCGCGCGCTTCGAGCACAGCTTCGTAGAGCGTACGGTCGCGATCGCAGGACACGAAGATCATCTCTGCCATCACGGCGTGCAGCTTCGCGCCGGCGATCTGGCGGCGCTGGCGTCCGTGCGCTGCGGGCGGCACGTCGAACTGGCGCGGCTGCAGCACTGTGATGGTGATCTTGGGGAAGAGGCGCGTCCGCACCTTGCCGCGCATACGTGAGAACGGGCTGTATTGCGCGCCGTCGATCCGGACCGGCAGGATCGGCGCACCGGACTTGTCCGCGACCATCGCTGGGCCTTCGTAGACCTTCATCAGCGCGCCGGTAACGGTGATGCGGCCTTCCGGGAAAATGACGCATTTCCGGCCGGACTGCACCGTCTTGATCAGGGACTTGGCGCCCATGGGTTTCGTCGGGTCCATGGCGAAGGTGTCGACCATGGCGAGGAACGGCTTGACGAACCACAGTTTCGCGATGTGGGTGTTGACGGCGAAGGTATCCCGGCCCGGCAAAAAGGCCGCGACCAGCAGGCCGTCGAGGAAGGACACGTGGTTCACCACGATCACCGCGCGATCGCCGACGGCGCGATAGTTGTCCAGCCCGCGGACCTCGACGCGATAGGCGAGGCGCAGCAGCCCCGCCATGACCACCTTGACCAGCTCGTCCTGCAGCAGGCCGCAGATGTAGATCGCCACCAGGATTGTCGCGATCGCTGCGGTAAGGAAGATCTGCGGGATGGTGAAGGAAAAGGCCAGCATGGCGGCCGCGGCGATTGCACCCGCGACCATGAACAGCGCGTTGACGATGTTGTTCGCGGCAATGATGCGCGACCGGATCTTCTCGTCGCTGCGGCTCTGCAGGATCGCGTAGAGCGGCACGACGTAGACGCCGCCGGAGATCGCGATCATCAGCAGGTCGGCTACGATCCGCCAGTTCGTCGCGTGCTGCAGGAATTCGCCGAGACCGATCAGGGCGCCCGTCGCCGGCGATCCCGTGCGGCTGGCAAAATAGAGATCGAGCGAGAAGGCGGCCATGCCGATCGCGCCGATCGGTACGAAGCGCGCGCTGATCTCGCCGCGCAGCAGGCGATTGCAGAGAAACGATCCGACACCGATGCCGATCGAGAACAGCATCATGAACAGCGCGATGATCTGCTCGTTGGCGTGCAGGTAATCCTTCGTGAAGGGCGCGAGCTGCGCCAGATAGGTCGCGCCGAACAGCCAGAACCAGGAGATGCCCAGGATCGAGAGATGAATGTCGCGCCGCCGCCGCCCGAGGCGCATGGTCGCGAAGGTCTCCGCCAGGATGTTCGGGTTGACCTGCAATGCCGGTGCGGCCGGCCCCGCTTTCGGGATGAAATTGCTTGATGCGAAGCCCAGGACGGCGATCGTCAGGACGATGACCGAGACGATCACGCCGCCATGCTCGATCAGGATGAGCTGGTTGCCCGCCAGCGTGCCGATTAGGATGGCGAGGAAGGTGCCGGCCTCGATGAAGGCGTTGCCGGACACCAGATCCTGCTTCGGCAGATGATCGGGCAGGATGCTGTACTTTACCGGCCCGAAGAAAGCCGATTGCGCCCCCATGAAGAACAGCACGGTGAGCAGGAAATAGGTCTGCTCCAGATAGAAGCCAAGGGCCGCGAACGCCATGATCAGGATCTCGGCGAACTTGATCCAGCGGATCAGCCGGCCCTTCTCGATCTTGTCGGCGAGCTGGCCGCCGGTCGCGGAAAACAGGAAGAAGGGCAGGATGAACAGCCCGGCGCCGATGTTGACGAGGATTCCCGACTTCGCGCCGGCGGCGTCGGCCAGCCGGAACACGATCAGCACGAACAGCGCCTGCTTGAACAGGCTGTCATTGGTAGCGCCGAGAAACTGCGTCAGGAACAATGGCAGAAAACGCCGCTGCCGCATCAAAGCGAGCGATTCGGGTTCTTGCCCCATCATCTTCTCCCGCGCCTAGGCTGAGCCGGGCGATTCTTTGGGGATGAAACAGCCGTCGCGCAAAAAGGACAAGGTGGCGTCGATGGTCTGTGGATGGTCGTCGACCAGGCCATGCGTCGTGTGCACGAGCAGGAAGTCGCGCGCGCCGTCGAGCGCCGTCTCCGCGACGGTCACGAAGCCGTCGTTGTCGCCGGGCAGTAGCGGGTTGAAGCCGTTGGCGTTGCCGCGGCCGCCGGCGATGATGCCGAATTCCACGGTCGGAACCGGCAGCTTCGCCGCCGCCGCCGTCGTCAGTCCCTGGCCGGACTCGCCGGTCA
This sequence comes from uncultured Rhodospirillaceae bacterium, assembly GCA_964585785.1. Lineage (GTDB taxonomy): Bacteria > Pseudomonadota > Alphaproteobacteria > UBA8366 > UBA8366 > WHUA01. The sequence continues at coordinate 6,870 of CAZPFL010000149.1, forward strand.
GCCAGCGATAGGCCGGCAGCTCCTTGAGCCGGTCGGCGACCTGGGATCCCTTGTTCGGCGGCGCGATCATGATCAGGCGGTGGATCGCGATACGCTGCCGCCAGTCGCGCTCGCGCGCCAGCAGGTCGCGAACGACCAGGCCGCCGAGGCTGTGCGTCACGAAGGACAGCGTCGTCACGCCTTCGAGCGACAGGATGATCCGCTCGAGATTGTCCGCATGCGCCGCGATGCCGAGGCGCGTACTCGGGTAGTTCACATTGGCCGTCTCGTATCCCGCGCGGCGGAGGCTGTCTTCGAGCAGCGTGAACGCGCTCGCCGAACGCCCGAGCCCGTGCACGAGCATGACGACATGGCCGCTTTGCGCGGTCTTCGGGTCGTGGCGATACAGGCGCTCGAAGCTTTGCTGACACTGCTCCGGCGTTCCCCAGGCGCGGCGAATGTTGTTGCGGTCGAGCAGGCGGCAATGGCCGCTGTAGACGTTGCGCTGAATACGCCAGCCCGAGCGGATGAAGATGTCGGCCCAGATCTGCTTGCCGCCCAGGGTGGGGAAGGGGAAGTTGATCGGCCGCACGATCGGCAACAGCCGGGCCGACTCGTTCGTGTTGACCGCATCGGGATGTCCGGCGCGCCGCTTGATACGGCGCAGCAGCCGCGGACGCTGCGGGTCATGCGCTTCGGCCTTGCGGGCCTCGAACAGCCGCTTAAGCATGGCCGGGTCTCCCGCTCGCCTGCGTACGCAGGCCGGCCAGATAGTTGGCGATCAGGGACTTGGCCATTTGCGGCACCGAGCGCGCGCTGACCAGCGACAACCGCCCGTCCTCGGCCAGGGTGCAGATACCGTGCAGGCTGGTCCACAGCACGGCTGACGCTTCGCGCAGCCCGCGTGCGTCTTTCGAATCGAACAGCGGCGCGAGCGCGTCTTCCACCAGGCGCATCAGCTTTTGGACCTTGTTGAGATACCAGGCCGGCAGGTCGGTCCCGGCCGGCCGGCGGTATTCGAATATCGCCGTCCAGAGCGCCGGGTTTTGCTCCAGGAACTCGAGATATCGGCCTAGCATGCGGTTTAGGTCAGCCTCCGGGTCGCCCGACCGGCCGTCTTGCGCCACGGCGGCGTAGAGCGCCTCCAGCGTGGCCGCGTTCACCTGCAGCGCCAGTTCGTCGAGGTTCTGGAACAGGTTGTAGAGGGTCCCGGGTGAATAACCGATCGCGGTCGCGAGGCTGCGCGCGGTCAGGGCCCGCAGGCCGTCCCGCTGGACGATATCGCGCGCCGCGCTCATCGCCAGTTCATAAAGCTCATCGCGGCTGTGGTCCGATCGTCGCGCCATCGTCTCAAGGAATTCGTCAAGGAGGTTCGGCTCAGTGCCGCATAGATAAATTGAACGTTGTTCATTTTCAAGGGCTAATTTCTGCAAATGCAGGCAGGACGATATGGCGAAGGCAGTCACCGGTTTAAGCAATTGGCAGAAAGTTGCAGAAGCCTTGGCGTGCGGACATGCTGCCACGGCGCGCTTAAGCCCCGGTTAAGGAATGCCTGCAAATGAAGTCAACAGGCGGACTTGTCGCCGGCGGGCCGGTCGTCGCGAATGAAATCCCGCACCGCGGCCTCGACGTCTTTCGCCCCTGGCAGCATACGTAGCGAGCCGTCGGGGCGGCGGACGGCGATCAAATGCGTCGATTCGATCAAAGCGTATTGATAGCCGTCGATCTCTCCTGCGATCATGCTGTTAGTATATCGGCTCGACTGAGAAAGCGCGCCCTACGCGGCGAATAAGGGAGAAACCAAAATGAGATTGCTTGCCTTCGACAAAGCCGGTCAGCCGGTAATCGGCGCCCGCCGCGGCCAGGAGGTCGTGGACCTTTCCGTGGCAGCCCCCGATCTGCCGCGCGACGTGCCGGGGCTGCTGGCGGCCGGTCCGTCGGCCATGGACGCGGTCAAGAAGGCGGTTGCCTCGCCGCCTGCATCCGCAGTCATCCCCGCAGCCGGCATTGTCTATCACCCGCCGGTCTGGAATCCGGGCAAGATTATCTGCGTCGGCCTGAACTATGCCGACCATGCCGCGGAGTCGGGCCTGAAGAAGCCGGATTATCCGGTCCTTTTCCTGCGCGTGAACACGACGCTGGTCGGGCACGGCCAGCCGCTTCTCGTGCCGCGCTGCTCCGATCAGTTCGACTACGAGGCGGAAATGGTCGTGGTGATCGGCCGCAAGGGCCGGAACATCGCCCGGAAGGACTGCCTCGGCTACATCGCCGGTTATTCGATCTTCAACGAAGGGTCGATCCGCGACTACCAGTTCAAGTCGCAGACCTGGACATCGGGCAAGAATTTCGACGCCACGGGCGGTTTCGGTCCCGATATCGTGACGGCCGACGAGCTGCCGCCGGCGGGCAAGGGGCTCCGGATCAAGACCCGGCTGAACGGCGAGACGCTGCAGGACGCGACCACCGACGACATGATGTTCGACGTGCCCGAGCTGATCGAAACGATCTCGGAAGTGATGACCCTGCTGCCCGGCGACATCATCGTCTCAGGCACGCCGTCCGGCGTCGGCTTCGCGCGCAAGCCGCCGATCTGGATGAAGCCGGGCGACACCTGCGAGGTCGAGCTGGAAAAGGTCGGCGTGCTGAGCAACCCGATCAAGGCCGCGTAAGACCGGCCAGTCACCGGTCACCCGCGCATCCGCATGAGCTCGTCGTAGAGCGGCTGCGGCAGCGAAATGCCCTTGTGGGCCGCGGCCGCCCGGAGCGCATAGCGCCGGTCGCCGGGGATGCGCGTTCCCGGCTGCTGCAGGATCGCGGTCACGAGGTCCTCGAGGCGGTCGCGGAACCGGCCCCGCGACAGCGGCTCCGGGTTGATCGCCAGCAGGAACTGCCCGACATGCGGCGGCTCGCCTTCGCCGGAGAAAAAGGAGCTGGCTTCGTAGCCGAAATGCGAGGCGGAAAGGGCGGCGGCGAGGATTTCGACCATGAGCACGAGCTGCGCGCCCTTCGCGTCGCCCATCGGCAGCATGGTGCCTTCCATCGCGGCTTTCGGATCGGTCGTCGGCTTTCCGCTCTTATCGACCGCCCAACCTTCGGGGATGCTCTCGCCCTTCTGCAAGGCCGCGTTGACCTTGCCGCGCGCGACCTTGCTCAGGCTCATGTCGATGATCAGCGGCGCGCCTTTGCGGCGCGGCGCGGCGAATGCGATCGGGTTGGTGCCGAACAGCCCCTTGGTGCCGCCCCAGGGGGCGATCGCCTGCGCCGTGTTGCCGAAGCTCAGGCCAATCAGGCCGGCCTGCGCCAAGGGCTCCACGTGATGGGCCGCGACGCCGGAATGGTGTGAATTGGCGATCGAAACCGCCGCGACCCCGGTCTCGCGGGTGAGCTCGGTCAGCGCCTCGACGGCGAGGTTAAGTGCCGGCGCGGCGAAGCCGCTGCGTGCGTCGACCCGCAGCGCGGCCGGCGCGACCTTCTTCAGTTTCGGCGTTGCGTGCCCGTCGACCTTTCCGCTTCGCGACTGCGCGGCGTAGGAAGGAATGCGCGAAGCGCCATGGCCGTTCTGTCCATCCGCTTCGGCGGCGACAAGCGCGGCGGCAACTTGCTCGGCGTTGGCTTCGCTGGTGTCGTGGGAAACGAGAATCTCCGTGGCAAGCTGGTGTAATGCGGAAAGCTCAAGGGTAACGGCAGTCATGTCAGTCTATTCCAAAGGGTCAAAATGTCGGCGTTCGTGCCGGTGGGATCGTCATCGCACTATAGAGACGTTTAATGTTTCCCCGCGCGTCGCGGCGCGTATCCGTGTTCGGGCGGTCAGCCTTCGGCGATCGGCCTCAGCGCCTCGATCAGCGCCGATTTCTGCTCGATGCCCAGCCCGGGACCCGTCGGCGGCGCGGTCAAGCCGTTCTCAATCACCGCGTCGTCGGTGAAGCCGCCGTAAGGCTGGAAAACCAGCGGATAGGACTCGGTGCCGCCAAGCTGCAGGCCCGCCGCCATGTGGAGCCCGAGAAGATGGCCGCCATGCGGGATATGGCGCCGGCGGCTCCAGCCCAGCGGCTCGAGCGCGTCGAGCATCTCGAGATATTCCGTGAGGCCGTAGCCGAGCGCCGGGTCGGCCTGGATCCAGTCGCGGTCCGTCCGCATGCCGCCGTAGAGCGCCAGGTTCTTGACGTCCTGGACCGAGAACAGGTTCTCGCCGGTCGCGATCGGGCGCGCGTAGTGCTTCACCAACTCGGCGTTCAGCGCGAAATCGAGCGGATCGCCCGGCTCTTCGAACCAGCACAGCTTGTAGGGCGCTGCGGCGTTCCCGAAAGCGATGGCCGTCTCGAGGTCGAAGCGGCCGTTGGCGTCGACGGCAAGGTTGTCGCCCGAGCCAACGATCTCCAGCACCGACTCGATGCGGCGGATGTCCGTGTCGAGCGGGGCGCCGCCGATCTTCATCTTGACGATGCGGTAGCCCTGCTCGCGATAGGCCCGCATCTCGCTCTGCAGCTGCTCGATCTCCTTGCCGGGGTAGTAATAGCCGCCGCCGGGATAGACCAGCACCCGATCGTCGTGATCGCCGTTGTTGTACCGCTCGGACAGCACTCGCCAGAGCGGCTTTTCCTCGATCTTCGCGACGGCGTCCCAAACCGCCATGTCGATGACCGCCGCCGCGACGGCGCGGTCGCCATGGCCGCCGGGCTTCTCGTTTTGCATCATGCAGGCCTGAATGCGAACGGGATCGAGGTTGCCTGAGGCGTCGAGCAGGCTTTCGGGCTCAGCTTCGCGTAGCCGCGGAATCAGTCTTTCCCGCAGAATGCCGCCCTGGGCGTACCGCCCGTTCGATCCGCAGCCATAGCCCACCACCGGCTTGCCGTCGCGGATCACGTCCGTGATGATCGCAACCACGCTGGTCGTCATGCGCGAAAAATCAATCACCGCATTGCGCATGCTGGATTGCAGCTTCGCCGTCGATTCGCGAATGTCGACGATCCGCATGGTCTTTCTCCGTTCCGCTTATTTCCGCCGCTTCGGGGTGGGGATGATGCCCGCGTCCCTGGCCAGCTTGACGTATTCCTTCCGCTTTTGCTCCAAGAACTTCGCCATCTCGTCATACGAAATGTCGATCGGCGCAAAACCGCGCTTTTCCATTTCGGCGCGCATCTTGGGATCGCGGTTGATCTTGGCGAAGATATCGGAGATCCGCCGGCGGATCGCGACGGGGGTCGATTTCGGCACCGCGATGCCGCGATAGGCGCCGCCGACCAGGTCGTAGCCGAGCTCGCGGAAGGTCGGCACGTCCGGAAGCCTCGAGCTGCGCTTGTCGGTCGCGATCGCGAGCAGGCGGACGTCGTCCTCGTAGTTCAGCCCGGTGGTCAGGTAGCCCCAGCCCGCATCGGCCGCTTCGAGCACCAGCGCGCTGACCGACGCGCCGGTGCCTTTGAAGGCTTCGTAGCGCGTCGAGATGTTCGCCAGCTTGTCGAAGCGTATTTTCGCCAGCTCGTTCGCCGAGCCCTGTCCCGAGCCCGAGAACACCAAGGGCTTGGTCGACTTGCGGGCGTAGGCGACGAGGTCCTTCAGCGTCTTGAAGCGGCTGTCCTGGCGGACGACGATCGCATGCGGCGTGTAGTGGAACATGTACACGACCGTGATGTCGCTGGTCTTGTATTTCGCACCGAGCAGGGGCTGCAGGATGATATGCGGCAGATTGACGCCAATGATGGTGTATCCGTCGCCCGGCATCGTGTTCATCGCATTCCAGACGACGGCGCCGCCACCGCCCGGCTTGCGCGAGATGATCAGGTCCTGGCCGGTCAGCTCCTGGAAAAAGGGCTGTTGCAGATGCGCGGCGATGTCGGATTCGCCGCCGGCACCGAAGGGGATGACATAGTTAACCGGTGCGTTGGGATAGCTTGCCGCGTTTTCCGCAGCTTG
>CAZPFL010000150.1:0-12755 GCA_964585785.1 uncultured Rhodospirillaceae bacterium
TCCTGGTCGAGGCTGCCCCAGTTGACGCCGATGCGCACCGGCTTTTCGTATTTCATCGCCATCTCGACCATGGTCGAGAACTGCACGTCACGCTTCTCGCGGAAGCCGACGTTGCCGGGATTGATGCGGTATTTGTCGAGCGCCTCGGCGCAGGCCGGGTTCTCGGTCAGGAGCTTGTGGCCGATGTAGTGGAAGTCACCGACGATCGGCACGTTGCAGCCGCGCTTGTCGAGGAGCTCGCGGATCTTCGGCACCGCCTTCGCCGCCTCGTCGCGGTCGACGGTGACGCGCACCACCTCGGAGCCGGCGTTGGCGAGCGCGTAGATCTGCTCGGCCGTGCCTTGCGCGTCGGCGGTGTCGGTGTTGGTCATCGACTGCACCATGACCGGCGCGCCGCCGCCGACCGGCACGTGCCGGATCATGACCTTGACGCTTTCGCGGCGGGCGGCGGGGGCTTTGCTGCTGGACATCGTCGGGCGGCCTCGGAAGGGTGAATTCCGGAGTAAAATACGCGGTTATCTGCCAGGATCAAGGCTGGCGTAGCGTAACGGTAACCCGGCTGTAAAGCGAAGATTTCGTGACACGCGCGACTAGGATGCCGACGCCCCCGGAAAGACCCACCCGATTGCCGGCAACAGGAATATCGTCAGGTTCGACAGAAAGGCGACGCTCCAAAGAATGGTTCGCAGCGTCGGCCGGTCCGCCACATAGGCCACGACAAACGCCACGCGCAGACCCAAAAAGAGAACCGCGAGCCAATCAATCAAGGCCTGCGGACATGCCCGGAACTCGGCGAGAATTACGGCCACGGCAAAGAATGGAAAGGCCTCGATACCATTCAGGTGCGCGCCAAGCGCCCGCGCGCGCATCGGGTCCTTATAGAAGTCCGGATCCCGAGGCCGTGAATTGTCGTATTGGCGATAGCCCAGCACCTTCACCGGCGCCACAGTGAACAGATAAAGCAAAACGGTGCCCAGCAGGCACCACTCAGCGATCGTCATGCAACCTCCCATGGCCGTCATACGCGCGACGGAAGGCAAGCAATAGCACAGATTGTTCAAACCTGATCCACACCGACAGGGCGGCGTCGCTGGCAATCGCCGACCGGCTGTGGCAGAGATGGAACGCGACGGAGAACCCGAGAAAAAACCGCTGGCCCGATGAGCGACACCGCCCTCAAATCTGCAGAAACCCCGTCCGGCAAGGGCGCCGGGGACGAGAACTTCCCGGTCGGCTCGATCCTGCTGCCGCGGCGGCTGCGCCCGCATGTCGCCGTCTTCTACGCCTATGCGCGGGCGATCGACGACATCGCCGACAATCCCGACCTGGCGCCTGAGGATAAGGTCAGCCGGCTCGACGGCTTCGACAAGGCGCTGCTCGGCCAGAATGACGACCCGGCCTATGCGAAGGCGCAGCGCATCCGCGAGAGCCTGAAGCAATGCGGCGTCACGGTACAGCACTGCCGCGACCTGATCTCCGCCTTCAAGCAGGATGCGGTCAAGCTGCGCTACGACGACTGGGACGACCTGATCGACTATTGCGACCGCTCGGCCGCGCCGGTCGGGCGCTATCTCCTGGACCTGCACGGGGAATCGCGCGACGGCTATCCCGCGAACGACGCGCTCTGCAACGCGCTCCAGGTGCTGAACCACCTGCAGGACTGCGGCGACGATTACCGGGCGCTGAACCGGGTCTACCTGCCGCAGGACTGGATGGCGGCCGAGGGGGTCACCGTCGAGGCGCTGGACGCGCCGGCGCTGTCGCCGGGACTCCGCCGCGTGGTCGACCAATGTCTCGACCGCACCGACGAGCTGATCGCGCTGGCCCGCACCCTGCCCGGCCGGCTCAAGAGCCGTCGGCTCGCCATGGAAAGCGCGGCCATCGTCAACATCGCCGCGCGCCTCAGCACCCACCTCCGCCGCCGCGACCCGCTGGCCGAGCGCGTCGAGCTCTCGAAGCCGGAGTTCATGTGGTGCTGCGTCAAGGGCGCGGCGCGGTATTGCGTGTAGCGAGCGCGCCGTCGCTATTCCTGCAGGTTCAGGATGAAGTCGGCCATCGCCGCGCGCTCGGTCCAGCCGCGGGATTCGTAGAACTTGCGGCGGTAGGAGTCGCGTTCGCGGTGGTTCACCAGATGCAGCCGCCACCATCCGCGCTCCTGCGCGAGCTTTTCGGCGCGCATGAGCAGCTCGCCGCCGATGCCCTTGCCGCGGTGCTTCGGGTGGATGAACAGCTCGGAGATGAAGCCTTCCGGCGTTGCGAAGTTAAGACAAGGCTGGCGGTGCATGTTGAGATAGCCGACGATCACGCCGTCGCCGATCTCCGCCACCAACAGGTCATGCCCCGCGTTGTCGACCAGCCGCGACAGGTTCGCCGCGACATGGCGCACGCGCGCGGCGGGATCGGCCGGCAGGTTCTTGAACCACTCGATCGTGATCAGGAATTCAGCCAACGCGCCGGCGTCGCCCGTCGTCGCCGGCCTGACCCGTATTGCGTCTCCGTCCGTCGCCATCGCCCCTGCTCCTATCACTTCCAAATTGCATTCGGCCCCAGGAAGAACACGTAATACCCCGGCGCGCTTCGGTTATCCAGTGCGCGCAGCTCGCTTCGTTGCGTCACCCTTCCATCCGCCGTCTTGCGCTGCACGCGCGCTGCGACCATCTTACGCTTGTTTGACGCCGGCGGCAGGGGCAAGCTGCGCCGCCAAGGGAATGGGGCTCAACCAAGGTGCGTATCGTGGCAGGTCAACGCCAGCTTACCGATCGGCAGATCGCCGACTTCAAGCGCGACGGCTTCCTCGTCGTCCGCGGCATGTTCAGCGCGGCGGAGATGAAGGACCTGGCGCGCTGGACCGACGAGGTCGAGAGCTACCCGGAAACCCCGGGCAAGCACATGATGTATTTCGAGAAGAGCCTGAAGAACGGCAGCGACCGGCTGCTCAACCGGATGGAAAACTTCTATCCCTACCATGACGGCTTCCGCGCGCTGTTCGACGGCGCGAAGCTGCGGGGCGCGGTCTCCGAGCTGCTCGGCGAGGCCGCGGTGCTGTTCAAGGACAAGATCAACTTCAAGATGCCCGGCGGCGACGGCTTCAAACCGCACCAGGACCAGCAGGCCGGCTGGAGCACCTACGCCGATTTCTTCATCACCGCGCTGGTCTCGATCGACGAGGCGACGACGGAGAATGGCTGCCTGGAGATGGTCGCGGGCTATCACGACAAGGGCCTGATCGCCGAGGAATGGAAGCCTATCTCCGACGAGCAGACCGCGGCGATGCATCCCGTCCCCTGCCCGACCAAGCCCGGCGACGTGGTCTTTTTCGATTCCTATGCGCCGCACGGCTCCGGCCCCAACCTGTCCGACGCGAAGCGCCGCGTACTCTACGTGACTTATAACCGCAAGGCCGACGGCGACCACCGCGTGCAGTACTATGCCGATAAACGTAGGAGTTACCCGCCGGATATCGAGCGAGACCCGAGCAAGGAATATCGCTTCCGGGTGTAAAATAGGCCGCATGGCCCTGCCCGATTTCCGCCATAATCCGGTGCTACCAGGGTGGCGCGCGCGCAACAGGCCGCAAGATTTTTGTTACAGGCCCGTGATTTCCGCGAAAAAAATAGTGTAGGTTAGACGCTGAGATGGTGTGAGCACATCCCGGCCACCCCGGTGTGGAATACCGCGCTGGGGCGATTATATCGTAGGAACGCGGACGCGATTTGAACAAGAAGACGCTCGCTCATACCAGCGGGGCGTGTGGTGAAGGAGGTTCGAGTGGCATCGAAGACACCGTTGTTGGACCAGATCCGCACGCCGGCGGACCTACGCAAATTTCCGGAGACCGACCTACGACAGATCGCCGACGAACTGCGCGCGGAGACCATCGATGCCGTCTCCGTCACCGGCGGCCATCTCGGGGCCGGGCTCGGCGTCGTCGAGCTATCCACCGCGATCCACTACGTCTTCAACACGCCGGAAGACATCCTGATCTGGGACGTCGGCCACCAGTGCTATCCGCATAAGATCCTGACCGGCCGGCGCGACCGCATCCGCACGCTGCGCATGAAGGACGGACTCAGCGGCTTCACCAAGCGGACGGAAAGCGAATACGACCCGTTCGGCGCCGCGCATTCCTCGACCTCGATCGCCGCCGGGCTCGGCTTCGCCGTCGGCCGCGATCTGAAGGGCAAGAAGAACGAAGTGATCTGTGTCATCGGCGACGGCGCGATGACCGCCGGTCTCGCCTACGAGGCGATGAACAACGCCGGCTGGCTCGGCAACCGGCTGATCGTCATCCTGAACGACAACGAGATGTCGATCGCGCCGCCCGTCGGCGCGCTGAGCAACTACCTGACGCGCCTTTTGTCCTCGCGCGAATACCGCAAGCTGCGCCGGCTCGGCCAGGAGATCGCGGAGCGCCTGCCGCACCCGATCGAGGTCGCGGCGAAGCGCGCCGAGGAATACGCGCGCGGGCTGATCACCGGCGGGACGCTGTTCGAAGAGCTCGGCTTCTACTATGTCGGGCCCGTCGACGGCCACAACATGGACCAGCTCATCCCGGTCCTGAAGAACCTGCGCGACACCGACCTGCCCGGCCCCGTGCTGCTGCACGCGGTCACCGTCAAGGGCAAGGGCTACGCCCCGGCGGAGAAGTCGGCCGACAAGTATCACGGCGTCGCGACCTTCAACGTGGTGACCGGCGCGCAGGACAAGGGCAAGTCGAACGCGCCCTCCTACACCAAGGTGTTCGCCCAGTCGCTGATCGACGAGGCGAAGCGCGACGACAAGATCGTGGCGATCACCGCCGCGATGCCGGACGGCACCGGACTCGACATCTTCGGCAAGGAATTCCCCGAGCGCACCTTCGACGTCGGCATCGCCGAGCAGCATGCCGTCACCTTCGCCGCCGGCCTCGCCGCCGAGGGCCTGAAACCCTTCGCCGCGATCTATTCGACCTTCCTGCAGCGCGCCTATGACCAGGTGGTGCACGACGTGGCGATCCAGAAGCTGCCCGTGCGCCTCGCCATTGACCGCGCCGGGCTGGTCGGCGCCGACGGCGCCACGCATGCGGGCTCCTTCGACGTCACCTATCTGAGCTGCCTGCCGGGCTTCGTCGTCATGGCCTGCGGCGACGAGGCGGAGCTGCGCCACATGGTCGCCACCGCGGCCGCCTATGACGAAGGCCCGATCGCCTTCCGTTATCCGCGCGGCGATTCGGTCGGCGTCGACATGCCGGAGCACGGCACGCCGCTGGAGATCGGCAAGGGCCGTATCCTGCGCGAAGGCACGAAGGTGGCGATCCTCAATTTCGGCGGCCGCCTCGCCGAGGCGCTCAAGGCGGCCGATGAGCTGGCCGCGAAGGGGCTGTCGACGACGGTCGCCGACGCCCGCTTCGCCAAGCCGCTGGACACCGACCTGATCGAACGGCTCGCGCATGAGCACGAGGTGCTGATCACCCTCGAGGAAGGCGCGATCGGCGGCTTCGCCACCGCCGTGCTCGACCATCTCGTGCGCAACGACCTGATCGCCGACGGGCTCAAGGTCCGGCCGATGTTCCTGCCCGACCGCTTCCTCGATCAGGCGAAGCCGTACGACATGTACACCGAGGCCGGCCTGAACGCGCGCCAGATCGCGGAGACCGCCCTTTGCGCCCTCGGCCAACCGACGCTGGAACAGCCGGCCCGGGCGTGACGTGAGCGCGTTGCGCGGGGCCCAGGATCAGGTCGGACCCGGTCGGCGCGGGCAATCCCAGCAGACACGGGCCCAGCAGACACCGGACGTGGAGCCGCTCCCGGCGCCATCCCCAGCACCGTCCATTGCCAGCGCCGCGGACGAAGCGCATGTGCTGTCCGTGGTCAAAGGCGCCGGCTCGTCCTTCTACGGCGCGATGCGGACGCTGCCGAAGGCGCAGCGCGACGCGATGTTCGCGATCTACGCCTTCTGCCGCGAGATCGACGACGTCGCCGACGATCCCATGCCGCCGGAAGAGCGCGCCGCGGCGCTCGCCGAGTGGCGCCGCGATATCGACCGCCTCTATGAAGGTCATCCCCAGAAGCCGACGGCCCGCGCCCTGCTCGACCCGGTCGCGCGCTACGGGCTGCGCAAGGACGATTTCGTCGCCTTGATCGACGGCATGGAGATGGACGCGAACGAGATCTTCGAAGGGCCGTCGATGGAAACCCTGACGCTCTATTGCGAGCGGGTGGCCGGCGCGGTCGGCATGCTCTCGGTCCGCGTCTTCGGCGAGCCGGGCGAAGCCGGAACGCGGCTCGCCTGGGCGCTCGGCCAGGCGCTTCAGCTCACCAACATCCTGCGCGACCTGAAGGAAGACGCCGAGCGCGGCCGCCTCTACCTGCCGGATGAGCTGCTCAACAAGCACGGCATCGCCGCGCGCGAGCCGGCGGCGGTGCTTGCGCATCCGGCGCTGCCGCGCGTCTGCGACGAGCTGGCGGTACTGGCGCGGCAGCGTTTCGCCGAGGCGATCGCCGCGATGCGCAGCTGCGACCGGCGCAAGATCCGCCCCGCGGTGGTCATGATGCATGTCTACCGCCGTGTGCTGGAGCTGCTCATCCGCCGCGGCTGGCAACGCCTCGACGCCCCCGCAAAGCTGTCGAAGGCCGCGAAGATCTGGATCGCGCTTCGCTACGGGCTGTTCTAGGCGCCATGGCGGCCATGGTCTCCATGAAGGGCCGCTGCGGAGAAGTCCTCCCCCCTTGCGGGGGAGGATTTAGGTGGGGGGTCGAGCAACCGTTCGCCAATGCGCGGGTATCCCCCCCACCCCAACCCTCCCCCACGAGGGTGGAGGGTGACGACAAGTCGCCGCTCGATCACCAAAGCCGGAGCTGAGCGTCGTGGCGCGGGTGCATGTGGTCGGAGCCGGGATGGCCGGGCTCGCCGCTTCCCTCCGCCTATCGGCGGCGGGCCATGCGGTCGCGCTGTACGACGGTGCGGGCCATGCCGGTGGCCGCTGCCGCTCCTTCCATGACGAGACGCTCGACCACATCATCGACAACGGCAATCACCTGATGCTGGCGGGCAATACGGCGATCGCGGCGCTGCTCGCCGAGACCGGCGCGGCGGAAAGCCTGCCGGCCGCGCCCGACGCCGTCATCCCCTTCATCGACCTGCAGTCGGGCGAGCGCTGGTCGATCCGCCCGAACGCGGGGCGTCTGCCCTGGTGGATCTTCGCCGACGCGCGGCGGGTCGCCGGCAGCGGCGCCTGGGACTATCTCCGCGCGCTTCGCCTCGCCTGGGCCAGCGAGGACGCCACGGTGCGGGACCTGTTCGGCGACAACCCCGGCCTCTACCGGCGCTTCTGGCGGCCGCTCACCATCGCGATCCTGAACACGCCGCCCGAGGATGCCTGCGCCCGCCTGCTCTGGCCCGTGCTGGTCGAGATCTTCGGCCGCGGCGGCGCGGCCTGCCGGCCCCGCTTCGCCCGGGAAGGCCTGTCGCAGAGCCTCGTCGATCCCGCCGTCGCGACCCTCGACCGGCGCGGCGTGGCGCTGCGCTTCAACCACCGCCTGCGGCGGATCGCCACGTCGGACGGCCGGGTGCAGGTCCTCGAGATCGGCGGGGAGACGGTCGAGATCGCGCCGGACGACGCGGTCGTGCTCGCCGTGAGCGCGCCCTCGGCGGCGGCGCTGCTGCCCTCGCTGACAACCCCGCAGCATTTCCACCCCATCGTCAACGTCCACTTCCGCCTGCCGGATGCCGGCGGGGAGCGGCCGGCGATCCTCGGCATCGTCGGCGGCACCGCGGAATGGGTTTTCGCGCGCGGCCCGATGGTTTCCGTCACCATCAGCGCGGCCGACGCCCTCGTCGACCAGGACGCGGAGACCATCGCCCGGGCCGCCTGGGCCGACGTCAGCCGCGCGCTCGCCCTGCCGGCCGCCCTGCCCGCCTGCCGCGTCATCAAGGAGAAGCGCGCCACCTTCGCCCAGACCCCGGCCGAGGAGCGGCGGCGCCCGCCGACCCGTACCGAATTGCGGAATTTATTCCTTGCGGGCGACTGGACGGATACCGGGCTGCCGGCCACGATCGAAGGCGCCGTCCGATCGGGCTTTAACGCCGCGAAAGCGGTCGCCGACCTCTTGGAAAACCCCGGCTAGCCCCTAAATTGCGGTTGTTGCTGCATTGCCACATTCTCTTTGCGTTACGGAAGTGTTACTGCGCATGTCTTGACTTTATCCCTTGCGTCGAAGACGTTACCGAGTAACACGTGTGCACAAATAGAAGCAAAAATTAAGATTTCTGATATGACTGCAGCGGTTGAAGCGGTAGTTGGCGAAGCGGACGCCGGTAGCGCGCCCATACGATTGGGCGCCCTAACTTTGCAGCGCCTGGATCAAGCGATCGCCGACTGCGTGGCGGGCCTCAAGAAGCTCCAGAAGCCGGACGGGCACTGGGTCTTCGAGCTCGAGGCCGATGCCACGATCCCGGCCGAATATGTCCTGCTGCATCATTTCCTCGGCACGCCCAACCCGGAAATCGAGCGCAAGATCGGCGTCTATCTGCGCGAGGCGCAGGGCGTGCATGGCGGCTGGCCGCTCTTCCACGCCGGCGAGTTCGACATGAGCGCCACCGTGAAGGCGTATTACGCGCTCAAGATCATCGGCGACGATATCGACGCGCCGCATATGAAGCGCGCGCGGGACGCGATCCTCGAGCGCGGCGGCGCGGAGACCTGCAACGTGTTCACGCGCATCATGCTGGCGCTCTACCGCCAGGTGCCGTGGCGCGCGATCCCGGTCATGCCGGTGGAGATCTTCCACCTGCCGCGCTGGTTCCCGTTCCACATGTCGAAGGTGTCGTACTGGTCGCGCACGGTGATCGCGCCGCTGCTGATCCTCATGGCGCTCAAGCCGGCCGCGGTGAACCCGCGCAAGGTCGACATCCGCGAGCTGTTCCGCGTGCCGCCCGAAAAGGTCGACCGCTACCTCAGGAACCCGACCGGGTCGCGCTGGGGCGACATCCTGCTATGGATCGACTCCACGCTTCGCCTGGCGGAGCCTTTCTTCCCGCGCGCGCCGCGAAAGAAGGCGATCGACAAGGCGATGTCCTTCGTCACCGAGCGGCTGAACGGCGAGAACGGCCTCGGCGCGATCTATCCGGCGATGGCCAACACGGTCATGGCGATGACGGCGCTCGGCTACCCGCTCGACCATCCCGATCTGGTGGTCGCCAAGGAAGCGATCGAGAAGCTGCTCGTGATCGGCGAAGACAAGGCCTATTGCCAGCCCTGCGTCTCGCCCATCTGGGACACCGCGCTCGTCGCGCACGCCTTGCTCGAGGCCGGCGCGGACGGCGACGATCCGTCGATCCAGAAGGCGATGGACTGGCTGGCCGACAAGCAGGTGCTGAATGTCTATGGCGACTGGGCGGATGCCCGGCCCGGGCTCAGGCCCGGCGGCTGGCCGTTCCAATACGCCAACGATCACTACCCCGACGTTGATGACACCGCGGTCGTCGCGATGGCGATGCACCGCGCCCAGCCGTCCGCCCATACCGAGAATCTCGCGCGGGCGGAAGAATGGGTCGTCGGGATGCAGAGCCGCAACGGCGGCTGGGGCGCGTTCGACGCGGACAACACCCATTTCCACCTGAACCATATTCCCTTTGCCGACCACGGCGCCCTGCTCGACCCGCCGACCTCGGACGTCTCGGCGCGCTGCATCGGCATGCTGGCGCAGTTCGGCTACGACCGGCAGAACCCGGTGATGCGCACCGGCATCGACTGGCTCCGCAGCGAGCAGGAGGAAGACGGCTCCTGGTACGGCCGCTGGGGCACGAATTACATCTACGGCACGTGGTCGGTGCTGTGCGCGCTGAATGCCGCCGGCGAAGACATGGCGAGCGGCTATATCCGCAAGGCCGTCGACTACCTCAAGGCGCGCCAGCGGCCCGACGGCGGCTGGGGCGAGGACGGCGCGAGCTACTGGGACGAGAAGCGCAACGTCGAGAAGGAAAGCACGGCGTCACAGACCGCCTGGGCTCTGCTCGGCCTGATGGCGGCCGGCGAGGTGGAGAGCGAGACCGTGCGCCGGGGCATCGAATACCTGCTCGGCGCGCCGCGCAACGGCACGCAATGGGAAGAGAAGTGGTATACCGCGGTCGGCTTCCCGCGCGTCTTCTACTTGAAATACCACGGCTACAGTGCCTTCTTCCCGGCTTGGGCGCTGGCGCGCTACCGCCGCCTCATGCAGGGCAACTCCAAGACCGTTTCCTTCGGCATGTGAGCCGCATCGGCATCATCACCGGCATGCGCGTCGAGGAACAATGCCTCGCCGCGGCGCTCGACGCGATCCCGGACCAACATCAGCCCCTCACCTATTGCGCCGGCGCCAGCGCGGAGCGCGCCTATCTCGGCGCCCGCGGACTGGTCGCGGAAGGCGCCGCGGCGCTGCTCAGCATCGGCATCGCGGGCGGGCTCGACGCCGCGCTCAGGCCCGGCGACATCGTCCTGCCCGACACCATCATCGGCGCGCCGGACGGGCCGCGCATCGCGTGTGCGGAATGGCACGGCGCGGTGATGCAGGAAATACCGAATGCGGCGATCGGAAGCCTGCTCGCGGCCGCCGAGCCGGCCTGCAGCGTCGCGGCGAAGGCGACGCTGCGTGCCGCCTCCGGGGCGCTCGCGATCGACATGGAGAGCGCCGCGGTCGCCGAGGCCGCCACCGAGACGGGGGTGCCCTTCCTCGCGCTCCGGGTCATCGCCGATCCGGCCGACCGTGCGATCCCGCCCGTGGCGCTGCACGGCGTCGCGCCCGACGGAAGCCGCCGGCCCTGGGCCGTTTTACGGGGATTGATATTGCGACCGGCGGATCTGCCGCCGCTGATCCGGCTGGCGCGCGACAGCGACGCCGCGCTTCGCCAGCTACGCCGCGTTGCTTTGCTCGGAGGCGCCCTTTTCGTCCCGCCGCCGCTTTGACGGCGCCTTGTCGTCATGGGTGTCGGCCATGAAGCGCTGCACCATGTGGTCGAACACGTACTCCGCGGGACGCTGATCCTTCAGCGCGATCTCGGGCGCCATCGGGCCGTCGGTGCGGATTCCGCGCAGCCAGACCTTGAGCGCCCGCAGCGGGTGGGCGACCGTCTCGTTGACCGCCGTCGGCTCGTAGCCGCAATGCACCATGCAGTTGGCGCATTTCTCGTAGTTGCCGGTGCCGTAGGTCTCCCAAGCCGTCTCCTCCATCAGCGCCTTGAAGGAGGGCGCGTAGCCCTCGCCCAGGAGATAACAGGGACGCTGCCAGCCGAAGATGTTGCGCGTCGGGTTGCCCCAAGGCGTGCAGTGGTATTCCTGGTTGCCGGCGAGGAAGTCGAGGAACATGGTCGACTGGCTGAACCGCCATTTCTTGCCCTTGCCGAGACGGAAGACCTCGCGGAACAAATCCTTGGTCTTGCGCCGGCTGAGGAAATGCTTCTGGTCGGGCGCACGCTCGTAGGCATAGCCCGGCGAAACCGTAACGCCTTCGACGTCCAGCTCGTTGGTGACGAAGTCGAAATATTTGGCGGTGATCTCGGGCGAGGCGTTGTCGAACAGCGTGCAGTTCACGTTGACGCGGAAGCCGGCCGCGCGCGCCGCCTTGATCGCGCTGACCGCGCGGTCGAAGACGCCTTCCTGGCAGACCGACTTGTCATGCTCTTCCTTCAGGCCGTCGAGATGGACCGAAAAGGTCAGGTACGGCGACGGCTTGAAGCGGTCCAGCCGCTTTTCCAGCAGCAGCGCGTTGGTGCAGAGGTAGACGAATTTCTTGCGCGCGACGATGCCCTCGACGATCTGGACGATCTCCTTGTGCAGCAGCGGCTCGCCGCCGGGGATCGAGACCACCGGCGCGCCGCACTCGTCCACCGCCTCCAGGCATTCCTCGACGCTGAGCCGCCGGTTCAGGATGGCGTCAGGGTAATCGATCTTGCCGCAGCCCGCGCAAGCGAGGTTGCAGCGGAACAGGGGCTCCAGCATCAGCACCAGCGGATAGCGCTTGTTGCCGCTGAGCCGCTGCTTGACGATGTACCAGCCCACACGTAGGCCTTGCCGAAGTGGAACTGCCAAAGCTACCCCCTACTTTCCGTCTCTCAGGCAACAGCGGCGGACCCGTTTCCCGCCGCATGCCGCCATTTCGATTATCCGCGGCGCGTCAGGCCGCATGGCCGCGCAGCTCGTCGGGCAACTTGAACTGCACGTTTTCATTGATTCCGTCGAGATGCTCGACCTGGATCTCGGCCAGCTCGCTCAAACGCTGGATCAGCTCCTGCACCAGCGCCTCCGGCGCGGACGCGCCGGCGCTGATGCCGACCGCGCCGGCGCCTTCGATCCATTCCGGCTTGAGCGCGGCCGCGTCGTCGATCAGGTAGCTCGCCACGTCCATTTCCTCGCCGATCTCGCGCAGGCGGTTCGAGTTCGAGCTGTTCTGCGCGCCGACCACGAGCAGCACGTCGACCATGCCGGCGAGCTCGCGCACCGCCGTCTGGCGGTTCTGCGTCGCGTAGCAGATATCCTTGACGTCCGGGCCGACGACGGCCGGGAAGCGCTTGCGCAGCGCGTCGATCACCTCGCGCGTGTCGTCGACGCTGAGCGTGGTCTGCGTGACATAGGCCAGCTTCTGCGGGTTCTTGACCTCGAGCGTGTCGACCGCCTCGGCCGACGACACCAGATGCACGGTGCCGGGAATGCGGCCCATGGTGCCGACGACCTCGGGATGCCCCTCATGGCCGATCAGGATCACCTCGTAATTGGCCTTGGAATAACGCTGGCCTTCCTT
>CAZPFL010000151.1:0-12692 GCA_964585785.1 uncultured Rhodospirillaceae bacterium
CCGGTCAGCAACCCGATCACCAAGACCGGCGGCGTGGTCGGCCTCAAGGGCAACCTCGCCCCCGACGGCGCCATCGTGAAGGTGGCCGGGATGGAGAAGCAGCAGTTCACCGGCAAGGCGCGCTGCTTCGACTGCGAGGAAGACGCCTTCGAATGCGTCGAGCTGCGCCAGTACGAGGCGGGCGACGTCTTCGTCATCCGCTACGAGGGGCCGAAGGGCGGCCCCGGCATGCGCGAGATGCTGGCCACGACCTCGGCGATCTACGGCCAGGGCATGGGCGACAAGGTCGCGCTGATCACCGACGGGCGCTTCTCGGGCGCGACGCGCGGCTTCTGCATCGGCCATGTCGGGCCGGAGGCGGCGGTCGGCGGGCCGATCGGGCTGCTCAAGGACGGCGACGTCATCAAGATCGACGCGGTCGCTGGAACGCTCGAGGTCGAGCTTTCCGACGCGGAGCTGGAGAAGCGGCTCAAGGCCTGGAAGCCGCGCGAGACGGACTACCGCTCCGGCGCGCTCTGGAAATACGCCCAGACCGTCGGCAGCGCCCGCTACGGCGCCGTGACGCACCCCGGCGCCAAGGCCGAAACGCACGTGTTTGCGGACATTTGAGGGACGGTTCGTGGATGCGCGTGTCTGATCCCCCGATCAAGTCGGGGGACGCGCATGACGTCATTGTTTTGATTTAAGTGACTTGGCGTCATGCGCGGACTTGATCCGCGCGTCCACGCTTTGCGGCGGTACCTTCCGCTACTCGCTTAGCTCGACCCACACCGGCGTGTGGTCGGAGGCTTTTTCCTTGCCGCGCGGCTTGCGGTCGATCTCGCAGGCGACGAGGCGGTCGGCGGCTTGCGGCGACAGGAGGAAATGGTCGATGCGCAGCCCCTGGTCGCGCTGCCAGCAGCCGCCCTGGTAGTCCCAGAAGGAATACGCGATCTCATTGTGCAGCGCGCGCCAGGCCTCGGTCAGCCCGAGGTTGATCAGCGCGCGGAACTGGGCGCGCGTCTCCGGCCGGCAGAGCGCGTCGTCGGCCCAGCCTTCCGGGTCGTAGACGTCCTTGTCGGTCGGACAGCAGTTGTAGTCGCCGCCCAGCACCAGCGGCAGCTCGGTCGGCAGCAGGGTGCGCCGGATATGCGTGCGCAGCCGTTCCATCCAGGCGAGCTTGTAGCCGAACTTGTCGCTGTCCGACGGGTTGCCGTTCGGCAGGTAGATGCTGGCCACCCGGAAGCCCTTGACCGTGGCCTCGATATAGCGCGCCTGTTCGTCCGACTTGTCGCCGGGCAGGCCGCAGCGCAAATCCTCGATCGGATGGCGCGACAGGATGGCGACGCCGTTATAGGTCTTCTGGCCGTGCACGGCCGCCTCGTAACCCTGGCCGCGTATCTCGAGCAGCGGGAAGGTGCCGTCCTCGGTCTTGGTTTCCTGCAGCAGCGCCACGTCGGGCTTGGCCTCCTCGAGCCATTCGAGGACGCGCGGCAGGCGGGCCTTGATGGAATTGACGTTGAAGGTCGCGATCTTCATGGCGGTCCCGTGCGGTCAAGGGAATGGAAACGCGTCTGATGGTGCCATAGCCGCCGCGGGAATGCACCGCAAGAGCCGAAAAAAGCCGCCGGCGCGGCCGGTCCCGCCCTTTTCTGCGCCGCGGCAAGGCGTCGCGTATCGGCCACAGTGGGGACGGATCGGCGAATTCGGCGTTCTCGGGCCGGGGTGTTTGCGCTACCATGCGGCCGCTCTTGGCCGGGCGGGCCTTCCTTGGCGGCCGGCCGTATCATCGAGGCGGTGCACCCCGGCGGTGCGCCGTGCAACGTGGTGAGTGGGACGACCGGGCAGGACGATGGTGACGAACGCCTCCATGAGACAAGACGACAGCGGGCCCGACACGACGCCGGTGACGGCGCTGCCGGACGAGGCGGTGATCCAGGACGCGGACCGGGCGTCGCGCAACTGGCGCGGCGACGAGACGGGCGACGTCCCGCTCGGCAGCGAGGCGCACAAGCGGCTGTTTTCCCGCCTGCTGCTCGACACCTACAATCCCTACAAGCCCGCGATCATCGAGTGGCCGAAGCTGAGCGACGCCGAGCGCGACCGGCTGGTCAAGCTGCCGATCTGGGACATCGCCGTGCAGACCGAGGGCAAGGCCCGCATGCGCATGCTGGGCTATGCCGAGACGGTCGCCGATCCGCTGGTGCGCAAGGCGCTCGAGCTGAACGGCTTCGAGGAGGGGCGCCACAAGGAAGTGCTGGCGCATATGGTGGCCGCCTACGGCATCGTGCTCGAGCCGGAGCCCGAATACCTCAAGCCGCGCGACACCGAATGGTCGTATATGCGGACCGGGTTCAGCGAGTGCATCGACAGCTTCTTCGCCTTCGGCCTGTTCGAGCTGGCGCGGCAGTCGGGCTTCTTCCCGCCCGCACTGGTCGCGACCTTCGAGCCGGTGATGCAGGAGGAGTGCCGCCACATCCTGTTCTTCTCGAACTGGGTGGCGTGGCATCGCCGCAATCTTCCCTTGTGGAAGCGGCCGATCTTCGCGTTCCGCGTTCTTACCGTCTGGGCCGCGCTCGTCTGGGAGCGGCTCAAGACGGCGCGCGACGTGGGCGGCGGCGACAACTTCACCGCCAGCGGGCACGAGGCCATGGGCTTCGACGCCGACTTCAAGGACCTGATGGCGGTCTGCCTGAGCGAGAACGAGCGGCGGATGCGCGGCTACGACCAGCGCCTGGTCCGTCCGGCGGTGATGCCGCTCCTGGCCCGGACCGTGCTCCGGTTCACCGGCCGGCGCGCGCAGCCGGCCTGACGCGCTCGCAATAGGGTAAGGGTAGGGAGGCTGGCGCCGCGTCAGACGGAGAAGGACGCGCCGCAGCCGCAGGACGAGGTCGCGTTCGGATTCTTGACCTGGAAGGACGAGCCGACCAGGTCCTCGACATAGTCGAGCTCCGCGCCGCTCAGCAGGTCGAGCGACATCTCGTCGATCACCACCGTGATGCCGTTGGTCTCGAAGAATTGGTCGTCGGCCGTGCGCTCGGTATCGAAGCCGAAGCCGTATTGGTAGCCCGAACAGCCGCCGCCGGAGACCGTCACCCGCAGCATCGTGCCGGCGGGCTCGCCCTCCAGAAGCTTCGCGATTCGGCGGCAAGCGTTGTCGCTGACCGAAAAACGGCGCTCGATGGCGCTTTTTTCCATGGCGAAGGCGTCGGACATGCCGTGTTCCTAAAAGCTTCGGATTAGACGCTATTCTAAAGGCTTAGATAGCGCCCTGCCAGGAATTGTCAATCCCCGCGCGGGCCGGCCGCCCACAACCTGCGGGCGCCGTTGCGTTCCCAGGCCAGGCTCGATAGTTTCCGGCCATGGCCTCCGACCGCGCGCCGTATGCCAGCGACCCGATGGCAAGCCGTGGCCGCCTCTACGGCGAGCCCGAGAGCGAGACGCGGACCTGCTTCCAGCGCGACCGCGACCGCATCATCCATTCGACGGCGCTGCGCCGCCTGATGCACAAGACCCAGGTCTTCGTCTCGCCGGAAGGCGACCATTTCCGCACCCGCCTGACCCACAGCCTCGAAGTCGCGCAGATCGCCCGCGGCCTGGCGCGCAGCATGAGTCTGGATAATGACCTGGCCGAGGCGCTGGCGCTGGCGCATGACTTCGGCCATCCGCCCTTCGGCCATGCCGGAGAGGAGGCGCTGGACGCGGTGATGAAGCCCTATGGCGGCTTCGACCACAACGACCAGACGCTGCGCGTCGTGACCCTGCTCGAGCAGCGCTACGCCGCCTTCGATGGCCTCAACCTGACCTGGGAGACGCTGGAAGGGCTGGTCAAGCACAACGGCCCGCTGACCGGCCGCAAGGCGCGCAAGAAGCCGCTGCCGCAGACCATCGCGGCGTACAACGCGCGCTACGACCTGGAGCTCGGCAGCTTCGCCGGCCCGGAAGCGCAAGTCGCCGCCATCGCCGACGACATCGCCTACGACAACCACGACGTCGACGACGGGCTGCGCGCCAAGCTCTTCACCATGGAGGCGCTGGCCGAGGCGGTGCCGCATGTCGCCGAGATCTACAGGACGGTCGCGCAGCAATATCCGAGAATCGATCCCGCGCGGCTCATCCAGGAGGTCGTGCGGCGGCTCATCGACGCCATGGTCAACGACGTGCTGGCCGAGACGCGCCGCCGGATTCGCGAGGCCGACCCGATCTCCGCCGCCGCGGTCCGCGCGCTGCCCCATCCAGTCGTTGCGTTCTCGCCGGCGATGGTTCAAAAGGACCGCGACATCAAAAGCTTCCTTTTCGAGCACATGTACCGTCATCCGTCCGTCACGCGCGAGACCGAGTCCGCCCGCCAGATCGTCCGCGAGCTGTTCGAAGGCTTCATGGCCGCGCCCGACCGCCTGCCCGAGCCGTGGCGGCGGCTGACCGGCGAGCCGGCGACGGACGGGACCGCGCGCGTGGTCGCGGACTATATCGCCGGCATGACCGACCGCTACGCCACGCGGGCGCACCAGCGGCTGATGACCGGGGAGGCCCCGGCGGCATGAACCTGTTTCGCGACATGCGGGGCCGGCTTCTGGAGGCGCTGCAGGCGCTCGTCGCCGAAGGCAAGCTGCCGGAAGGGCTGGAGACCGCGCGGGTCGCGGTCGAGCCGCCGCGCGATGCGTCGCATGGCGACATGGCGGTGAACGCGGCCATGGTGCTCGCCAAGGACGCCCGCATGAAGCCGCGCGACCTGGCCGGCCTGATCGCGGAAAAGCTGGAGGCGGTGCCCGGCGTCGCCTCGGCGGAGATCGCCGGGCCGGGCTTCATCAACCTCAGGCTCGACGCGACCGTCTGGCATGGCTGTCTCGGCGAGATCCTGGAGGAAGGCGGCCGCTACGGTCGCTCCGACGCGAGCAACGGCGAGCGGGTCAACGTCGAATTCGTCTCGGCCAATCCCACGGGGCCGCTGCATATCGGCCACGCGCGGGGCGCGGTGTTCGGCGACGTGCTCGCCTCGCTGCTGGACGCCGCGGGCTACGACGTCTGCCGCGAGTTCTACATCAACGACGCGGGCGCGCAGGTCGACATCCTCGCGCGCTCGGCCTATCTGCGCTACCGCGAGGCGCGGGGCGAAGCCATCGGGACGATCCCGGAAGGGCTCTATCCCGGCGATTACCTCAAGGAAGTGGGCATGGCGCTGGCCGCCGCCGACGGCGACCGCTGGATGACCGCCGACGAGGCGGACTGGCTGCCGCGCGTGCGCGGCTTTGCGATCGACGCCATGATGGTGCTGATCAAGGAGGATCTCGGCGCGCTCGGCATCCACCACGACGTCTTCACCTCCGAGCGCAAGCTCGTGGACGACGGCAAGGTCGCGGCGGCGCTGCAGTGGCTCGAGGACAACGGCCTGATCTATGTCGGCACGCTGGAGCCGCCGAAGGGCATGAAACCCGACGACTGGGAGCCGAAGCCGCAGACCCTGTTCAAGGCGACCGCCTTCGGCGACGACGTGGACCACGTGGTCAAGCGGTCGGACGGCACACTGACCTATTTCGCCGGCGACATCGCCTATCACCGGGACAAGTTCCAGCGCGGCTTCAAGGCGCTGATCGACGTCTGGGGCGCCGATCACGGCGGCCATGTGAAGCGCGTCCAGGCCGCGACCAAGGCGATCACGCAGGGGCAGGCCGCGCTCGACGTCAAGATCTGCCAGATCGTCCGCATCGTGGACAAGGGCGAGCCCGTGAAGATGTCGAAGCGCGCCGGAACCTTCGTGACGTTGCGCGAGCTGGTCGACGAGGTCGGCAAGGACGTGGTGCGCTTCATCATGCTGACGCGCAAGAACGACGCCGGGCTGGATTTCGACCTGACCGCCGTGACCGAGCAGTCGCGCGACAACCCGGTGTTCTATGTTCAGTACGCCCATGCCCGCTGCCGCTCGGTCTCCCGGATGGCCGAGGCGGCGCTGCCGGGAATCGACCTGTCGCCCGCGGCGCTGCGCCAGGCAAACTTTGCCCGCTTGACGGACGAATCCGAGCTTGGTCTGATGAAATCGATGGGCAATTGGCCGCGCATGGTGGAGTCGGCCGCGGAAGCGCACGAGCCGCACCGCCTCGCCTTCTACATGTATGATCTGGCGTCCGAATTCCACGCTCTCTGGACCAAGGGCAAGGAAGACGTCTCGCTGCGGTTCATTGTCGAGAATGACCCCGAGCTGTCATCCGCGCGCCTGGCGCTCGTCCGCTGTGTTCAAACGGTGATTGCCGCGGGGCTCGGTATTTTCGGCGTTCAGCCGGTGGAGGAATTGCGATGATCGGTCGCCGCGACCCGTTGCGGGCGGAATTGAGCGCGCTCGACGAGCTCGAGCAGGAAGTCCACCGGCCGGTGCGCCGCCCGACCTCGCTGATCGTGCCGATCCTGGTCACCATGATCGTGATGACCGGCGGCGTGACGATCGCCTGGTATTCGTACCACGCAGGCGTCAAGGAGGGCAGCGAAGGCGCCGCGCCGCTGCTCAAGCCGAACGGCCCGATGAAGGTGGCGCCCGACAATCCCGGCGGCGCCAATATCCCGAACCAGAACATGACCGTTTACCAGTCGCTCAACGAGAACAGCCAGCCGGCCAAGGTCGAGCGCATCCTGCCGCCGCCGGAGCGGCCGATGACGCCGCCCGCGGCAGCCCCGGCGAAGGCGCCCGCTGCGGCGGGCGGCGAGCCGTCGCGCATGCGCTCCGCCGATACGGTGCCGGAACGGCCTGCGGCGCCCGAGACGCCGAAAGTGTCCGCGGCGGTGCCGCCGCCGCCGCCCGGCGCGCCGGCCGCGCGCTCGCTCGTGCCGCCGCCGACCCTGAAGGAGCCGGCGTCGATGGAACGTGCGGCGAAGACCGCGCAGGCGGCGCCGAAGGAAGTCCGGACGGCGCCGGTCAAGACAATCGACATGTCGCATACGGCGCCCGTCAAGACGACGCGTGAGCCAAAGGCCGAGCAGCTCGCCTCGGTTCCGTCCGGCGTCTATCGCATTCAACTCGGCTCGGTGTCATCGGAAGCGCAGGCGACCCACTTCATCAAGACGCAGAAGGACAAGAACGGCGATCTCCTCGGCAAGCTCGCGCTCGGCGTCGAGAAGACCAAGATCGCGGGCAAGGTCTATTACCGCGTTCAGGCCGGCCCGCTGAAGGATGCCGCCAGCGCCCGCTCGCTCTGCGACCAGCTCAAGCGGCGCCACAACGGGTGCTTTATTGTCGCGCCCAAGAAGTAGCAAGGCGCCGCTTGCGGCGTTCTTTGGCTCGGCGGGTCCGGCGCTGTCCGAGGCGGAGCGTGCCTTCTTCCGCGCGGCTAATCCGGCCGGCTACATCCTGTTCCGCCGCAATATCGAGAATGCGCGGCAGATCACGGCGCTGGTCGACGATTTCCGGCGCTGCGTCGACCGCGCGGACGCGCCGGTCCTGATCGACCAGGAAGGCGGGCGCGTCGCCCGGCTGCCGTCGCCGCCCTGGCGGAAGGCGCCGCCGGCCGCCGTCTTCGGCCGGATCGCCGAGCAGGACGCCGAACGGGGCGCCCGCGGCGCTTATCTCAATGCCTTGCTGATCGGCGGCGACCTTGCCGCGCTCGGTATCAACGTCGATTGCGCGCCGGTCCTCGACCTGCGGGTCGCCGGCGCACACGACATCATCGGCGACCGCGCCTTTTCCGAGGATCCGGAAACGATCGCGCGCCTCGGCCGCGCCGCCTGCGACGGCTTTCTTGCCGCGGGCGTGATCCCGGTCATCAAGCACATCCCCGGCCACGGGCGCGCCCGCGTCGACAGCCACGAGAGCCTGCCGATCGTCGAAACGCCGCTCGAAACGCTGCGCGCGCGCGATTTCGCGCCGTTCCGCGCGCTCGCCGACATGCCGATGGCGATGACCGCGCATATCGTCTACACGGCGGCGGACGCCGACCGGCCGGCCACGACCTCGCCCGCCGTCGTAGACTCGATCATCCGCGGCGAGCTGGGCTTCGACGGGCTTCTGATGAGCGACGACATCTGCATGAAGGCGCTCGCCGGCAGCCTGGCCGAGCGGACCGCCGCGGTGATCGCCGGCGGCTGCGACGTGGTGCTGCACTGCAACGGCGACCTCGCGGAGATGGAGGCGGTGGCGGCGAGCGCCCCGGCCCTGTCCGAGTCGGGCGCGCGGCGGCTCGGTGACGCGCTTCGCCGGGTCGCGGACACGCCTTCGCCCGACCTCGATGCGGCACGCTGCGAGCTCGATGATATTCTTGGGAATAAAGTGGCTTGAGCCGGGTTTCTTAACCTTTCGTGACAAATTGAATTCGCGTCCCCGCGCACTAAGTCGATGCGGGTGGGGGACGCCCTACCGTATGATGCGCCGCCATGACGCCTGATTTGCCGACCCAGGATACGACGCCCTTCTTCGAGGAAGACCGGCCGCCGCAAGCGGAGGCGGGGAGCGGCAGCCTGCTGCTCGACCTCGACGGCTTCGAAGGGCCGATCGACGTCCTGCTGGCGCTGGCGCGCGACCAGAAGGTCGACCTCACCAAGATCTCGATCCTGCAGCTCGCCGACCAGTATCTCACCTTCGTCGAGCAGGCCCGCGAGCTCCGGCTCGAGCTGGCGGCCGACTACCTCGTGATGGCCGCCTGGCTCGCCTATCTCAAGTCGCGCCTGCTGCTGCCGTCGACCGAAGCGGACGGCGAGCAGCTCTCGGCGGCGGAGATGGCGGAACGGCTGGCCTTTCAGCTGCAGCGGCTCGAGGCGATGCGCAACTTGGGCCGCGCGCTGATGGAGCGGCCCCGGCTGAACCGCGACTTCTTTCCGCGCGGCGCGCCGGAGCCGGTCGATATCGTCAACACGGCGGTCTACGAGGTATCGCTCTACGACCTGCTCAAGGCCTATGGCGAGTTCAAGAGCCGCGACAACATCTCGGCGCTCCGCATCGATCCGAGCGAGCTCTACTCGATGGAGACCGCGCTGGAGCGGCTGCGCGGGCTGGTCGGCAACGTGCCGGACTGGACGGTGCTCTCGTCTTTCCTGCCGAAGGGGTTGCGCAGTGGACTGGTGCTGCGCTCGGCGCTGGCCGCGACCTTCGCGGCGAGCCTGGAGCTCACCAAGTCGGGCAAGTTGATGCTGCAGCAGTCGGGCTGCTTCGCGCCGATCTTCATCCGCAGCGCGAACCGCGACAATCAAACGGACAGCCAAACGGGATAGACCGGGAATGGACCATTTTCTGCAACTGCGCATTCTCGAGGCGATGCTGTTCGCGGCGGCCGAGCCGGTCGACGAGAAGACCTTGCGCGACCGCATGCCCGAAGGCACGGACGTCAAGGCGCTGCTCGAGGAGCTGCGCGGGCTTTACGACAACCGCGGCGTCCGTCTGCTGCCGATCGGCAAGGGCTGGGCGTTCCGCACGGCGGAGGATCTTGCGCCCTATCTGCGGGTCGAGAATGTCGTGTCGCGGCGGATGTCGCGCGCCGCGGTCGAGACGTTGGCGATCATCGCCTACCATCAGCCGATCACCCGCGCCGAGATCGAGGAGATGCGGGGCGTGGCGCTGAGCCGCGGCACGCTCGACCTGCTGCTCGAAGTCGGCTGGATCCGCCCGCGTGGGCGCCGGCGCACCGCCGGACGGCCGGTGACCTGGGGCACGACGGAAGCCTTCCTCGACCATTTCGGGCTCGAAAGCATGGACGCGTTGCCGGGCGTCGAGGAGCTGAAGGCGGCCGGATTGCTCGACCGCAAGCCCGGCTTCGGACCCCTGAGCGCGCTCCGCGAGCAGCCGACCGCGGACGAAGCCGAGGGCGAGGACGAGA
Source organism: uncultured Rhodospirillaceae bacterium (assembly GCA_964585785.1). Lineage (GTDB taxonomy): Bacteria > Pseudomonadota > Alphaproteobacteria > UBA8366 > UBA8366 > WHUA01. Next base: position 9,771 of record CAZPFL010000151.1, read on the forward strand.
TGGAATTGACCGAGGACGAGGAGTCCTTGGTCGAATCCGAGCTGGAAAGCCTGCCGGAGGAAACGCTCAGCGATTTCGAGGACAGCATCGAAGATGCGGTCGCGGAAGACGAGCCGGAGCAGTCGGGCGGCGAGCTGGTGCCGTTGCCGCGGATCGCCCGGCGCGGCGGCGAATAGCCGCACGAGGCGCCGTTGCCCGGCCATGGGCCGGGCAATCCAGGCCATTGCACATGATTCACGGAAGCGCGATACACTGGTTGTGTCCGATGAAAGCGGCGTTGCGGCGGGGCAACACTTCTGCAATTATCGGCGCCAATTAGATAACTATTCGCCGCCCCGGCGATAGGAGGTAACAGGATGGGCTCACTTAGTATTTGGCATTGGCTGATCGTCCTGGCCGTGGTCCTGATTCTGTTCGGGGGCGGCGGCAAGCTGTCGCGCCTCATGGGCGATTTCGGAAAGGGCCTGAAATCGTTCAAGAAACAGATGAAAGAAGACGGCGGTGACGACGAAGAAGAAGAGGTCAAGACGATCCAGGGCAGCGCTGAAATGCGGCGGACCGAAAAGGACAAAGCTGCCAAAGGGTAGCAACCTCATACCCGATACTCCGGTGGAATAGGGAACGCGCGCGGCCGTGTTCGACATTGGCTGGCAAGAGCTTATGGTGATCGGCATCGTCGCGGTCGTCGTGATCGGGCCGAAAGACCTGCCACGCGTTTTGCGCACCGTGACGATGGCCATCCGGAAGCTCCGCGGCATGGCGCGCGACTTCCAGGACAGCATCGACGAGCTTGCCCGCGAGGCGGAGCTTCACGATCTGCGCAAGGAGATAGAGCAGGCGGCCGACGCCGATCTCGAAAAAGAGCTGCAGACCATCGCCGACCCGGCGCGCGAGATGGAGAAGTCGGTCCAGGAGATCGGCCAGTCGCTCAAAGAGCAGGCTGCCGCGGATCCGGAGATGCCCGCCGAGCCGGCGACGCCGGCCGAAAGCGATGCGGCCGCGCCCGAGCCCACGTCTGAAGCGCCCGCGCCTGAACCGACATCTGAAGCGCCCGTGTCCGAACCTGCGCCTGAAACGCCTGCCGTCCCGGCCAAAAAGCCGGCCAGGAAAAGGAAGGCGGCCAAGAAGGCCGACACGAAGGTCGAGACAAAGGCCGACGAGGCGCCATGAGCGAAAAGACCGGCGACGAGACGGGCGACGAGGTCGAGGACGCCAAGATGCCGTTGCTCGATCATCTGGTCGAGCTGCGGCGGCGCTTGATCTACAGCGTCATCGCCTTCTTCATCTGCTTCGCCATCTGCTTCTACTTCTCCGACGCGATCTTCAACTTTCTCGTCGATCCGCTGGCCCAGCTTTGGAAGGGGCAGTCGGGGCGCCGGCTGATCTTCACGGCGCTGCAGGAGAAGTTCTTCACCAACATGAAGGTCGCCTTCTTCGCCGGGGCGTTCATTGCCTTTCCGGTAATTTCGAACCAGATCTGGCTGTTCGTCGCGCCCGGTCTTTACAAGAACGAGCGGCGCGCCTTCCTGCCCTTCCTGATCGCCACGCCGGTGCTGTTCCTGACCGGGGCCGCCTTCGTCTATTACGTGGTCCTGCCGGTGGCCTGGAAGTTCTTCGCGAGTTTCGAGCAGACGGCCCACCCCGGGACGCTTGCCATCCAGCTCGAGCCGAAGGTCGACCAGTATCTCGCGCTCGTCATGCGTCTGGTTTTCGCCTTCGGGATCAGCTTCGAGCTGCCGGTCCTGCTGACGCTCTTGGCGCGCGCGGGCCTGGCGACCAGCGAAGGCCTGCGCCAGAAGCGGCGTTACGCCATCGTCATCGCCTTCATCGCCGCGGCGGTGCTCACGCCGCCTGATCCGCTCAGCCAGATCTCTCTCGCGCTGCCGATCATCCTGCTCTACGAGATTTCCATCTGGTCCGCCCGCTGGGTCGAGCGCAGCCGGGAAAAGGCCGAGCAGGAAGCCGAGCAGGAGGATGACAACTAGCCGTTAGCTCCCTATAAAGCGGCCAGTTTTTCAACGTCATCAATTTCGGACCGGTGCGACATGCACGACCTGCGATTCATCCGCGAACAGCCGGATTCCTTCGACGACGGGCTGCGGCGGCGCGGCCTGCCGCCGGCGGCGCCGCAGATCCTCGACCTCGACGCCAAGCGGCGGGCGGCGCAGACCGCGATGCAGGAGATGCAGCAGCGCCGCAACGAGGCCTCCAAAGAGATCGGCGCGGCGAAGAAGAGCGGCGCGGATGCGAGCGCGCTGGTCGCCGAAGTGCAGTCGCTCAAGGAGCGCATGACCGAGGCGGAGGAGACGGAGCGCGGGCTTGCCGCCGCGCTGAAGTCCGTCCTCGAAACCCTGCCGAACCTGCCGGCCGCCGACGTGCCCGACGGCAAGGACGAGACCGCCAACCGCGAGGAGCGGCGGGTCGGGACGCCGCGCGCCTTCGATTTCCAGCCGAAGGAGCATTTCGAGATCGGCGAGGCGCTCGGCCTGATGGATTTCGAGACGGCCGCCAAGCTGTCCGGCGCGCGCTTCGTCGTGCTCAAGGGCGCGCTCGCGCGGCTGGAGCGCGCCATCGCCAGCTTCATGCTGACGCTGCACACCGAGACCTTCGGCTACACGGAGGTGGCGCCGCCGATGCTGGTGCGCTCCGAGGCGCTCTACGGCACCGGCCAGCTGCCGAAATTCGCCGAGGACCTCTACCGGACCGCCGATGATTTCTGGCTCATCCCGACCGCCGAGGTGCCGCTGACCAACCTGGTCGCGGGCTCGGTGCTGGAGGCCGCGGACCTGCCAACGCGCGTCACCGCCTGGACGCCCTGCTTCCGCTCCGAGGCGGGCGCGGCGGGCAAGGATACGCGCGGCATGATCCGCCAGCACCAGTTCAACAAGGTCGAGCTGGTCAGCGTGACCCATCCGGACGAGT
>CAZPFL010000152.1:0-8733 GCA_964585785.1 uncultured Rhodospirillaceae bacterium
GCGTCGAGCGAGCCCGCGTTGTTCGGGATACGCGGCGCGACGACGCATTTCACGCCGAAGGAGGTGTAGGCTTCGGTGTAGCACATGGGGCAGTTGATGCCGCGGTCCGACGTGCCGGAGCTGCCGGCGAAATCGACATCGATGCTATCCTCGCCGATGGTCAGCGAGGCGGTGAGGTCGATCGGCGTGTCGTAGCCGTCGATGCGCATGGTGTTGTACCAGGTGCCCTTGGGCAACTGCGCGATGGCCGCGGTCATCGCGTTGCGGCTCTGGGTGAAGATGTAAACGCCGAGGTCGTCCAGCGCGTCGAGGTCGTATTCGTCCATCATGGCGATTAGCCGCCGGCTGCCGGTCTCGTTGCAGGCGGCAAGCGCGTAGATGTCGCCCTCCACCTGCACCGGCTCGCGGACGTTGGCGCGAATGAGCGTGAGCAGCCACTCGTCCATCTGGCCCTCGCGCGCCAGCGGCATGATCGGGATGAAGAGCCCCTCGTGATAGATCTGCTTGCCGTCGGGGGCGAGGCCGATGCCGCCGATATCGACCAGATGGCTGGTGCAGGCGAAAAGCGCCACCAGCTTGCCGTTCCGGAAGGTGGGCGAGACCACGGTCAGGTCGTGCAGATGCCCGGTCCCTTTCCACGGATCGTTGGTGATGTAGGTGTCGCCGTCCCGCATCGTCTGGGTCGGGAAGACGTCGAGGAAGTGGATGACCGCCCGCGCCATCGAATTGACGTGGCCGGGCGTGCCGGTCACCGCCTGGGCGAGCATCCGGCCCTGGCAGTCGAACACGCCGGCGGAGACGTCGCCCGCTTCCCGGGTCGAGGTGCTGAACGCGGTCCGGACGAGCGTCTGGGCCTGTTCCTCGACGACGGAGATCAGGCGGTTCCACATGACTTGGTTGCGGATTTCCTGCATGTGACTGTCGTTCATGACTGCGTCGTCTCCTTGCTCAGCACGATCTGGCCGAGCCGATTGATGGTCGCCGTGAAGCCGTAGGCGACGAAAGTGGATGTCTCATCCTCGACGATGACCGCCGGCTGCGCGATGACCGCGCCGGGCTCGAGCGAGCGGCGCTCGTAGATGGCCGCTTCGACGGTCCGGCCGAGATCGGGATCGAACACCATGCGGTGGCCGGACGGGTCGGGCTGGTAGGCCTCGGCCAACGGGCTCACCGCCTCGGGCAGCGAGCGGTCGGTCGCCAGCGACAAGGTCCAGGTCAGCGCCTCGATCTCGAGCTTCGGGATCGTCCGCGAGTAGAGCTTGCGATATTCCCGGTCGAAGGCCTCGCCGAAGGTGGCCGCATCGGCCGCGGTGTAGTCCCTGGCCGGCAGGTCGACGACGATCTCATGCCCCTGGCCGCGGTAGCGCATATAGGTCGTGCGCGTTTCGGTCAGCGGCGCCGACGGCGCGCCGAGGCGAACCACGACCTCGGCTTCCGCCCGCATCTCGGCGAAAAGCGCGTTGACCAGCTCGAAATCGAGCCCCTTCAGCGGCAGGTACCGTGTCCGCACCACCTCGTAGGCGATGGGCGCGCGCAGGAAGCCGACCGCCGATCCGACGCCCGCGCCGGACGGCACGATGATCCGGTCGATGCCGAGCTTGCCGGCGAGGCGGGCCGCCTGCAGCGGCGCGGCGCCGCCGAAGGCGATCAGCGTGCGCTCCGTCGTCTCCTTGCCGTTCTCGATGGCGTGCACCCGCGCGGCGTTGGCCATGTTTTCGGTGACGATCTCGGAAATGCCCGCCGCGGCGACTTCCGTGGTCATGCCGGACGGCGCGCCGATGACCCGGTCGACCGCCTTGCGCGCGAGCGCGGGGTCCATCGGCACCTTGCCGCCCGCGAAACGCTCGGGATCGATCTTGCCCATGACGACGTCGGCATCGGTGACGGTGGGCTCGGTTCCGCCGCGGGCATAGCTCGCGGGCCCCGGCACGGAGCCGGCGCTTTCCGGCCCGACGTTGATCCGGCCCAGCTCGTCGAGCGAGGCGATCGAGCCGCCGCCCGCGCCGATCTCCACCATGTCGATTACGGGGATGCGGATGGGCAGGCCGCTGCCCTTGAGGAAGCGGTACATGCGGGCGACCTCGAAGGAGCGCGAGAGCTGCGGCTTGAGGCCGTCGATCAGGGTGATCTTGGCGGTCGTGCCGCCCATGTCGAAGGACAGCGCCTTCTTGATGTCATTCTCGGCGGCGATGTTGAGCGCGAGAATCACGCCGCCCGCCGGGCCGGATTCGACCAGCCGGATGGGATAGGCAATCGCCGTCTCGACCGTCGTCACGCCGCCGCTCGACATCATCAGGAGCAGCGGACAGGTGATGCCCAGATTCCCGAACCTGTCGCGCAGTCGCTCCAGATAGCGCGCCATCATCGGCTGGACATAGGCGTTGGCGCAGGCGGTCGAGGTCCGCTCGTATTCGCGGATCTCCGGGCAGACATCGGCGGAGAGGGTGATCGAGACGCCCGGCATCGCGGCGCGCAGGATCTCGCCGGCGCGGCACTCATGCGCCGGGTTGGCGTAGCTGTGCAGGAAGGAGACCGCGACCGCGTCGACCTTCTGTTCCTTCAGGACCGGGACCAGCGCGGCGACGGCGGCTTCGTCCAGCGGCAGCAGGACCGAGCCGTCGGCGGCGATCCGCTCCGGCACGGTGTGGCGCCGGTAGCGCGGGACCAGCGGCTTCGGCCGTTCCATATAGATGTCGTACTGCTCGAAGCGGTGCTCGTAGGCGATCTCGACCGAATCGCGAAACCCGTCGGTCGTGACCAGCGCGGTCGCCGCGCCCTTGCGCTCGATCAGGGCGTTGGTGGCGAGCGTGGTGCCGTGGATGACGAGCTCGAGCTCTGCCGGGGCGACCTTGGTCTCGGCGAGCAGGGCCGATACCCCCTCGATCACGCCCTGCTCCGGCGCCTGCGGCGTGGTCAGGACCTTGGTGCTGTAACGCTGCCCGGCTTTTTCCAGGACCACGTCGGTGAAGGTGCCGCCGATGTCGACGGCCAGTCTGGTGCTTTGTTTCATTCGGTGATTCTCACTAAAAATCGCGCGCTGTCGATGGGAGAGAGGGGGCCCGGAAGAGGGGAGGGTGCGTTGGGGAGTATCCGGCACTCAGGTGATGAACTCGAGCTCCGTGTCCTCCGCCCAGGGCAGCAGGCGCCGCTCGAGCCAGTTCACGAAATAGAACTGGGCAGCAGCGATAGCGCCGATGAGCACGACCGCGGCGATCGTGTGGCTCATCTGGTAGAGCTTGGCGGTGCTGTCGACGAGGTAGCCGAGGCCCGCGGTCGAGGACAGGAACTCGCCGGTGATCACGCCGATCAGGGCGAGGCCGATGTTGATCCGCATGGTGGTCAGGATCCAGGGCAGGCTGCTCGGCACCACGATCTTCCAGAACACGTGGCGGCGCTTGCCGCCGACCGCGCGCACCATGTCCATCTGGTCCGCGTCGGCGCCGCGGACGCCGTCGAACGCGCCGAGCCAGGCGACGATGGCGCAGATCAGCACGGCGATCATGACCTTGGAGGTGAGGCCGATGCCGAACCACACGATGAGCAGCGGCGCGATCACGATCTTCGGCGTGGCGTTGAAGACGACGGCGAAGGGCTCGAGCACGCGGGACAGGAAGGGCGACCACCAGAGCGACAGTCCCGCCGCCGTCCCCACGAGGGTGCCCACGCCGAAGCCGAGCAGCTCTTCATAGAGCGTCACCCAAGTGTGGTTGATGAGATAGCCGTCGATGGTGCGGGCGAACAGATAGTGGAACACCTCCGACGGCTTGCCGAAAAAGAACTCGGTGATCCAGCCCCGAACCACGGCCAGCTGCCAGAGGCCGACGAAGACGGCGACGATGGCGAGCTGCGCGCCGGCAACGCCCCATCGGTCGGACTTGGGCGCCTTCGCCTCGGGGAGCTCGCCGAGATGCGGCGCGGATGCGATCTCGCTGGCTTCAAATGGTGACATCGGCTTCCAGCTCGCGCCATAGCTCGTTGAAATGCTCGTTGAAGCCGGGCTCGTTCCGGGCCTGCTGCGGGGAGTGGCCCTTGGAGAAGGGCATGGCGAATTCCGCCTTGATGCGCCCCGGCCGGCCCGAGCAGACCAGCACGCGGTCGGACACGGAAACCGCCTCGGCGATGTCATGGGTGATCAGAAGGACCGTCTTGCGCTCCTCCTGAAGAATGCGGACGAGCTCTTCCTCCATCTTCAGCTTGGTCTGGTAGTCGAGCGCCGAAAGCGGCTCGTCGAGTAGCAGGATCTCGGGATCGGCGGCGAGGGTGCGCGCCAGGGCGACGCGCTGACGCATGCCCCCCGACAGGTGCCGGGGGTAGGCGTCCTCGAAGCCGCCGAGCCCGTATTTGTTGATCAGGCTGCGCGCGCGGTCGGTGCGCTCGGCGCGCGGCATGCCTTGCGTCTCGAGGCCGATGGTGACGTTCTCGAGAATCGTCCGCCACGGCAGAAGGAGGTCCTTCTGCAGCATGAAGCCGACCTTGGGTGACGGGCCCTTGACCGTCTTGCCGTCGAGGCGGACGGCGCCGGCGGCGGGAAAGTCGAGGCCGGAAATCAATTTCAGCGTCGTCGATTTGCCGCAGCCGGATGGCCCGAGAATGCTGACGAACTCCTGGTCGCGCAGCGTGAAGCTCATGTTCCGAACCGCGACGATTTGCTGCTCGCGCTGCCGGAACACCTTAGTGACGTTGTCGAACTCCACCCGCACGCGCGCCGCGGATCCGGCCTGCGCGGATGCCTGTTCTCTCGATACGGTCAAGGTTTCAGTCATGTCATTCTCGCGGCGCTCGGGCCGAGTGGCCCGTCGGCCGCCGTCCCGGGACCGCTTGGCGGCGCCGGGAAAGCGGCCAGCGCCTGTCAGCCCTGCTTGACGTCGGTGATCGCGGATGCCGCCTTTTCGGCGAAGCTCAGATCCATGAGCTCGTCGAACTTGTAGCCGGCCGCCGGGTGGCCGGTCGCCTTCAGCAGCTTGTTGAAGTTGTTGTCGTAGGCCTGCTTGGTGACGACCATGCTCTTCGGATAGGCGCCCTGCGCGACGATGCGCAACGCGGCGGCGTGGATCACCTTGGGGTCCGCCTTGTTGTAGCGGGCGACCGCCACCTCGGCGGCCTTCTCCGGGTATTTGTGACCGTAGACCATCGCCTTGGTGATGGCGTTGACGAAGGCCTGCACCTCCTTGTGCTTGTTCTTGATGGAATCCTCCATCACCGCGAAGCTGGTGAAGAAGAAGGGCCCGAAATGCTCGGAGAAGGAGGCGATCGGCACGAAGCCCTTCGAGACGCCGATCGAGGTCGAGGGCTCGTTGGTGAGCGACAGCTTGGCCTGGCCCGCGATCAGCGCGTTCAACTCGGAGCCGGCGATGACCGGCAGCAGGTGCACGCTCTTACCGCTTTTCGGCTTCCATACCAGGCCGTCCGCATCGGCCTTGGTGTAGCCGTTGTCGATGAGCAGCATCTGGATCAGCGACACGGCGGTGTGCGGCGGGCGCGGGACGATGATCTTCTCGCCCTTCCAGTCCTTCGGATCCTTGGACACGCCCTTCTTGGCGAGCACGACCTGTACCGCGCGGTTGACCAGCACGCCGATATTCTTGCACTTGGCGCCGCGCATGCGGCCGAGCGCGGGCTCCGCCGGGTCGCCGTTGTAGGTGAAGGCGTCGCCGGCGACGATTGCGCGCAAGGCGATTGTGCGCTGTTGGGCGTTGAAGATATTCACGTCGAGGCCTTCCTGTTCGAAGAAGCCCTTGGCCTTCGCGACGTAGAGCGGCAGGTAATACATCGTCTCGACCGCTTCGGCGGCGGTGATCTTGACCGCCGCCCTGCCGGTTCCCGGCAGGAAGGTCAGCGTCGCGCCGGCCGCCAGCGCGGCATTAAACGAACGCCGCGTCATGAGAGTCTTGCTCATTCTTGTGCTCCTTTGTTGATCTTGGCTTGTCGATCTCGGTTGTTGCTCAAAGGCCCGCGCGTTTGCCGTCCTCGCCCATCCAGGCGAGGAGCCTTCGCTCGGCCCACAAAACGATCCAGTACTGAACGGCGGCGACCAGCATGATCACGAAGACGATCATCCAGAGCTGGCTCATCTGGAATTGGATCGCCGCCTGCACGGCGAGATAGCCGAGCCCCTGGTTGGACGAAACGAACTCGCCCACGACCGCGCCCACCAGGGCGAAGCCGATGTTGATCTTGATCGCGGAAATGACCCAGGGCATGGACGCCGGGACCACGATCTTGACGAAGCGCTGCCATTTGTTGGCGCCCATCGCGCGCAGCATGTCGAGCAGGTCGCGATCGACCTGGCGCGTGCCCGCGTAGGCGCTGAGCCAGGCGACGACGAAGCAGATCGTCGCCGCCAGCACGATCTTCGAAGTCTGGAAGATGCCGAACCAAACGATCATCGGCGGCGCCAGGGCGATCTTGGGAATGCCGTTGAAGATCACTGCGAAGGGTTCGAGGATGCGGGACAGCGAGCGCGACCACCAGAGACCCCAACCGACTGCGGTCCCGGCGGCGCCGCCGATCGCGAAGCCGAGAAACTCCTCATAGAGTGTCGCGTAGAGATGGCGAAAAATCTCACCACTCACGATCGCGTCGACGAACAGCGCAAAGATTCGGGACGGCTGGCCCGCGAGGCCGGCGTTGATCCAACCCGCGACGCAGGCCAACTCCCACAGCCCGAAGATGAGAAGAAGAATGCCGAGCTGCGTCGCGAGCACCAGCCAGCGGCGGTCGCCCGGATCGCGGACGACGGGAACCGTGTCTTCCTGGGGCGCGGCTACGGACACGGCGGACTTGCCTCTCGCCGCTGCTCACTTAGAAGGCAGACCGGGACGCCGGCCGACATGGCCGGAGGCAGTGCGCAACGGTTCATCACGCGCGACGGCCGGAAAGTTGGGCAGCCATGGAACAGCTTTGTAACCTCGCTGGGCTGGACAGGAAGGGGGCGGTGGCGATGACCGTGGCCTGGTGGCCCAGATCCGCGCCGGCCGCGAGCGAAGGGGTCGGCAGCATGACCGTCAGCATGAACGCGATGGTCTTGCCGTAACCAGTGATGCTCCTCATGCGTCATTCACTCCTTCTTCTTGACGCCACGGCCCGGCCGCGGCTTGCATCGCGCCGACGGGGCTGCGTGGGAAATCGGAAGGCGAATGCCCGATTCTTGATCGAGGCGATGCGAATTCGTTCAATTGGCGCTCCGATTTCGCGCCCTGCCCCGGGAAGGAAGGCGCTTTTACCGGTACTAAGTGCATCATCCGTGCCATCGCCCGACGGGCCGGCAGAGGGCATTTCCCTGGCGGGCATCCTGTGCTCAAATTGGGCTATGAAAGCGGGCAATCAGACGCTGGGATCGCGCCTTCGCATCGTTCTTGAGCCGGATATCGCCATCGGGCCGGGCAAGGCGGATATCCTGCAGGGCATCAAGGACACCGGCTCGATCGCGGCCGCCGGCCGGCGGATGGGGATGAGCTACAAGCGGGCCTGGTACCTGGTCGAAGCGATGAACCAGTATTTCGCCGAGCCCCTGGTCGCCGCGAGCAAGGGCGGCCGTTCGGGTGGCGGCACCAAGCTGACGGCGCTGGGCGAGGCCGTGCTGTCGTCCTATCGGCGGATGGAGGCGCTGGCCGGCTCCGCCATCGAGCCGGAGATGAAAAAACTGCGGCGGGCGCTCCGCGATATTCCCAAATGAAAATAACGGTGGCAGGACGTGGTCGTCATTCGATATAGTCTAGCGCCTATATCGAATGACGAGAGCGGATCAGATGGTTAGGACCTTCCGGCAGCGTTGCGGCGGCGACGCCCGTCGTCTATTTCTCGCCTATCTCAAGGCTCCCGAGGCGCGCCGCTTCATCGCGACATTCGGATACGGCGCGGACTGACGGCGATGCCCGATCTCGACCCCGTCTGGCTTACGGTCAAGCTTGCCGCGATCACCGTGGTGGTCCTGTTGCTGGTCGGGGCGCCGCTCGCCTGGTGGCTGGCTTTCACGCGGTCGCGGCTCCGGCCCTTTATTGAAGCGCTCACCGCGCTGCCGCTGATCCTGCCGCCGACGGTGATGGGCTTCTATCTGCTGATCCTGCTCGGGCCGGCGACGCCGATCGGCGGCTTCTGGGTCAAGCTCACGGGCGACACGCTGACCTTTTCCTTTTCGGGCCTGGTGATCGCGTCCGTGCTCTATTCCCTGCCCTTCGCCGTGCAGCCACTGCAGACGGCGTTCGAGGCGGTCGGCCGTCCGCTGCTCGAAGCGGCGGCCACCTTGCGCGCCTCGCCGCTCGATACTTTTTTCACCGTTGCGGCGCCGCAGGCCAAGCGCGGCTATCTGACGGCGATCGTTTTGAGCTTCGCGCATACGGTCGGCGAGTTCGGCGTCGTCCTCATGGTCGGCGGCAATATCCCGGGCCGGACGAAAGTGATTTCCATCGCGATCTACGAGCAGGTCGAGACGCTGAACTATCGCGAGGCGCATATCCTGTCCGCCGGCCTGCTCGGCTTCTCTTTCCTCGTGCTGCTGATCGTCTCGCTGGTGAACCGGCGGTCGCCGATCCGCGCGGGTTGACGGCGCATGGCGGTGCTGCATCTCGCCGTTGAACGGCGCCTTCCCTCACTCACGCTGGCGGTGACGGAGGATCTTGCGCTGGACGGGATCACCGCCTTATTCGGGCCGAGCGGCAGCGGCAAGACGACGCTGCTGCGGATCATCGCCGGGTTGGATCGCGACGCGACCGGCCGGGTCGCGCTCGGCGACGA
>CAZPFL010000152.1:8833-12571 GCA_964585785.1 uncultured Rhodospirillaceae bacterium
GTTGCGATCGGCCGGACGCTGCTGACCCGGCCCCGGCTGCTGTTGATGGACGAGCCGCTGGCGGCGCTCGACGCCAAGCGCAAGGCGGCGATCCTGCCCTATGTCGAGCGGCTGCCCGAGGCCTTCGGCGTGCCCATCATCTACGTGACGCACGCCATTGCCGAGGCGACGCAGATTTCGGCGCGCATGGTGCTGCTGTCCGGCGGGCAGGTGAGCGCGACCGGGTCCGTCACCGAGGTGATGGAGCGGCTCGATCTTTACCCGATGACCGGCCGGTTCGAGGCGGGCGCCGTGCTGACGACGCAGGTCGCCGCGCATGATCCGTCCTTCATGCTGACGAACCTCGACCTCGCCGGTCAGCGGATCGTCATTCCCGCGCTCGACCTGCCGCTGGGCACGGAGGTCCGCTTGCGCATCCGCGCGCGCGACGTGACGCTAGCAACGGAAAAGCCGAGCCGGATCAGCATCCGCAACATCCTGTCGGGAACGGTCGCGGAGGTCGCGGAAGAGGCGGATACCGCGTATGCGGAGGTGCTGGTCGATCTGGGCGGCGCGCATATCCGCGCGCGCCTGACCCGCCATGCGGTCGCCGACCTCGCGCTCGCGCCTGGCCGTCCGGTCTTCGCCCTTATAAAGAGTGTCGCCATCGACCGCCGGATGATCGCGGCCGGAGCGGGCGGCATTGCCATCGAGGAAGACGTGTAGGGCGAGCGGCGGCGGTGATCGCTCCGCGACCCTCAATCGAGGCCGATGCAATTCGCGTAATAGGTCACCGTCGCCGGCCAGTCGGAGAAGATGCCCGAGATGCCGGCCTGCCGCGCGAGCACGTCGAGCAGCTCGTACACCATGCCGTCGGACGTCGTCGCGTCCTTGACCGACTGGTAGTACCAGCCACCGCCCGCCGTCAGCGGTCCGGACCGCTCCAGCGTCCAGGTGATGATCTTCAGCCGCGCCGCCTTGGCCGCCGTGGCGTAGGGCGACGGGACGATCCGGCCGTCGTCGATCGTGACCAGCATCCACATCGGCGGCGCGATGTAGTTGACGCCCATCGCCTTCAGCTCGGCCATCGACGGCTTGAAGGTTTCCGGTCTCCTCGGGTCGAGACCGCCCTTCTTGTAGCGTTCGTCGAGGAAAATCGCCTGCTTGCCGAAGGCCGGGTCGTGCTTGATCCAGTAGCGGATGTCGTCGAGGTTGAAGGACTGCGCGTACACGTCCTCGGGCGGAATGCCGGCCGCCTTATATTCATCGATCATCTTTTGCGCGTAGGCCTGCTGCGTGAAGCCGTCGAACGGCATGGCCACGACGGGCGCCTTCAGCTCAGGCGTGAACTTCGCGCCGAGCGACTTGATCAGCCGGATCGACTCGGCATGCGTCATCAGTGTGCCGGCGCTGCTCGCGTAGAGATCGGTCCGCCATTTGGGCGTGGCGTCCATGAAGGCCTCGACCGTCGTCGCCTTCTTGTTCCCGCCATCCATCTTGCCCTTGAGCGTCTTGAGCTCCGCCAGCGTGATGTCGCTGGTGCGGCATTCCGCGGAGGCCGGCCTGCCGTCGGCGACCGGGGTGAAGGGCTCTGTGCATTTCTGCGCGAGCGGTGTCGCCAGGATGTTCGTCGTCCGGTGCAGATCGTTTTGCGCGTGGCGGCAGACGAGCTGCTTGTCCTTGGTGAAGGTCACGTCGCATTCGATGATGCCCGCGCCCATCCGCGCGGCGGCGACATAGGATTCCTTCGTATGCTCCGCGAACATCAGCCCGGCGCCGCGGTGGCCGATGGAAAAGAGCGTACGGCGGAAGCGCATGTCGGCGCAGGATTCGAGCTTGCGCTTGAGCGGCCCGTCCGTCATCTGGCTGACCAGGAAATAAGGCCGCGGCCCCAGCTCGATCTCGCCGGCGGCCGCGCCGGCGGCCCAGAAGGCAACGGCGGCGGCGAGCGGAATCATCCTGGATACGGCGCGCATCTTTTTCACTCCCTCTTCCGGGGATCCATCCCGGACGGGGAGCCTAGACGCCAAGAATGACAGTTTTTTGACCGGCGATGGGGAAACGCCGGCCGAGCGGCAACGCGTCCGCTATCGGGCCGACGCGAGGCGCAGCTTGGCCGGCCTGTCGAAGGACTTGATTTCCGCCTCGCGTTTCAAAGCCTGACTGCGGGTCGCATGGCGCTCGGTATAGAGGAGCTTAAAGGGCGCGCGGCCCCGGGTGTATTTGGCGCCTTTGCCGCTTTCGTGGTCCTGGAGGCGCTGCTCGATGTTGTTGGTGATGCCGGTGTAGAGTGTCCGGTCGGCACATTCCAAGATATAGACGATCCAGTCCGCCGCTTCCGTCACGGCAGCACGCGCTCCTTCCGGTAATGATCGAGCAGCTCGATGAACAGCGCCTCGGTGTCGACGAGATCGGCGAAGCCGTACTGCCGGGCCTTGGTGGTCGAGGACATTACGTCCCAGTGCGGCGTGAACAGGAAATCACCATAGGGCCAAAGCGCGACCGATTCGAAGGGCACAGGGCGAAGGTCGTATTTTTCGACGATGCGCTGCCAGACGGGCGCTTTGTCGGCCATGACGTCGGCGAGCCTGACGGTGCGCACCGGCCCGAGCGGCATGTCGAAATAGGCGGCGAATTTGGGCCACAGATTGCACCAGCGGATGTAGTCGCCGTTGGTGATGTTGAAGGCCTGGTTGGCGCAGCGCGGCTCGGTGCTCATCCAGGCGATGGCCTTGGCGAGCTGTTCCGCGCCGGTGCACTGGTAGACCGCGCGATAGTTCTCGGGCGTGCCGGGAAAACAGAGCGGCAGGCCGAGCTCCTTCGAGATCGCGGCATAGGCGCCGATCACCATGGTCATGTTGCGCGCGATGCCGAGCCCGTGGTCGAGGATGCCGTGCGGCCGGGTCGCCGACCAGGTCCAGTTCGCGTTCGCCTGGCGCTCGATCAGGTAGTCTTCCTGGTCGTAGTAGAAATTGCCCTTGAGCGAGCGCGGATCGTCCTCGCGCGCCGGTGTCTTGAACGGGCCCAGGTTCGAGCCGTAATACTTCGTGCCTTGCACCAGGTGGACGTGCTGCAGCGTCTCCTTGCCGGCGTCGGTCGACTCGATTGCTTCGATTACGTTGCGCATCATGGCGGTGTTGGTGTCGACCGGCTCCGGCTGGCGTGAGTCGTGGTCATAGCGGGCAGCGTAGAGGATATGCGTCACACCCGGGATCGCCGACAGCTTCTCCCGGCAGGCCGTGGCATCGGTCAGGTCGACGGCGATGTAGCGAATGCCCTGCCGCGCTTCCGGCGGTGGCCGGCGGGCGAGGCCGACGACCTCCCAGTCGCCGGTCGCGGCCAGGTATTCGGCGAGACGGCGCCCGACCATGCCGGTCGCGCCCGGTATCAGAGCCTTGTATCGCATCATGCTGGGTGGCCTTCGAATCCTCTACGGACGGCGCGGCGCGCCGCGCTGCGAATCATAGCACCGCCGCCGCTACTTCCCGAACAGGAGATGGGGCAGGAACAGCGTCAGCCCCGGCACATAGGCGACGACCAGGACATAGCAGAGCAGCATGATGAAGAAGGGGATCGATGCCCGCCAGGCCGCTGTAATGGGGTAGTTCGCCACGCCGCATGTCGTCAACAGCACGGAGGCGACGGGCGGCGTCTGCTCCCCGACCACGACGCAGAAGATGAACAGCAGCCCGAAATGCACCCGGTCCATGCCGATCTTGTCGATCAGCGGCAGGAAGATCGGCACCAGCATCAGGATCA
>CAZPFL010000153.1:0-12501 GCA_964585785.1 uncultured Rhodospirillaceae bacterium
CCGCGATCGCCATGTCACGCAGGTACTCGGTGCCGATCTGGTGGCCGAGGCCGCGCGAGCCGCAATGAATGCTGACCAGCGTCTTGCCCTTTTCCAGGCCGAAGGCGGCGGCGAGGCGGGGATCGAAGATCTCGGCGATGCGCTGCACCTCGAGATAGTGATTGCCCGAGCCGAGCGTCCCCATCTCGCGCCGCTGGCGCCGGCGCGCATTGTCCGACACCTGCGCCGGGTCCGCCTCCGCCATGCAGCCATGCTCTTCGATGCGCGCCAGGTCGTCCGTCGCGCCGTAGCCGCGGGCGACGGCCCAGGCCGCGCCGCCGGACAGCATGGCGTCCATCTCCTCGGGCGCGAGCGTGATCGCGCCCGTGCTGCCGACGCCGGCGGGGACATGGCGGAACAGCGAGTTCGCCAGCTCGGTGCTGCACCGCTCGATCTCGGCGCAATCGATGCCAGTCGTGAGCGCGCGGACGCCGCAGGAGATGTCGAAGCCGACCCCACCGGCGGAGATGACGCCGCCCGCGTCGGGATCGAAGGCGGCGACCCCGCCGATCGGGAAGCCGTAGCCCCAATGCGCGTCCGGCATGGCGTAGGACGCCTTGACGATGCCGGGCAGCGCCGCGACGTTGCTGACCTGGTCGAACACCTTGTCGTCCATGTCGGCGACCAGCGCCTCGTCGGCGTAGATCAGCGCCGGAACGCGCATCGCGCCGCGCGGTGCGATACGCCATTCGAAGGCGCTCAGCCGCTCCAGCCGTGACAGATCCATGGCATTCCTACCTTCCGCGCCCGCGGCGTCTCACACATCGACGACGCATTGCGCGATCCATTCGCCGTTCGCGCGCCGCCGCACGTCCAGCTCGGTCAGCGTCGCGCCCTTGACCTCGACCGCGGGCGCATGCCGGGCCACGTCCACCGGCTCGCCCCAGGCCGTGCCGTGCAGGCGGAGGTCGTCGATCCGCACCGCGAAGCGCCCGAAGAGCAGCCCTTCCGCCGCCATCTCCAGAATGAGGGCGTTGAGCCATTCGACCAGCAGCAAACCCGTGTCGGGCGCGGCGCAGTCGATCTCGACCCGGGTCTTCGCCGCGACCGCGTCCACGTCGCAGATCACGGCCGTCATGGCGACGGCCGCCTGCTCGAAGGCGGACGCCAGCGTCGGACCGATCCCCCGGACGCCGATATCGGCCTGATGGGGGAAATGCTCCCATCGCGCGTCGGACATAGGGTCCTACCGTCGTTTGCAATGGGATCAGATTGGGCGGCCGGGCCGAGGCTTGCGTTGAGGCAGATCATCCGGCTGCCCACCACCGGCCCCCGGCCTGTCCCTTGATCTGCCTCAAGGCGCGGAACGTCCGCCGCGCCGAGACTTAAGGCAACGTCGACAGAAGGATCAGCGTGCCGTGACGACCCCAATCAAGATCACCTATCGCAATATCGACCCGTCGCCCGCGGTGGAGGCGGATATTCGCAAGCATGCCGAGAAGCTCGAAGGTTTCGATGCCCGCACCCATTGGTGCAACGTCAGCGTGGAAGCGGCCGGCAAGCACCAGCAAAAGGGACGGCTGTACAAGATCGTCATCAATCTGGGGCTGCCCGGCAAGACGATCACCGTCAACCGGGCGGGGCCGCAGGACCCGGCGCATGCCGACATCTACGTCGCCATCCGCGATGCCTTCAACGCGCTGGGGCGGCAGGTGGAGGATTATGCGCGCGTCCGCCGCGCCGACGTGAAGACGCATGAAGCGCCCGAGAACGGGCGTGTCGTCCGGCTTTTCCCGGACGAGGGCTATGGCTTCATCGAGACTGCCACCGGCCAGGAAATCTATTTCCACCGCAACAGCGTCGTGGACGGGCAATTCCCCAAGCTTGACGTGGGCAGTGAAGTAAGGCTCGAAATAGCTTATGGAGAAAGCGAAAAAGGGCCGCAGGCATCCACCGTCAAGCCGATCGGCAAGCACCACATCGTCGGCTGAGCCGCCGGCGGGCTCGGTCGAGGCGACCGCGCTCGACTATGCCGGGCGCGGCTGGTCGGTGGTGCCGGTCATGGCGCGCAGCAAGCAGCCGCTCGTTCCCTGGCTCGACCATCAGCAGCGGCGCGCGACGCCGGACGAAGTGCGCGGCTGGTACCGGCGCTGGCCGCTCGCCAATGTCGGCATCGTCACAGGCCAGATCTCCAACCTCGTCGTCATCGATATCGACCCCGGGCATGGCGGGGAGGACAGCCTCAAGGACCTCATCGCGCGCTTTGGCGCGCTGCCGCCGACCCTGACCGTGCGCACCGGCGGCGGCGGGCGGCATCTCTATTTCAGTGCGCCGGCCGATCCCGTGGCTGTGCGGAGCCGCGTCGGCGTGGCGCCCGGCATCGACGTGCGGGCGGAGGGCGGCATGATCGTGGCGCCGCCTTCGGTCCATCCGTCGGGCAATCGCTACGAATGGACCTCCGGCGGCGCGGCGGTTCCACCGGCGCCGCTGCCGCGCTGGCTCTTCGCGCTCGTGCAGGGCATGCGTCCGGCGGGGCAGGGGCATGGCGCGTCCCATTGGCGCAGCCTTGCCGCCGAAGGAGTGGGGGAAGGCGCGCGCAACAGCACGATCGCCTCCTTCGCCGGGCACCTGATGTGGTGCGGCGTCGACCACGAGGTGATCAAGGAGCTGCTGCTGTGCTGGAACCGGGTGCGCGCCCGCCCGCCGCTGAGCGACGACGAGGTGATCCGCACGATCGACAGCGTCCACCGGACCCACGAACGCCAGCACGGCGAAGGCTAGCGCCCCATTTCCGCCGACCGGAGAAAGCGCCGCCCCCCATGGCAGGCGCCCTGGCTTTCGCCTATCTCTAGAAGGGAGAGCGACAGCCAGCGAGAAGGAGTGCCGTCATGCGAACGGAGACCGACAGTCTCGGCGAAGTACAGGTCCCCGAAGACCGCTATTGGGGCGCGCAGACGCAGCGGGCCATCGAGTATTTCTCGATCGGCACCGACCTGATCCCGATCGAGCTGATCCATGCCTACGGCATCCTGAAGAAGGCGGCGGCGCTGACCAACCGCGATCTCGGCCTGCTGCCGGCGGCGGAATGCGACCTGATCGTCCGCGCCGCAGAGGAAGTCGCCGACGGCAAGCTCGACGATCACTTCCCGCTGCATGTCTGGATGACCGGCAGCGGCACGCAGTCCAACATGAACGTCAACGAGGTGATCTCGAACCGTGCGATCGAGCTGGCCGGCGGGGTGCTCGGCAGCAAGGACCCGATCCATCCCAATGACGACGCGAACATGTCGCAGTCGTCGAACGACACCTTTCCCACGGCGATGAACATGGCGGCGGCGATCCTGACGGCGGAACGCGTCGTGCCCGCCGTCTCCGCGCTGCGCGACATCCTCGCGACGAAGGCGGAAGAATGGGCCGATATCGTCAAGATCGGCCGCACCCATCTGCAGGACGCGGTGCCGCTGACGCTGGGGCAGGAATTCTCGGGCTATGTCGCGATGTTGGACGAGAATCTGGTTCGTATCGATTTCGCGTCGAAGGACGTGTGCAAGCTGGCGCTCGGCGGCACCGCGGTCGGCACCGGCATCAACACGCATCCCGACTTCGCCGAGCGCGCGACGGCGCGGATCGCCGAGCTAACGCATTTGCCCTTCGTCAGCGCGCCCAACAAGTTCGCCGCCCAGGGCGCGCATGACGCGCTGGTCATGCTGAGCGGCGCTTTCCGGACGCTCGCGGTCTCGCTCTACAAGATCGCCAACGACATCCGGCTGCTCGCCTGCGGCCCGCGCTGCGGCTTGCACGAGCTCGACCTGCCGGCGAACGAGCCCGGCTCCTCGATCATGCCGGGCAAGGTCAACCCGACGCAGTGCGAGGCGATGGCGATGATCGCGGTCCAGGTCATGGCCAATGACCAGGCGGTCGGCATGGCCGGGGCCGGCGGCTATCTTGAGATGAACGTCTACAAGCCGGTGATGATCAACGCGCTGCTGCAGTCGGCGCGCATCCTGGCCGACGGCTGCAACAATTTCCGCGCCTTCATGGTCGAGGGCATGACCGCGAACCGGGCGCAGATCGCCGCCTATGTCGAGCGCTCGCTGATGCTGGTGACGGCGCTGAGCCCGGTGATCGGCTACGACAAGGCGTCGCAAGCCGCGAAACACGCCTATGAGCACGACCTCACGCTGAAGGAAGCCTGCCTGGAGCTCGGCTTCGTCGACGAGGCGACCTTCGACCGCGTCGTCGATCCCGCGAAGATGCTCGGGCCGTCGCTTTAGGGTCTCGTTCAGTTGACCCCCCACCTAAATCCTCCCCCGCAAGCGGGGAGGACTTTATTAGGTGCCGTTCCAGTTCATTTTCCCTCCCCCCTTGCGGGGGAGGGTTAGGGTGGGGGGTACTTCAGGCTCACCTGCCGCCTACAAATGCTCCTTCTCGTAGTCGGCGCAGCTCAGGCCGAATTCGTTGAGACCGTTCTGCAGCAGGTCGGCCAGTAGCGGGATGCCGAGCAGGTATTCCGCGGTGTGCTCATTGTGCCGCTCGCGCGCGGTGGAGAGCGCCTCGTCCCAGTCGTCGGCGTCGAAGTCGCCGCGCCCGACCCAGGTGAGCGCGACGAGGGCGGACTGCTCGTCGATATCGAGCGAGTCGATGAGCGACTTGACCTCGTCATAGGTCTGATCGTCGCCGCGGCTGGTCAGGATCTCGCGGAACCCGTCGTCGCTTGCATTCGAGCCCGAGTCATCCTCGAGTGCGTCTTCCTGCGCGTCGATCTCGCGCGCCTTGAAGATGATGAAACAGACGGTCTCCAGATCGATGTCGAGAGAGTCGACCATGTATCCCGCTCCCCGCGTTTGCCCATGATGACAGGAATTAAGGCGGGCGATTGGCTGATCCCGCATTGACCTCGGTCAAGGGCGGGACGACGGCTCGCCTATTTCGCCTTTGCCGCGGCCGTTTCCGGCACCAGCAGCAGCGGGCATTCGCCTGCGTTGATGACGTAGTCCAGCCACGCCGGCGACGGCGCTTCCGCCCACACGCCGTACAGCACCAGGCTGTAGTCGTTGCGGTGCAGGCCGTCTAGCAGGCCGCAGGGATCCTCGCGGCTGACCAGGACATACCGCGCCGTGACCCCTTCCGGCAGCCCCTGATCGATCTCCGCCCGCAGCGCCGCGATGTCCGCCTCGAGCGGCAGGAATTCGAGCACCACCAGGCCGGTCTTGGCCTTGGCGGCGATCTGTCCGGCAAGGCGTATGGCCTCGCTGGCGCCGCCCGCATGATCGACGATCACGCCGATTGGCTTGTCGATCCGGTCGGCGAGACTACCCGCGACCAGCACCGGCGCCTGCCGTTCGAGCGCGACGCGGGCCGGATTTTCCGTCGGCACGCGGCGGTAACGGTCGCCGCCGCGCCCGCTGACACAGACGATATCGACGTCAGTAGCGACCGCCGTGAATTCCGCGCCGAGTTGGCTCTGGACGCTGCGGAAGCTCCAGCGCAGGCGGCGGCGTACCGCGACGTCGCGCAGCGCGTAGCGCGCCGCGGCGGCGTGCGCCTCGACCTCCTTCTGCAGGGCGGTGGGGTCCAGGTTCTGGATGACGCCGGTGCGGCGCACCTCGCGCGAGAAGGGCAGGGTCGCGAGCGTCATCAGGTCGCTGTCCTCGACGAACAGGCCGACCAGCTCATACTGCATTGCCTCGGCGAGCAGCGCCGCGGATTCCAGCGCCGACAGGCTGGCCCGCGTGGAATCCAGCGCCACCAGGATGCGGTTGAACGCCCGTGACCTAGGATGCTTGGCCATTGTTCGTTTCCCCAGAAGCGCGTTGCTGTCCGAATTTCTGCCGCGCCGCCGCCATCGCCTGCAGCCGGTCGGAAACCTTGCGGAAAACCGTGCCGGCCGGGTAGGCGCCGTCCTTGCCGCGCGCGCCCGCCGGCATGCCGGTCAGCAGCTCGATCCCCTGATCGATGCGCTCCACCGGATAGATATGGAACTTCCCTTGCTTGACGGCATCGACGATGTCGGGCCGCAGGATCAGATGCTTGGTGTTCGATTTCGGGATCAGGACGCCCTGCGTTCCCGTCAGGCCGCGGCTCTTGCAGATGTCGAAGAAGCCCTCGATCTTCTCGTTGACGCCGCCGATCGCTTGCACTTCGCCGAGCTGGTTGACCGATCCGGTGACCGCGAAAGATTGCTTGATCGGCACTTCCGATATCGCCGACAGCAGGACGTAAAGCTCGGCCGAGGACGCGCTGTCGCCGTCGACGCCGCCATAGGACTGCTCGAACACCAGGCTGGCGGAGAGGCACAGCGGGGTGTCCGCGCCGAAGGTAGCGGCGAGGAAGCCGGCCAGGATCAGCACGCCCTTGGAATGCAGCGGGCCGCCGAGCTCGACCTCGCGCTCGATGTCGATCACCTTGCCGGTACCGAGGCCGATGCGGGCGGTAATGCGGGTCGGCCGGCCGAAACGGAAGTTGCCGAGGTCGCTGACACTGAGGCCGTTGATCTGGCCGGCCTTGGCGCCGTCGCTGTCAATCAGCATGATATCGCGCGTGATCGCCTCCAGCGCACGCTCGCGGATCCGGTCGACGCGGTTCTCCTCGGCCTCGATCGCCTTGCGAATGTCCGCGGCGTCGATCAGGCCATGCCCGTTCTGGCCGGCCCAATAGTCGGCCTCGCGCAGCAGGTCGATCAGGCGGCCGATCAGCAGGCTCAGCCGCTCCGCATCGTCGGCGAAGCGCGCGCTCTGCTCGATCACGAGCACGACGGCGTCCCGCGTCAGCGGCTTCAGCGCGTTCTGGCGGGCGACCGAGGCGATCAGCGTGACGTAGCGCTGCATGTTCGGCTCGTCCCAGACCAGCGTCTCGTTGAAGTCGGCGACCACCTTGAAGAGGTCGCCGAAATCCGGGTCGAGCTGGTTGAGCAGGTAATAATGCTGTCGCTCGCCGATCATGATGACGCGGAGCTGCAAGGGGATCGGCTCCGGCTCGAGCGACACGGTCGAGATCATCCCGAGCGCCTCGCCCGGCGTTTCGATGCGCACTTCCTGCGCGCGGATCATGCGCTTCAGCGTGTCCCAGGCGAAGGGCTGGGTCAGCAGCTTGACCACGTCGACGATGAGATAGCCGCCGTTGGCACGGTGGATCGAGCCGGGCTTGATCAGGGTGAAGTCCGTGATCAGGGTGCCGAACATGGCGCGATGCTCGACCCGCCCGACCAGGTGAGGGAGGATCGGGTTGTCCTCGCGCACCACGGGCGCGCCGCTTGTCTTGCTGTTGTCGACGATGACGTTGACCTGGAAGCGGCGCAGCGCCTCGGCGCGGCGTACGGCGCCGTCGACGGGAAACGGCAGCGCGCGCTGCGCCGCCGTCTCTTCGGTCTCGATGAAGATGTCGATGTTGTCGATCAGGTCCGACTGGACGTCATCGAGATATTTCACGCATTCTTCGTGATCGGCAAAGGCCTTGCGCACATCTTCCAGCGCGTGCGACACGGCGTAGTTCGCGACCTCGCGGTTGAGCGTCCGGATCGCTTCGCGCCGCTCCTTGTCCCAGCGCGGCAGCTTTTCCAGGATCGCCTGCAGCTCGGTCTGCAGCTCCTCGATCGCGTCCTGGATCTTCTTGCGTTCCTCTTCGGAGAGCTGCTGGAACACTTCCGGCCGCATCACCTCGCCCTCGCGCACGGGGGCGAAGGCGAAGCCGTGCGGCGTCTGCATCATGACGATGTCTTTCTCGACCGCCTTCTTGCGCAGCGATTCGAAGACCGTTTCATGCTTCTGCTCGATCTCCGTCTGGATCGCGTTGCGCCGGGTCCGGTACTCGTCGCTTTCGAAGATCGAGGGGATCGAGCTGTTGAGGTCCTCGATCAGCGCTTCCATGCGCCGCTTCAGCTCCAGGCCGCGGCCGGTCGGAAGCTCCAGCGCGTTCGGCTGATGCGGTATCTGGAAGTTGTGGACATAAACCCAGTCGGACGGCGTCGGCGCGTCTTTCGCCCGCTGTTCGAGAAACTGCATCAGGACGGAGTGGCGCCCGACGCCGGCCGGGCCCATGACGAACAGGTTGTAGCCGTTGTGCCGCATGCCGGCGCTGAAATCGATCGCCGCCAGCGCCCGGTCCTGGCCGATGACGTTGCTCGCCGACGTCACCTCTTCCGTGCTCTTGAATTTCGGCAGCAGGGGCGCGGGATCGGGACGCAAGGCTTTGGGCGGCAACGGCTCTACGGGCATGTCTTCCTATCCTCGGTGCACTTCGAAAAGCGTCCCTAGTTTCTGCGCTCTCGCCCCCATGAGCAAGCGCGGCACACCGGCGGCGCCGGTGGCCCTATTGCTGCGCCGGCTTCGTCGCCTGCTCGAGGTATTCGATCACGTCCGCGCGCTGGGCCTCGTCGAACCGGCCGTGAACTTTGAGGTAATTGTTGAGAGATGCGGGCGTCCAGGTGGGATCGGCCTCGGTCCATACCATGCGGTAGTGGAAGCCTTCGACCGCGCCGTAGCGGCGGTTGAACAAGTTTTCGAGATGCGGGCCGCGCTTCGCCGGCTCCGATTTGCGCAGCGTATGGCAATGGGCGCAGTCGCTCTCGAAGAGAGCCTTGCCATGCGCGCTGTCCGCCGCCTGAGCGCCCGGCGCGCCGAGGAATGCGAGAAGGGGAAGCATAACCAGATACCGAGAAACCGATGTCATCGTCTTCCTTCCGTGCCTGTTGCGCCGTGGCGTCGCGCTGTTCGCAATGCCGGCATTTCGGCCGGCCGTCGATGGATAATAGCCCATCACCATCCGGGGGTATCCGGCTCTGATTTAGATCATGCGGGGCCACGGGGCGAGGGCGGTCCGCCGACGCGGCTTGCCAAGGACGGATTGAGTCCTAGAGTAGGGGCCTCGCGCGCATGCGCCGCTGCAGGATGACGGGACTTGACGAAATATCGACCGGTTTGGCGGAACAAGCTGTTTCTCGTGGGGCTCGCCCTCATGCCCGTCATGATGATGACCATCGACGGGCCGATCTCCGCGATGATGCGGCACATCGACGATCATACCTGGGCGATCATCAACCGGTTCGCCCAGTCCGGAAACTCGAAATACTCGCTCGTGCCGCTCGCGATCGCGATCGCCGTGCTCATGCTGCTCTACTTCGCCGATTCATCGACCCTGCGGACGCGGCTCTACGCCTGGTTCGCCGGCGTTTGCAGCTTCATCTTTGCGGCGATCGCCTATTCCGGGATCGTGATCAACCTCATCAAGATGACGATCGGGCGCGTGCGGCCGAACGCGGCGGAATCGCTGGCCTGGCCGGAATTCCATCCCTTCACGGTGAACGCGCATTTCCATTCCTTCCCGTCCGGCCATGCCAACACGCTGTTCGCGATCGCCTTGGCGGTGGGATTCCTGGTGCCCCCGTTGCGGCGCTATCTCCTGGTCCTGGCCGCCGGGCTGGCCTTCTGCCGCGTGCTTCAGTTCCGGCACTTCTCGAGCGATACGCTGGGCGGCGCGTTGCTCGCCGTCGCGACGACCTTCTGGCTGCGCGACGTCTTTGCGCGCGGGCGCGTCGTCTTCTGCAAGACAAGGAAAGGGGGGTATTCGCTGACGGCGCCGGGACGATTGCTGCGGCGTTGGATCAAAGGAGGCTTTCGCGGGATGCGCGGCCGGCCTGCGCGCGCGTCAGGCGACCGCGCCGCCGATACGGACGAGAACGCCCGAGGCGTGGCTCAATAGGGCGGAACGCGAAGCCGCACGACCTGGTCGAAGGCTTGATCCCGGGAAAGATCCGGATAGACGGCCATGATCGCGCGGATTGCGGCGCCCATCGCGATGTCGTAGGTCGTGCCCGCCGCCGCTGACTCGCGGTACGCGCGCGCGATGATCCTCGACATGTCGACATCGACCATGTCATCCGCTTCCGTAGTCACGGTGCTCTCCGCTTTTTAGGAATCGACTCGCGCCAGGGCGGTCGATATTCCGTTAACTTTATCCGAAGTCTTTATTAAAAGAAAACACAAGTGGGTGATGCAATGACGATTGCGGGCGCTTTTCTGGGCCGAACGGATTAAGAATTTTGCGCTGCATACCATGTGACGGTGCGGCGCGCGTGCAATGCTCGGAATAAGTGCGGGGCGTCCTGTCGCCACATAGTTCGAAAGGTCTAGTGCGGAATCTTCGCGCCTCTACCCAATTGGCATAATACGTTCAGTCGACAGACCAGGCGGCAGCCGCGGGCTACAGTTCTCCTGCATCGACCGGATGGGACTTCACAAATCCGGCGATCCGGAGGGTATAAGAGGATGGAAGACAAAAACGGCCCGACCACGGGCTATCGTCACGATGTGAGCCCCTATCTCCAGCGTCCGCTCCGCAGCTTTGCACAGGCCTGCCGCGACATTGCCGAGCGGCAGCAGATGCTGCGCCGCGCGCGGATCGCGAACGACAATCTGTCGATCTATCGGGTGTTGCCCGAGGCGACCGTCCGCCGCGGCGATCACGTCTGACCGCACGCGCGGCCGCGCTTAGTCGAGCAGGAACGGCGCGCCGGTTTCCGCCGCCAGCTTACGGATGGTTTCGCGCAGGCCGGGCGGCACGGGAATGCCGGCCGTCTCGCGCTCCTTGGCGATCTGGTCTTCCGGCTCGCCCGCGACCATGACCGGCTGTTTCGCATCGACCGGCTTGGTCGCATGCAGGGAATCGATCAGCTCGTCGACCGTCTCCTCGAAGCCGCCGGCCGGGCGGAAAATGGTCGGGTTGATCACGATGAAGCAATGCCCGATTTCCATCGTGCCCGGCGTCCGCGTGCCGTGGTTCTCCGACATCACGAGGCTCGCGCCGGGCAGCGCCGTCGAAAGGATCTCCACCATCGCGCCGAGACCGTAGCCCTTGTGGCTGCCCAGGTCGCGGGTACCGCCAAGCGGCGTCATCTTCACGCCGTCGAAGTAGCCCGAGGAATCCGTCGTGGGATTGCCGTTGGCGTCGACGATCCAGCCGAGCGGCAAGGGCTGCTTCTCGACCGCCTTGTTGCGGATCTTGCCGCCCGCGACCGTCGAGGTCGCCATGTCGAGATTGAACGGCGGGTTGCGCTTCGCCGGCGCGGTGAAGGCGATCGGGTTGGTGCCGAGCCGGCCCTCCGCCGCGAAGGTCGGCACCACATGCGGGGCCGAGGTGTTGGTGAAGGCCATACCGATCAGTCCTTCGCGCGCGGCCATGCGGGTGTAGTAGCCGGTCGCGCCGAAATGCGCGGAGTTGCGCACCGCGATGGTCGCCATGCCGTTCGTCTTCGCCTTGTCGATCGCCATGGTCATCGCCTGGATCGCTGCGATGTAGCCGAGCCCGCCGCCGGCGTCGAGCAGCGCCGTCACCGGCCCATCGCGCACCACCGTGACCTCGGCATCCAGCGTGATCATGTTGCGCTGCGCCCGCTTGTAGTAGTTCGGGATACAGGAGAGCCCGTGGCTGTCGATGCCGCGCAGGTCCGCGTCCGCCATGATCGCGGCCGTTGTCTCGGCGTGCTTCGCCGGCATGCCGAAGGCTTGCAGGCAGGCCGCCATCTGGTCCCGCACCACCGCGACCGGGAAACGCCGCGTCTCGCTGCTGTCCGCCATCTTGTTCTCTCCGCCTTGCGCCGCTTCAGACCAGAAAGAATTCGGCGTTCGAGTTCTTCGCCACGTCGCGGATCTTGCCGCGCAGGCCCGGCGGCACCGGGATGCCGGTCTTCGCGCGCTCGGCGCGGATGATGTTCTCCGGCTCGCCCGCGACCATCACCGGCTGCTTCGGATCGACCGGCTTGGTCGCGTGCAGGGAGTCGATAAGCTCGTCGACCGTTTCCTCGAACTCGCCGGCGGGGCGGAAGGCGGTCGGGTTGATCGCCAGGAAAAAGTGGCCGATGTCCATGGTGCCCGGACGGCGGTAACCGTGCTGCGGATGGGTGACCAGGCTGCAGCCCGACAGCCCGGCTGACAGGATCTCGACCATCGCGGCCAGGCCGTAGCCCTTGTGGCTGCCGAGCTCGCGCGTGCCGCCGAGCGGCGTCTGCGTGCCCTCGCGGTTGAAGTAGAGGCTGGCGTCGGTCAGCGGGTTGCCGTCGGCGTCGTTGGCCCAGCCGATCGGCAGCGGAAGGTTTTCGTTCGCCTTGTTGCGGATCTTGCCGGCGGCCACCGTGGTCGTCGCCATGTCGAGATTGAAGTTGGCGTTGCGCTTGGCCGGCGCGGTGAAGGCGATCGGGTTGGTCGACAGCTTCGCCTCCTTGCCGAAGGTCGGCGCGGTGCGCGGGCCCGAGCCGTTGGTCACCGCCATGCCGACCAGCCCCTGGTCCGCCATCATGCGCGTGTAGTAGCCGGTCGCGCCGAAATGGTTCGAGTTGCGCACGGCGATGCCGGCCATGCCGATCTCTTTCGCCTTCTTGATCGCCATCTTGGTCGCCATGACCGACGGCACGTAGCCGAGCCCGCCGCCGCCGTCGATCAGGGCCGAGACCGGCGTCTCCTTCACCACCTCGATCTTGGGCGCCATGGTCAGGATGCCCTCGCGGCGGCGGAAGTCGTAGGTCGTCAGCAT
>CAZPFL010000154.1:0-8313 GCA_964585785.1 uncultured Rhodospirillaceae bacterium
GCGCCGAAGACAGGCGTGATCCGCCGCACCGCTATCGCCATCGTTTCCTCGCCCGGTATTGCCGTTTCGTTACGGCAATTGTGCCGCAGACGAGGCGGGCGCGTCCAATCGGGGGAGGGGGGGGGCGCCGAAATTGGCCGCCGAGAGCGCTCATGCTTCGACAGGCTCAGCATGAGGATCAATATTTCTGATCAACAAACCTGACCTCATCCTGAGTCTGTCGAAGGATGAGTGGGCGCCATTACCGGCGTTGCGCCGCGCTTACTTCGCGCCGAAGACCTTCTTCAGCAGCGCGGTGGTCTGCTTCGCGGGGTCGTCGCGGATGGCGGCTTCCTCCTTGCCGAGATAAAGGAAGATGCCGTCCATGCCTTTCTGCACCACATAGCTCGTCAGGTTCGCCTTGGCGTCGGGCACGAAGGGCATCCGCTTGTACTGCGCCATGACGTTGTCATAGGACTGGATCGCGCCGACCTCGGAAAGGCTCTGGTTGACCACCGGCGTCATCTCGGCGGCCAGCGGCTTCGACATCTTGGACTCGAAATAGCGCGTCGCCGCGTCCTTCGGGCCGTTGTAGATCTTGCGCGCGTCGTCGATCGACATGTCCGCGATGGCGTCGGCGAATAGCTTGCGCGCCTTCGGCGCCGCGGCCTCGGCGGCGCGGTTGAGCTTGAGCTCGAGGTCGTCGAGCATGCCCGACATGCCCGCGCCCTTGAGCGCCGTCTGCACCGTTTTCAGCGAGCCCGGCAGCGGCAGGTGGATCGCCGGGTCCTTGTTGTAGCCGTCGGTCCGGCCGACCTGCGCGACCACGCGCTCCGAGCCGACGCGCAAGGCTTCCTTGAGGCCGCTGGCGATGTCGCCCGTCGAGAGCGCGCTTGCCGCGCCCGAGGACGATCCGCCGGACGACCCGCCCAGCATCTCCTGGCCCTTCTTCAGCATGTCGCTGAACTGGGCGGTGGCGGGCGCGGTGGAGAGGAGGGCGAGCGCGGCGGCGATGCCGAGGGCCCGGAGCGGGAAGCTGCTTTTTTTCATGGGTTCCTAAAAGGGTAATAAGGGGAGGCAATATCACTTATCTTCGGCGTTGTGACGCACGGATACAAGCTTTTGTAGAAAGCGCCGCGCCTGCGCGGCCTGGGCGCAACCGTGGGATGGTCCCGTTCGCAGGCCGTCGTCTTTATGCTTGATTTGAGCACTTGATATGGGACGCCAAGGCGCGACATTGTTGGCAGTATGGCGGATCGGCATGGGGTGAAAGACAGCGACGTGTTGCTCGTCGTCGACGTGCAGAATGACTTCTGCCCGGACGGCGCGCTCGCGGTGCCCGACGGCGACGCGGTGGTGCTGCTGGCCAACCGGCTGATGGCCGCGTTCCCGCATGTCGTGCTGACGCAGGACTGGCATCCGCGGGACCATTTCTCCTTCGCTTCCGCCTATCCCGGCAAGCAGCCCTTCGAGACGATCGAAGCGCCCTACGGCGCGCAGGTGCTGTGGCCGGACCATTGCGTGCAGGGGACCTCGGGCGCGGCGTTCCATCCGGACCTCGACCCGACCCGGGCCGAGCTGATCATCCGCAAGGGCTTCCGGCGCGGCATCGACTCCTATTCGGCCTTTTACGAGAACGACCGGACGACGCCGACCGGGCTTGGCGGCTATCTCCGCGAGCGCGGCCTCGGCCACGTCTATCTCTGCGGCCTTGCGACCGATTTCTGCGTCGGCTATTCGGCCGAGGACGCCCGGCGCGAGGGCTTCGCCGTGACCGTGATCGAGGACGCCTGCCGCGCCATCGACCTCGACGGGTCGCTTGGCCAGGCGATGGACCGGATGCGGTCGGCGGGCGTGATTTTCGCGGCATCGCACCGGTTTCTGGGCTGAGGGGAGGCAGGGCCGTGAACGGGAGACTCTTCTCCAAGCCGCCGTCCGCGGCGGAACAGGCGATGCGGCGGGACTTCGCGGCGCGGCCCGGCAACGGCGCGCTGCTTACCGACCTTTATCAGCTCAACATGATCCGCGGCTATCTCGAGACCGGCATGACGGAGACCGCTGTCTTCGAGTTCTTCGTGCGGCGGCTGCCGAAGCCGCGCGGCTTCCTGATGGCGGCGGGGCTGGCCGAGGTCGTTGAGTATCTCGAAGGGCTGCGCTTCACGCCGGACGAGCTGCAATGGCTCGCGGAGTCCGGGCGGTTCGACGCGACGATGATCGACTATCTCGCGGCGCTGCGCTTCACCGGCGACGTCGACGCGATGCCGGAAGGCACCGTGTTCTTTGCCGACGAGCCGATCCTGCGCGTCGCCGCGCCGCTGCCGCTGGCGCAGCTCATCGAGACGCGCATCATCAATCTGCTGCATTTCGAGAGCCTGATCGCGTCCAAGGCGGCGCGCATGGTGCTGGCCGCGCCGGGCAAGATCCTGCTCGACTTCGGGCTCAGGCGCGCGCATGCGTCGGAAGCGGGGCTGCTGGCGGCGCGCGCCAGCTACCTCGCGGGCTTCACCGGCACGGCGACGGTGCCGGCGCTGCCGCTGTTCGGCATCCCGATCTTCGGCACCATGGCGCATTCCTTCATCCAGGCGCATCACGACGAAGCCAAGGCGTTCGAGGATTTCGCGCATGCGCGTCCCGACGCCACCGTCTTCCTGATCGACACCTACGACACCGAGAAGGCGGCCGAAAAGGTGGTGGCGCTCGCGCCCAAGCTGGCGCGCGAAGGCATCCGCATCCAGGGCGTGCGCATCGACAGCGGCGATCTCGCCGCGCATGCGCGCAAGGTGCGGCCGATCCTCGATGCGGGCGGGCTCACCGAGGTCAAGATCTTTGCGAGCGGCGGGCTCGACGAGCACGACCTGCTCGACTTCACTCGGAGCGGCGCGCCGATCGACGGCTACGGCATCGGCACCAGCCTGACCACGTCGTCCGACGCGGCCGCGCTCGACTGCGCCTACAAGTTGCAGGAATACGCCGGCACGCCGCGGCGCAAGAAATCGGAAGGCAAGGCGACCTGGCCCGGGCGCAAGCAGGTGTTCCGCCGTTTCGGTCCGGCCGGGCGGCTGGCCGGCGACTGGATCACGCTGGAGGCGGAGCGGGACGGCGACGGCGGGACGCCGCTGCTAGCGCCGGTCATGCGCGCCGGCCGGCTGGTCGCGCCCTTGCCGACGCTGGAGGAGTCGCGAGCGGAAGCGGCGCGTAACCTGGCGGCGCTGCCGGAGCCGCTGCGCCGGCTGGAAGAGGGAGCGGCGTATCCGGTTACCGTATCGGAAGGCCTGCAGACCATGGCCGCCGAGATGGACCGCCGCTTCGGCGAATCCTGACTCGTCTCTCCGAACCCATGGGATAACGCGTAGCCCCTCTGCCCCCATTCCGCGGGTGCAATGAGAGTCGGCTTTTCCGGCTGGCTGCGCTATTACTGTCCCACGCTGCCCGGCCGCGCCAGCATGGCCCGGCGCGGGCCGATGGGGACAATCACGACGGATTATCATAGCGGACCATGCGCATTTTTATCGCGGGACAGAAGGCATTCGGAGATCAGGTCTACAAGCTTTGCGTCGCGCGCGGGCACGAGATCGTGGGCGTCAGCGCCCCGGCCTTCGCCGGGGATGGTGAGAAGCCGGATCGGCTGCGCGCCAATGCCGAGAAGGACGGCGCGCTCTGGATCGAGGCGGGCAAGCTCAACGCCAAGACGCTGCCCGACGGCGTCGACCTGATCTGCGCCGCGCACAGCCACGACTTCATCGGCCGCAAGACGCGGGAGAAGGCGCGGCTCGGCGCCATCGGCTACCATCCCAGCCTGCTGCCGCTGCATCGCGGGCGCGACGCCATCGTCTGGACGCTGCATATGGGCGAGAAGGTGACCGGCGGCACGATTTACTGGATGAACGACATCATGGACGGCGGCGACATCGCCGCCCAGGAGCATATCTTCATCCCGGCCGGCGCGACCGCAGGCGACCTGTGGCGCGACCAGCTCTTCCCGCTCGGCCTCAAGCTCTATGAGCGCGTGCTGTCGGACCTGGAGCAGGGCATCGTCGTGCGCCAGCCGCAGAACCACGACCTCGCGACCTGGGAGCCGTCCTGGCACCGCCCGCCGCTGACCCGGCCCGACCCGGAGGGGTAGAGTTCTCCGGGGCCGGCGGCCGCTCATCCTTCGACAAGCTCAGGATGAGGGTTTTTATGGTAAATCAATATGTTGGCCCTCATGCTGAGCCCGTCGAAGCATGAGGCATGCGCCGCATCTTACTCCGGCAGCACCAGCGCGCCGTCTTCGGTGAGGGGAAAGGTCGGGTTCCAGGCGACTTCCCAGAGGAAGCCGTCCGGGTCCTTGAAGAAGCCGACATAGCCGCCCCAGAAGATGTCGTAGGCCGGCTTCACGAGCGTGCCGCCCGCGGCGACCGCTTCGGCCAGCACGGCGTCGACCTCGTCCCGCGTGCGGGCGTTGTAGGCGAGCGAGAAGCCGGGAAAGCCCGTGCCGTCGGGCGACAGGTCCGCGTCCTTGGCGAGATCGGCGCGCGGGTAGAGCGAGAGCACGAGGCCGCCGGCCTGGAAGAAGGCCACCCCCTCGGCCCCGCGGGCCGAGCGTGTCCAGCCGAGCCCTTCATAGAACGCCGTGCTGCGGGCGAGATCGGCGACGCCGAGCGTGATCAGGGTCAGGCGCTGCTCCAACGGGCGATCTCCGCCGTTATTTCACCTCGAACGGCTCGTGGTCGGCGTTGCGGCCGATCGTGCGGATGATCGGCCCGAGGATCGAGCGGACGATGCGCTCGCGGTCTTCGTGCAGCAGCGGCAGCGCCAGATCGGCGGTCCAGACGACCCGGCTCGACTCCCGCTCGCGCAGCGTCACGCTGATGTCGAGCCGGTCGTACTCCGTATTGCTGATGCGCGGCGCGATCAGCGGCGGGGTGGTGCGGCGCTCGCCGAACATCAGCGTTTCCGGGTTGTCCGAGAAATTGCCGTCGCGGCTTGTCGGCAGCCTGGCTTCGCCGCGCTCCACGGGATAGCGGCGGACGCGCTCGGACTGGAGCTCCTTCTGGCGCTTCGCTTTCCAGGTGATGCTGGTCGCGAAGCTGAAGACATACGCCCCGGTTCGGCTGGTCTGGTAGCCGGCGCGCCGCAAGGCGTCGACGAAGGCGTGGCGGAACGCCAGGTTCTCCTTCGTGTCGTCGTAGATCCGCACGGCGAAGCTGGGGCGGGGCGGCAGCGGGGTCATCAGGGTGCTCGACAGCTCGCCCATCCACTGGGCCCGCGCCGGCAGGGCGGCGGCAACGGTCAGCGCGCCAAAGAGCAGCACGGCGGAGACGGCCCTGGTAACGGATTTCATCAGTCGGTTCATGCGGTCTCTCGATTTCCGGCCTGTTTCTGGCGATGGCGCGCGTGATGGCAGCCTACGACGCGGCGTCGCCGGCCGGCTTGATCTCGATCATAGGGGGCGGGGAAGGGCGGCGTAAGGGGCGCATTGGCGCGGCGCCGGGCTCAGCGCACCGGACAGCGCCCGTCGACGAGCTGGTAGGTCTCCTGGCTCAGCCAGTAGTAGGCCGCCTCGTAGGAGTCGAAATGCTGGACCTGGTTCCAGTCGTTCTGGGGATCGACCAGCTCGCAGCCGCCGTTGTCCACCGAGCGCAGCACGAGCAGATGGTCGGCGGCGACATCGGGGCTGACCCAGACCTCGAGCCAGCGGTTGACGGCGTAGGCGACGGCGGCCATCGCTCAGCGTCCCCCGGCCGCGGCGTTCGCCGCCGCGGGCCGTGCCCCCGTCCGAAGGTCTGACTTGGTTGCCGTCATAGGACCGTTTCCACCCGTTCCGGCGGCCGTTTGTGCCGGTTTCGCCGCATGGCGCGCGCGGCGGCTTCCCCTGGCGCCGTGGCCGTTGCTGTCTTGCGCGGCGCGATCCTCGCGTCCGGCGCGTGCGATGCTTCGTGAAATCGTCGGTCTGGTCAGCAGGACGTCCGGTCCGGGGTCTCGAGCTTCGAGCAGATCTGCTTCATGAGGTATTGGAAGCCGTGCTCGTCCAGCACCGTCTTGTATTCCGAGCGGGTCGCCGTGAGCTTGGAGATCCCCTGCACGGAGACGTCGAAGATCTTGAGGCCGTTATCCTCGCGGAACAGCCGCCAGTTCATGTCGAGCGGCGACCGGGAGGGCATGCGCACCCGGGTGATGACCGAGACGCCTTCCGGCTCATGCTCGATGGAACGGACGATGCGGATCTCCGCATTGTTGTAGCGGACCAGCTGATGCTTGAAGTTCTCCACGATGAAGTAGCGGAAAACATTCTTGAATTTTTTCTGATCCTGGTCGCTTATCTCGGTCCAGTAGTTGCGCAGCACGTATTTCGAGATCCGGGTCATGTCGAGCTGATCGGCGATATTCGTCTCCAGGAACTGATCGACATTCTGCGGCGTGAGGTTGCCGTTCTGCAGCAGGGGCTGGAGCTTTTCGGCGATCGAGCGGACATACGCTTCCGCGTCTGTCGCTTCCGCCGGCGCGGCTACGACCAAGGCACATGCAAAGGCTGTAACGGCTGCGAGCCGCTTGAACATCGCCGTCCCGTAAACGAATGAACCGATAGCCATGACGCCCCTCGAACTTCGGACACGTTTTCGGCGTCTCTGCGCCGCTTAAGAGCAGAGTGACCGCAAATTCTTAAGGATCGGTAAAGGGCAGGGGATAAAGGTCTGTATTGAATGGTAAATGGACTTTAGCCAAACCGTTTTGGCGAAGATCGCCGGGCCTTTCCCCGACCGGTGGCTACGGTTTATGGCTGGTGAATAAATAGATAAATATATTACATATCAATGAATTATAATTAATTTAAATATTATAGTTTAAGAGAAACATATAAGTTATTGATATAGCGAGAAATAAATGGCTTTTACCTGAGCGCATTAACGCTATATTCGCGGGCATCGTTCCGCGGCCGCGGCGCCGGGCCGCCCGTCGTTAACGATACCCCGTTAACGATCCGCCTTGGCTTGCGATAGGTCGCGCGTGGTCTGCAGAACGAAGACGCCGTCCGGCCGGTAGGTGCCGATCGGGGCCTCGGTGGTCGCGTCGCGCAGGACGATCGAGCGCGGGGCCTTTCCCAGCACGAGCGTGTTGTAAACCATCGCCGCCCGGGCGTATTCCGCGAGCCCCTTCGCGCCGATCTGATAGAGCGGCCCGCCGATATAATGGGTGACGGTGTCGTCCTCGACCTCGATGCGGCGCAGCGCGCCGATCTTCACGAGCTTCGCGAGCCCGGCCTTGTAGCTTTGCGAGAAGGCGTTGATTTCCGCCTCGTTGGCCTTGATCGCGCGGCCGATGACGAGCTGGTTCTCGATCAGGAACGGCGCCGCCAGGATGGAGATCGCGAGCGAGAAGAGCAGGGCGAGGCCGAGCGTCTTGAAGCGGGCGGGCTGCTCCTGGCGGCGGGTAAGCGCGATCCAGGCGGCGACCAGGCCCGCGCCGGCGGCGATGCCGATCAGCGATGTCGTGCCGGCGTACAGCAGAAAGACCGTCTCCGGCGCCATGGACGCCGGCAGCAGGGCTTTCGGATGGAAGTAGAGCACGAGCCCCTGGAGCACCGCCAGGTACAGCAGCCCTGCAATGAAGGCGGCCGAGAGCGCGAAGGCGGCGGCCGGGCGGCGGTCCGCGCCGGCGGCGATCCGGAAGGCCAGGAAGGCGGCGGCAAGCG
Organism: uncultured Rhodospirillaceae bacterium; assembly: GCA_964585785.1. GTDB lineage: Bacteria > Pseudomonadota > Alphaproteobacteria > UBA8366 > UBA8366 > WHUA01. Next base: position 7,652 of record CAZPFL010000154.1, read on the forward strand.
CGCTGCCGAAGCCGAGCACGACGGTCAGGAACTGCATGCTGTCTCCATTCCCGCGGCGCTCAGCTCGCCATGATCAGGGAAAAATTGTGGTGGACGATGATGGCGTAGAGGCCCAGCACCAGAAGCGCGATGCTGGCGGTGAAGCGGCTGTAGAGCATGTAGTAGACCAGGAAGCCCGCCAGCAGGTGGATCAGCAGTTTCGGCAATTGCCACCACTGGTCGAGATGCTTCATCGAGAACGCGACGATCGGATTGAGCTCGACGCCCCCGGCGCGCAACACCATGTTGGTGGAAACGATATCCAGGATTCCCAGCACGACGATCATCGTGCCGATGAAGGCGGCGATGACTCGTATCAGGGTTGAGCGTGTCCGGGCCTTGTCCATACCTTGCTCCACTCCGTGCCGCGGCGGCGGCGATGCCATGCGGTTCCCCGCAACGCGTTTGGTCCGGTGTTTCCCGGTGGCTGTAAGGGCAAGTATGGGAATGGTTCGAAAGTCAGTAAAATACGATAAGTATTTAGTAAAAATGGTGTATTCGTCCTCGTCCCAAAGTCTTTTCCATCTAGTTCTTTAGGACGATGCGCGGGGGGACGGCGGGCGGCACGCGGCAGCCGCCGATTGCCGCGGATTTCCGCCGCCGGCGGGGCCGTGTCTGCGCCA
>CAZPFL010000154.1:8413-12492 GCA_964585785.1 uncultured Rhodospirillaceae bacterium
CTGCGCCAGGCCTGCGCCATGCCTGCGAAAGTAGGCGGACGGACGCCCGGCGGGCTTCCTTTGCAGTAGGTCGCCTTCCTTTGCAGGCGCCGCGGCGGCCCGTGACCGCGCCCGGTTTCAGGCCGCGTCCGGCGGGCGCGGGCGGGCGCGAGACTCGGATTAAATTCAAATTGAAGTTGTGGTGGAAAACGGCCGACGGACGCCGCAAACCGAGTCGTCAAATTAGGAATCGATTACTTGGCGCGACAAATGGCTCCGGCGGCGCCCGGCGGATGGGCGGCGCGGCGCGGCGTAAGGCTTTCACCACGAAATCCGGTGGTCTCGGGAAGATATTAACCCTAGCGGTTGACCTGCGTGACGCGGGCTGTTTTCATCGACCGAGGAGAAGGGGCGAGGGATTCCCGACCCGGAATCCGCTACTTCCTTTCGCGCTCTTTACAATCGTTAATTTATGCGATGCTTTGGGCGCCAAGACTACGTACAGACTACGTATAAACCAACCCGGTCATCGGGAGCGCCAGAAGGGCAAGGAAGGGTCAATGCGGGTCATTGCTATCGCGTCGCAGAAGGGCGGGTCGGGCAAAACCACCCTGGCGGGTCATCTGGCGGTTCAGGCTGAACGGTCGGGCGTGGGCTCCGTCGCATTGATCGACGCGGATCCGCAGGGCAGCCTCGCGGATTGGTGGAACGAGCGCGAATCGCCGACCCCCGTATTCGTGCATACGTCGACGCAGCGGCTCGAGCAGGATATCGAGCAATTGAAAGGACTTGGTATAGACCTGCTGTTCATTGACACGCCGCCCGCGATCACCGCCACGATTTCCGACGTGATCCGTGTATCGGACCTCGTGCTGATTCCGACCCGGCCGAGCCCGCACGATCTGCGCTCGGTCGGCCGCACCGTCGAGCTCGTCGAAGCGATCAGCAAACCCATGGTTTTCGTCATCAATGCCGCGACGCCGCGCGCCCGCATCACCTCCGAGGCGGCGATCGCGCTCTCACAGCATGGTACCCTTGCGCCGTCGATCATCCACCAGCGCGTCGACTTCGCCGCGAGCATGATCGACGGGCGCACCGTTATGGAGCTCGATGCTATCTCCCGGTCGGCGAAGGAAATTGCCAAACTCTGGGACTATCTCAAGAACCGCTTGGAGCGTAATATGCGCTCTACCACTATCGGCACGGGGGGTAACCCGATGTCGGCGAGTGGTGAAACGGAGATGGACCGGGTACACGGGCAGGATACCAATTGACGACGAAGAAAAGTAAACCGGCTTCGCTTACGAGCTCTCTCTTGGCGCGCAAGGGGGAGGCGGAACCAGCGGCTGCGCCTTATTCGATTCCGGAGAGCGGGCGGGAGCGCCCCGCGGATTCGATGGTCAGCAAGGGCAACGGCAACGGCGGCGATTTGGGGCATACGCTTTCCGGCATGACCCGCCTGCCGTCGATCGAGCATGACGCGAAGAGCGTCGGTTCCGAAAAGACCACGGCCCCGGCGGCGGCTAGTCCGCCCGAGCGGCAACCCGAACGGGTGGTTCCGCCCGAGCAGCCGGCGGCGCCGGCCATACCGCGGTTCGAACTGCCCGAGACGCGCGCCGACCGCCCGGAAGCGGCCGCGCCGGAAGTGAACGGCTCGGACGCCGAACAGCCCGAAAAGTTCAGCCCCGAGGAGGTCATCCTCGAAGGCGCCACCGCCGAAGAGGCGTCGGTGGACGAAGCCATTATCGATGCGGCGATTGCCTCGTCGGAGCCCCCGGCGCCCACGCCTGGGCCTGTATCCGAGCCCTCGGCCGGTGCGGCGGCGAGCGCGGACGACGCGAAGACGGGCGGCACCGACGGCACCGGATCGGATGACGGCACGGCCGACCGCGAGGCGGTGCGCGACGCGCGCCTGCTGCGCTTCGTCTATGTCATGGCAGCGCTGACCGGCATCATCGCGATTGTTCTCTATGCCGGCGGCTGGCTGCGCGAAGGCGCGAAGAAGGCGCCGGAAGAGGCGGTCGCTTCGGCGTCGCAAAGCGGCGCGCCGGACGTCACCGCGAAGACGGTGGCGCCGCCGGCCGCGATCGAAAAGCCCGCGGCGAGCGAGACACCTGCGATTCCACCGGCGCCGCCGGCAACGGCGCCCAGCGAGGCCAAGCCCGCCGCGCCGGAGACCGCTGTCACGACGGGCGGCCCGCCGAAGCCGCAGGCGGAGAGCGCCATGCCGGCGCCATCCGGCTCGGAGACGAGCGCGTCTGCCGTCGCTGCGCCGGCGCCCGCGATGCCGAACCCAAGCGAATCCCCGGCCAGTACCGCGGAGAAGCCCGCCATGCCGGCCGAGACCCAGCAAGCCGAATCGCGGCAGGCTGGGGCGCCGAGCAAGCCCGAAATGCCTGCCGCGGCCGGCAGCGGGACCGAGACGAGCGCTGCGCCGACCGCCGCTGCGGAGCAGGCGCCCTCGGCCAAAGTGACGCCGCCGCCCCCGGTGACATCGGAGGAGGCCGCAGCCGCGGGCGGCAAGCCCGTGCGCGAGGTGCCCAACATGCGCGTGCTGGCGCCGGCGCTGGTCAAGCCGGAACCGGCGGATACCACGCCGCCGGCCCAGCCGGAGGCGGGAAGCGTGCCGGCCGTGACGGCGCCGAAGCCCAGTCAGACCGCAGCTCTGCCGAAGCCCAAGCCGGCGAAGCCGGTTCATCACGCGGCGACGAACGGGCATTACTATATCCAGCTCGCCTCGGTCGGGTCCGAGAAGGTCGCCGCGCGCGAGTGGACGCGGCTGCAGAAGGTCCATCCCAGCATTCTCGGCGCGCGTGAGCTGGTGATCGAGAAGAAGGAGATCGCCGGGCGCGGCACCTTCTATCGCGTGCAGTCGGGCGGGTTCAAATCGCTCGAAGAGGCGCGCTCGGTCTGCAACGAGCTGAAGGCGAAGAAACAGGCCTGTCTGGCGGTCAAACGCTGACCGCTTTGCCCGGGTCGTGGGGCCGGATCGTAAAGGAACGCCGCGCTTCGACGCGGCGTTACCTTTTCTGCAACAGGCTCCAGATGCGTGTGGGCGTGGCCGGCATGTCGAAGGCCTCGGCGCCGGCCTGCCGCAGCGCGTCCATGATCGCGTTGGCGACCGTCGGCAGCGCGCCGATCGTCCCGGATTCGCCCGCGCCCTTGACGCCGAGCGGGTTGGTCCGGCACGGCACCGGGTGGTATTCGAAGTCGAAGGACGGCATGTCGTCCGCGCGCGGCATCGTGTAATCCATGAAGGACCCCGAGAGAAGCTGGCCCGAGGCCGCCTCGTAGACGCAGTGCTCGCCGAGCGCCTGGCCCACGCCCTGGACGACGCCGCCATGCATCTGGCCGTCGACGATGAGCGGGTTGATCACCCGGCCGACGTCGTCCACGCCGGCATAGCGCTCGAGCGTGACGCGGCCGGTCTCGGGATCGATCTCGACCTCGCAGATATGGCAGCCGTTCGGATAGGTCGGCGCGTCCGCCTCGTAATCGAGGTCGGTGTCGAGGCTCCGCGGCACCTCCGCCGGCCAGTCGCCGGTGCCGGCGCCCGCCGCGACCGACTGCAGGGAAAGCGACTTGTCCGTGCCGGCGATACGAAAGCTGCCGCCGCCATAGGTGACGTCCCGCACGGAGGCCTCGAGCAGATGCGCCGCGATCGCCTTGCCGGTCTCGATCGCCTTGTCGCAGGCGGCCATCATCGCGCCGCCGCAGACCGCCATCGAGCGCGAGCCCGTCGTCTGCCCGCCGTTCGGCACGACGTCGCTGTCGCCTTCGACGATGCGGACCTGCTCGAACGGGATGCCGAGCCGTTCCGCCACCACCTGCGCGAAGCTGGTGAAGTGGCCCTGGCCCTGGCTCTGCGCCGCGCTATAGACGGTGACGATGCCGTCGGCGCCGAAGCGGATGCGCGCGCTTTCCCCGAGCCGCGCCCCGGCATGCTCGATGAAGCAGGCGAGGCCGATACCGCGGTAGCGGCCGCGCTTGCGGGCGTCGTCGCGCCGCGCGGGGAAGCCGTCCCAGTCCGCCATGGCGCGCGCGGCGTCGAGGATCGCCTCGAACGCGCCGCTGTCGTAGATCTGCGTCACCGGCGTGTG
>CAZPFL010000155.1:0-12469 GCA_964585785.1 uncultured Rhodospirillaceae bacterium
ACCCGGAAGCCTGGGAGTGGTACTACCACGTGGTCGGCGAGGACCGCTGCCCGATTGTCGACACCTGGTGGCAGACCGAGACCGGCGGCATCCTCATCACGCCGCTGCCGGGCGCGACCAAACTGAAGCCCGGCTCGGCGACGCGGCCGTTCTTCGGCGTACAGCCGGAGATCGTTGACGCCGAGGGCAATGCGCTGCAAGGCGCCGGTTCCGGCAATCTGTGCATTGCGGACAGCTGGCCGGGCCAGATGCGCACGGTCTACGGCGACCACGATCGTTTCGTGCAGACCTACTTCTCGACCTACATCGGCCGCTACTTCACCGGCGACGGCTGCCGCCGCGACGAAGACGGCTATTACTGGATCACCGGGCGGGTCGATGACGTGATCAACGTCGCCGGCCACCGCATGGGCACGGCGGAAGTCGAATCCGCGCTCGTGGCGCATGCCAAGGTGGCGGAGGCGGCGGTCGTCGGCTATCCGCACGACATCAAGGGCCAGGGCATCTACGCCTATGTCACACTCAACGCCGGCGAGCAGCCGACCGAGGACCTGCGCAAGGAGCTGGTGCAGTGGGTGCGCAAGGAGATCGGCCCGATCGCCTCGCCGGACCTCATCCAATGGGCGCCGAGCCTGCCGAAGACCCGTTCGGGCAAGATCATGCGCCGCATCCTGCGCAAGATCGCCGAGAACGACTACAGCAACCTCGGCGACACCTCGACACTGGCCGAACCGGCGGTGGTCAACGACCTGATCGACAACCGCATGAACCGGTAGCGACCAGACGCCGACCCATTCGTGACCATCCGGAGCGGGGCCGCAACGGCCCCGCTTCTTTGACACCTGCACCGCCGCGCGCTGAAAGAGGCAAGGACATGACATCGGACGCCGTCGACGAGTCGCTCATTCTCTATCACGGCTGGTCGTCCAGCGCTTCCCGCAAGGTGCGCTTTGCGCTCGCCGAGAAACAGCTCGCCTATGTCAGCCATCCGATCAACATCCGGAAGAACGAGCATCACTCCCCTGAATACCGCAAGATCAATCCGAACGCCGTTGTTCCAGCGTTGATCCACAATGGCGCGCAGCTCATTGAAAGCACATTTATCAACGAGTATCTGGACGAAGCCTTTCCCGGGAATCCTCTGCGTCCGGCCACGCCACTCGAACGCCATGCCATGCGGCTCTGGTGCCGGGACGTCGATGAGAAGTACCTGCCCGCTGTCCTGAAGCACAACTGGCAACGGACGATCCATCCCATCGCGCGGAACTGGACCGATGCGGAGCTGGAAGCCAAGCTCGCGAACATTCCCAGTCCAGAGCGGCGGAATTTCTGGTACCGCATGGCGCGCGATCCCTTCACGGCCGAAGAGCTGGAGGCTGCCATGGAGGTGCTGCGCGGCCTGATCCGAAAGACGGAGGACGCGCTTGCCCAAGGGCCTTGGCTGCTTGGCGAGCAGTTCACCCTCGCCGATATCAGCGTCACACCCTATGTGAAGCGGATCGAGGAGTTGGAGCCGGATCAGGTCGATGCGCGCAAGAACCCGCGGACCGCTGATTGGTGGGCGCGGCTGACCGCCCGGCCCGGCTTCAAGAACGCACATATCGGGGACTATCTGGAGCAGGGGAGCCCCGAATACAAAGGGCCGGCGGCTTAAGGCCTCAGACATCCGGAACGAGCTTTCCAGTGCCCGCAACCCTCGTTCCGGAGTATCTTCTTGCCCGAAGGACCGCCGATGCGAGACGACCGCTTCCCTTTTGATCCGCTGCTGCCGCGCGAGATGGCCCGGAGGGCCGAGTCGGCCGGGGTCTCCAAGGCCGAGACGGACACCGTCTCACTGCTGGCGCTGGCGGTGCTCGCCGGCGCCTTCGTCGCCTTTGGTGCCGTCTTCATGACCGTGACCCTGTCGGGCACGTCCGGGCTTCTGCCTTTCGGCGTGATGCGGATGCTGGGCGGCCTCGCCTTTTCGCTCGGCCTGATCCTCGTGGTCGTCGGCGGCGGCGAGCTGTTCGCCGCCAACAATCTCATGGTGATGGCCTGGGTCAGCGGCGCGATCCGGCTTCGCATGCTGGTGCGGGTGTGGTCGATCGTCTATGCCGGCAATTTCATCGGCGCGGCCGGCACCGCTTTTCTTGTCTTCCTGTCCGGCCATTTTCTGTTCGGCAACGGCGCGGTCGGGCGTATGGCGCTCGCGGTCGCTGACGGCAAATGCGCGCTTCCGTTCTTTCGGGCACTGCTGCTTGGCGTTCTGTGCAACCTGCTGATCTGCCTTGCGGTCTGGCTGAGCTACAGCGCCCGCACCGTGATCGGCAAGATCGCCGCCGTCGTCCCGCCGGTCACCGCCTTCGTCGCCGCCGGTTTCGAGCATTCGGTGGCGAACATGTACCTCATACCGGCCGGTTTGCTGATCAAATGGTTTGCAGGGACGGACGCCTGGTCCCTGTTCGGCGCGACGCCCGCCGATTTTCCGGACCTTGGCTTCGGCGCCATGCTGGGCAATCTGCTGGCGGTGACGATCGGCAATGTGATCGGCGGCGGCCTTCTGGTGGCCGCGGCGTATTGGTTCGTCTATCTGCGACGAAACTGAGCGCCGGCAGCAACGCAGGGCAAAGCCTTAGAAATCGAAGCAGCGGCCGGCTTTTTCCCAGTCGCCGTAGCGCGTCGGCTCGAGGCCCTTGGGCCCTCCGATCTCCTTCGGGATCTCGCCGCGCGCTTCGGCCTCGCGCCGCCATTTCTCGCCGGCTCGGTCCGCCTTTTCCTCGGCCACGCGCCGCGGGTCCTTGCCCCGGATGTCGTCACCTCGCATATCGTCCGGTGCGGGCCGGGCGTCAGCGGGGGCCGGCGGCTTGCGGTCTTTCTTCAGGCGATCGAAAAGATTGGCCATAATCAACAAAATATGGCCCTTCGGCCCCGCCTTGCCAAGCCTTGAAGCAAGCCCCGGGCAATCCCTAATTAAAGGGGCCGCGCGGACGATGGTTCCGGCGCGGGGCGCAGGGAGGCGCTGAGCGATGAATTACGTACGGACGGCGACCTTATTGGCCGGCCTGACCGCGCTCTTCATGGGCTGCGGGTACCTGATCGGCGGCCAGAGCGGCATGCTGTTCGCCCTAGTCCTGGCGGCCGGCATGAACTTCTTCGCCTACTGGGGCTCGGACAAGGTCGTCCTGAGCATGTATGGCGCGCGCCAGGTGGGGCGGAACGAGGCGCCGGCGCTTTATGCCATCGTCGAGCAGCTGGCGGACAAGGCCGGCCTGCCCATGCCGCGCGTCTACATCGTCGAGAACGACCAGCCGAACGCCTTCGCGACCGGCCGCAACCCCGAGAATGCTGCGGTGTGCGCGACCACCGGCCTGCTGCGCAACCTCAGCCACGAAGAAATCGCCGGCGTGATGTCGCATGAGCTGGGGCATGTGAGGAACCGTGACACATTGACCATGACGATCACCGCGACCATCGCGGGCGCGATCTCCATGCTGGCCAATTTCGCCATGTTCGCCGGATTGTTCGGCGGCAACAACAACCGCAACAACCCGCTCGGCGGGATCGGCGTTTTGCTGGTCGCGATCCTGGCGCCGATCGCCGCGATGCTGGTGCAGATGGCGATCAGCCGGACCCGTGAATATGCCGCCGACCGCGCCGGGGCGGAGATCAGCGGCCGTCCCCTGTGGCTCGCCTCGGCGTTGGAAAAGCTCGAGCACGGGGCGCAGGCGATCGACAACCCGGAGGCCGAGCATAACCCCGCGACGGCGCATCTCTTCATCATCAACCCACTGCACGCGAACAGCATCGACGGCCTGTTCTCCACCCATCCCAGCACCGCGAACCGGATCCGCCGCCTGCGCGAGCTGGCGGGCGCGGTGGGTCCCTGGGGCTGAGCCGCTGGACGCGGGACGATCACGCGCGTGACCGAAACGGCTGCCTTCGATAGCCGGCAGGTCGCGCTCGACCTTCTGGACGCGGTGCTGCTCCAGCGCCGCGCGCTCGACGCCACGCTTGCCGCCCATCCCGGCTTCGCCCGGCTAAGCCCGCGCGACCGCGCCTTCGCCCGCCTGCTGGCGACGACCGTGCTGCGGCGGCTGGGCGAGATCGACGCCGCGTTGAAATCGCTGATGACCCACCCGCTGCCGCGGGGCGCCGCGCCCGTGATGAACGCGCTCCGTCTCGGCGCGGCGCAGCGCCTCTTTCTCGATACCCCGCCCCACGCGGCCGTGGACACGACGGTGCGCCTGTTACAGGGCCGCTTCGCCGGCTTCAAGGGCTTGGCGAACGCCGTGCTGCGCAAGATCGCGCGGGGGGCCGGACGGCCGGACGCCGCGCGCCTCGACACCCCGGACTGGCTGTGGCAGCGCTGGAGCGCCGCCTATGGCGAGACGACCGCCGCAGCCATCGCCGCAGCGCACCTGACGGAGCCGCCGCTCGACATCTCTATCAAAGGAAACGCCGATGAGTGGTGCGCCAAGCTGCAGGCCGCCACGCTGCCGACCGGCTCGCTGCGCCGCATCGGCGGCGGCGACCCAAGTGCGCTCCCCGGCTTCGACGACGGCGCATGGTGGATCCAGGACGCCGCGGCGGCGCTCCCCGCGCGGCTGCTCGGTCCCGTCACCGGGCGCCGCGTCATCGATCTCTGTGCCGCGCCCGGCGGCAAGACCGCGCAGCTCGCCGCGGCCGGTGCCGACGTCACCGCCGTCGATCTCTCTGCCCCACGCATGGCCCGCCTGCGGGAAAACCTGGCGCGGCTTAAGCTTCAGGCGCGCACGGTCGTTGCGGACGCGGCGACGTGGCAGCCGGACGCCCTCGCCGATGCCGTGTTGCTCGACGCGCCCTGCACCGCGACCGGAACGATCCGCCGCCATCCCGACATCGCCCGCATCAAGACGGCGGCGGATGTGGCGAAGCTGGCCGGCGTACAGGACAGGCTGCTGCGCGCCGCGGTGAAGATGACCGCGCCCGGCGGCCGGCTTGTCTACGCCACCTGCTCGCTGCAGCCCGAGGAGGGGCCGGACCGTATCGCAGCGCTGCTGCGGAGCGGCGCGCCGGTGCGACTCGAACCGATCTCCGCCACGGAATTGCCTGGATTATCGGATGCAATAGCCCCTGACGGCACGGTTCGAACCTTGCCCAGTCATTGGCAAGAGCTTGGCGGCATCGATGGTTTTTTCATTGCACGCCTCAAACGCATCTAACGCTTCGCAACGCCTTGCACCGGGTTGCGGTTCGGATTAAGGAATTGCCCATGCAGCAAAGCGTGCGCATCGCACCTTCGATCCTCTCGGCGGATTTCGCCGCGTTGGGAGAGGAGGTGCGCGCGATCGATGCGGCCGGCGCGGACTACATTCATATCGACGTGATGGACGGTCATTTCGTGCCCAACATTACGATCGGCCCGGATGTGGTGAAGGCGCTGCGCGGCCATAGCGCGAAGCCGTTCGACGTGCATCTCATGATCGCGCCCGTTGATCCGTATATCGAGGCTTTCGCCACGGCCGGCGCCGACATCATCACCGTCCATCCCGAGGCCGGACCGCACACGCACCGCACCATCCAGGCGATCAAGGCCTGCGGCAAGAAGGCGGGCGTGTCGCTGAACCCGGCAACGCCGGTCGACGCGGTCGACTATCTGCTGCCCGATCTCGACCTGATCCTGGTGATGACGGTCAACCCCGGCTTCGGCGGGCAGAAGTTCATTCCCGACCAGCTCGAGAAAATTCGCGCGCTGCGCGGACGGATCGACAAGATCGGCCGGCCGATCGATCTGGAAGTGGATGGCGGGATCAACGCGGAAACCGCTGCGCAGGCGATCGCGGCGGGCGCCGATGTGCTGGTGGCGGGCACCGCGAGCTTCGCCGGCGGGCCCAAGGCCTACGCCGAGAACATCAGGAGGCTCCGCACCGCCGGCTGACGTTGCGAGGGGAAGTCCGGCACGTAAAATTTAATTTTTTCAGACCAGATCGAGTGTCCGGATTGACCAACGGTATTTCCAACAGCGTGTTTCGATCGCGCCTTTATAAGCTCGCTCTGATGGGACGCGGGCCCACCAAGCTGTTCGCCCTTCCGCCCGGCTGCGAGGAGCGCGGCGTGCCCGCGGGCGACGCGGAGCGCGGCCTGGCGATCGTGCAGGGGCGTTTCACGCTCGGCGGCACGTCGCTCTATCTCGGCGAGTCGCCGTGGTCGGACGAGTCGCTCGACGAGGACCAGCTTGCGGAGCTGCACAGCTTCGGCTGGTTCGGCGACCTTGCGGCCACGGACGCGGATGAGGCGCGGCGAGCGGCCGAGATGCTGTTCGAGCGCTGGGACGAGAAATTCGGCACCTTCACGCCGGTGAGCTGGCGCTCCGACGTGCTCGCCGCGCGCATCGTCAATAGCCTGACCCATTTCGCCGCGCTGTTCGACACTTCGGACCCCACCTTTCACATCCGCTTCCTCGACTGCCTCGCCCGCCAGGTCCGCCACCTGCGCCGCGTCACCCTGACCGAGACGGCACCGCCGGACCGCATGGCCGTGCTCAAGGGACTAATCTACGGCGAATGCTGCGTCGTCTCGGAGCCGGAACGGGTGGCCAGGGCCTGCGCCATGCTGGAGGTCGAGCTCGAGAGCCAGATCCTGCCCGACGGCAGCCATGTGTCGCGCAGCCCGGGCCGACAATTCGCCGTCCTCGAGATGCTCGTCGACATGCGCGACGTGCTGACCGCGGCCAGCCAGGAAGTGCCGATCGCGCTCCGCAACGCCATCGACCGGATGGCCCCGATGACCCGGTTCTTCCGCTTCGCCGACGGCTCGCTCGCGTGCTTTCACGGCGGCGGCAGGCCCGCCCCAGCGCATATCGACCGGGCGCTCGAACGCTCCGACGCGCACGGCCGCGCGCCCCGACGGGCGCACTACGCGGGCTTCGAGCGCATCGAGGCGGGTGATCTCGTCCTCATTCTCGACGGCGGACCGCCGCCGGAAGCGCCGCATGACCGCGACGGCCATGCCGGTACGATGAGCTTCGAGCTCTGCATTGGCCGCCACCTTCTGATCGTCAACTGCGGCGCCGGCAGCGAGACCCCGCCCGACTGGCGGCAGGCGCTGCGGACCACGGCGGCCCATTCCGCCCTGGTCGTCGACGACACGAACTGCTGCGAGCTGCTCGAGGACGGGATTGGCCGGCGTCCCGAGGAGATCAATTGCGACCGCGGCGAACGCGACGACAGCATCTGGATCAGCAGCAGCCATACCGGCTACGAGCCCAAATTCGGGCTGACCCATCGCCGCCGCTTTTACGTCAACCAGGCGGATGCCGACCTGCGAGGCGAGGACATCCTGGTCGGCGGCGCCGACCATCCTTTCGCGATCCGCTTCCATCTTCATCCGGACGTCGTGGCCGAGCTCGACGAGGAAGCGACGCGCGTCGCCTTCACGCTGCCGGACGGCAAGCGCTGGCGCATGCGGACCGACCGGCCGATGGCGCTGGAAGACAGCGTCTATTGGGACGACGTCCAGGGCATCCTGCCGACGCGGCAGCTGGTGGTGCGCGCGACGACGTCGGATCAGGTAACCGCCATCAAGTGGCGCCTGCGCCGTCTCACCGGCGAAGACTAGGCGCTCTGGCGGCCGGAGGGCGGCGCGGGCTATAAACCGCGACCATGATCTGGCTCGTCTCCCTAAGCGTCACCGTTGCGGTTGCAAGCCTGCTCGCCACGGGCCTGCTGACCTCCTTTCTGCGCCGGCGCGCCATCCTCGACCATCCCAACGCACGCAGCAGTCACGACACGCCGACGCCCCGGGGCGGCGGCCTCGCCGTGGTGCCGATCGTCCTCATCGCCTGGATCGTCGCGGCGGGCGCCGACCTGCCGGCTGGTCTGATCGTGATCCTCGCCGGCGCCTGGGCACTGGCGGTGCTGTCCTGGATCGACGACCTGCGCTCCTTGCCCGCCGCGCTGCGCCTCGCGGTGCAGGCGGTCATCGTCGCGGTCGCGGTCAACTGGCTGCGCGCCCAGGGCCCGGTGTTTCAGGGCCTGCTTCCGGGCTGGCTCGACTCCCTGGCCGCCGCGATCCTCTGGCTCTGGTTCCTCAACCTCTTCAACTTCATGGACGGTATCGACGGTATTTCGGGCGTCGAGACCATCTGCATCGGCGGCGGTCTCGCGATTCTGGCAATCGTCGCCGCGGACAAGGCGCCGCCGGCCTTGTTCGGCGCGACGCTGGCCGCCGCCGCCGCCGGCTTTCTGGTCTGGAACTGGCATCCGGCGCGGATCTTTCTCGGCGATGTCGGCAGCGTGCCCATCGGCTTTCTGCTCGGCTTCCTGCTGCTGGCCTTGGCGGCGCGTGGGCTCTGGGCGCCCGCGCTCATTCTGCCGGCGTATTATCTTGCCGACGCGACAATCACGATTTCACGGCGCGCGCTGCGCGGCGAGCGTGTGTGGCAAGCCCATGCCGAGCATTTCTACCAGCGCGCGGTACAGTCCGGCCGCAGCCACGCCCAGGTCAGCCTCGCCATTCTCGGCGCCAACTTCGTATTGATCGGCCTGGCGCTGATGTCGCTGGCCTTTCCATTACCGTCCGTCGCCGGGGCCGTGGTCGTGGCCGGCGCGCTGCTCGCCTGGATGCGCCCGTGACGGCGGGCGACCGGCGGGTGCTGGTGACCGGCCCCGGCGGCTTCGTCGGCCGGGCGCTTTGCCCGGCACTCGAGCAAGCTTCCTGGACGGTCATCCCCGCCGGCCGGCGTGCGGTCGGCGACATCGGACCGGCCACGGACTGGCGCGCGCTGCTCGACGGCGCCGAGGCGGTCATTCATCTGGCGGCACGCGTCCATGTCATGCGCGACGATGCCGCCGATCCGGAAGCCGAATTCGACCGCGTCAACCATCTGGCGACCGCGCGTCTTGCCGCACAGGCCGCCGAAGCGGGCGTCCACCGCTTCGTCTTCATGAGCTCGATCAAGGTGTATGGCGACCTTTCCGACCATCCCTTGACCGCGGCCGATCCCCCAATGCCGGTCGATCCCTACGGGCGCTCCAAATGGGCCGCGGAGCGGGCGCTCGCCGGCCATGCCGATCGCATGGAAGCGGTTGTCCTGCGCCCGCCGCTGGTGTATGGCCCGGGCGTGAAAGGAAATTTCCTCAGCCTGATGCGGGCGGTCGATCGCGGCTGGCCCCTGCCCTTCGGCGCGATCGAGAACCGCCGGAGCCTGATTTATCTCGGCAATCTCGTCGATGCGGTCCGGGCGTCGCTCGCCGCGTCGCCCGGCACCTACCTGCCGAGCGACCGGGACGACGTGTCTACCGCGGCGCTGGTCCGACGCGTCGCGTCGGCGATGGGCCGCCCGGCGCGGCTGTTCCCTGTGCCGGTCTGGTTGCTGCGCGCCTTCGCCAAGGCGGCCGGACGATCCGCCGCGATGGACCGGCTGTGCGGCTCGCTGACGGTCGACGGCCACCTTCCGGACTGGCGGCCGCCCTTCACGATGGCGCAAGCGCTCGCGGCGACCGCAGAATGGTACCGCGGCGCGGGGCCGAGGGGATGACAGGCTCCGTCGAAACCACCCTTGCCAGCGCCCTGCCGCCGATTTAAGAACCCGTTACCATGGCCCTCAGATTCAGACTGAACCGGGCGCAGGTCGCCTTCATCCATGACGTTGTCATGGCGGCTGTATCCTTTCCGCTGTCCGTCTATCTGCGGCTCGGCGAAAACACGATGAGCGAAGCGCACGACTACCTGCTGCCAGGCATGGTCCTGTTCGCGGCGATTTCGGCCATCGTCTTCAAACTGAGCCGGATGCATCGCGGCATATGGCGCTACGCGTCGCTCGACGACCTCGTCGCCATCACCAAGACGGTTACGCTCTCGATCCTGATCTTCCTGCCGGTACTTTTCGTGATCACCCGGCTCGAGCTGTTCCCGCGCTCCGTGCCGTTCATCAACTGGTTCGTCCTGATGGCGCTGCTCGGCGGCCCCCGCTTCGCCTATCGCCTGTTCAAGGACCGCCGCACGGAAAGCCTGCTCGAGCGCGACGAGCATCGCCGCGTGCCGGTCCTGCTCATCGGCGCCAACGACGCGGCGGAGACCTTCATTCGCCAGGAAGGGCGCGATCGCAACGCCAGCTACAAGGTCGTCGGCGTCATCGACGAAAAAGGCACGCGCGTCGGGCGCACGATCCACGGTGTGCCTGTCCTGGGCGGGCTGGACGATCTCGACAGCATTGTCGAGCGCCGCTGCGATCCCCGGCCACAGCGCATCGTGCTAACGCATTCGCGGCTGGACGGCGCCACCGTGCGCGCTCTGCTGCAGCGGGCCGATGCGCTGGGACTCAGCCTCGCGCGGCTGCCCCGCCTGTCGGAGCTGCGCGCCGGCGTCGAGGATCAGCTCGAGACCCGGCCGATCGCGGTCGAGGACCTGCTCGGCCGGCCGCAGGCCGTGCTCGATCGCGAGGCGATGCGCCGCCTGATCGCCGGCCGGTCGGTGCTGGTGACCGGCGCCGGCGGCACAATCGGCGGCGAGCTCACGCGCCAGATCGCGGCCTGCGGGCCGTCGCGCCTCGTGCTCTTCGATTCGTCCGAATACAACCTCTACCAGATCGATCTCGAAATCGCCGCCGCCTATCCCCATCTGGATCGGCCGATGGTGCTGGGCGACGTTCGCGACCGGGCCCGGCTCGATGCCGTGTTCGCGAGCTATGCGCCGGAGCTGGTGTTCCATGCGGCGGCGCTCAAGCACGTGCCGATGGTCGAGCAGAACCCGCTTGAAGGCATGCTGACCAACACCATCGGCAGCCGCAACGTCGCCGATGCCTGCCGCGAAGCGGGTGTCCGCATGATGGTGCAGATTTCCACCGACAAGGCCGTCAACCCGACGAGCGTCATGGGCGCGACGAAGCGCCTGGCCGAAAGTTACGCCCAGGCGCTCGATCTCGCCGCGGGCGAGCGCGGCCAGACGCGCTTTGTCACCGTGCGGTTCGGCAATGTCCTGGGCTCGACGGGCTCTGTCGTTCCCTTGTTCCAGAAGCAGATCGCCGCAGGCGGGCCGGTTACGGTCACCGATCCGGAGGTGACCCGCTATTTCATGTCGGTGCGCGAGGCGGTTGAGCTCGTACTGCAGGCGTCGGCGATCGGCGAGGCGGATACGGCCGCATGCGGCCGGATTTTCGAGCTCGACATGGGCGAGCCGGTGCGAATCCTGGATCTTGCGCGGCAGATGATCCGCCTTGCCGGCAAGCGGCCGGACGAAGAAATCATGATCACCTTCACCGGCTTGCGTCCCGGCGAGAAGCTAAAGGAAGAGCTGCTGCACGCGGGCGAAGACCTGGTGCCGACCGCGAATCCCAACCTGCGGCTCGCCAACCCGCGCACGGTGGACCTGCCGTTCTTGCAGCGCGCGCTGGATGAGCTCGAAGCCACCTGCAGGGCGGGCAAGCGCGAAGCCGCGCTCGCCACGATCCGGCACCTCGTTCCCGAATTCGACGGACAGGAGACGCGCAGCGCGCTATCCGGCTGACCGGCAGGCGCCGGAATCCCCGACTCAACGACACCAACTCTCGCAATGTTTAGGAGCAAGCGACACCGATGGCCGAACTTCCTATTTCCCGCGCCCTGATCTCCGTCTCGGACAAGACGGGGCTGGTCGACTTCGCGCGCTATCTGACGTCTTCGGGCGTTGAGATTCTGTCGACCGGCGGCACGGCGAAAGCCATGGCGGCGGCGGGCATTCCGGTCATCGAGGTCGCCGATTACACCGGGTCGCCCGAGATTCTCGACGGGCGCGTCAAGACCCTGCATCCCAAGATTCACGGCGGCATCCTGGGCCGGCGCGACCTCGCCAGCCATTGCGCGCAAATGAAGGAGCATGGGATCGAGCCGATCGACCTCGTGGTGGTCAACCTCTACCCCTTCGAAGCAACGGTCGCGGGCGGTGGCGCTTATGACGAATGCGTCGAGAATATCGATATCGGCGGCCCGACGCTGATTCGCGCGGCGGCGAAAAATCACGACCACGTCACGGTCGTCACCGATCCGGCACAATACGCCGCGGTTCAGGCCGAGATGGCCTCCGGCTCGGGCGCGACCGGCCAGGCGCTGCGGCGTCGGCTGGCGGAAGAAGCCTACGCGCATACCGCGCTCTATGACGCCGCCATCGCGCGGTGGTTCGCCGACCAGCGCGACGAGCTCTTCCCGGAGCGCGTCGCCGTCGGCGGCCGTCTGAAGCAGCGGCTTCGCTATGGCGAGAACCCGCATCAGCAGGCGGCGCTTTATGTCGGCGGGCCCGCGCGACCGGGTGTCGCCAGCGCCGAGCAGATCCAGGGCAAGGAGCTCAGCTACAACAATCTCAACGACACGGATGCGGCTTTCGAGCTGGTCGCCGAGTTCGCCGAACCGGCCTGCGCCATCATCAAGCATGCGAACCCGTGCGGGGTCGCGATCGACGCCGATCTTGCGAGCGCGTTTAGCCGCGCGCTCGCCTGCGATCCGGTCAGCGCGTTCGGCGGCATCCTCGCCTTCAACCG
>CAZPFL010000156.1:0-12461 GCA_964585785.1 uncultured Rhodospirillaceae bacterium
CCAGGACTGGGTCGTGCGGAAGCTCCGCGAGATGCTGCCCCGCGTGCGCGACGACCAACTCCACGCCGATCTCTCGGCAATGCTCCAGGCGCACGAGGCCAACATCGCGCTCGCCGACGAATTCGTCGCCGGTCGCGAAGACGGCAGCCGGTAGGGGCGTTAAGCGCGGGCGTCGCCACGGCGGCATAGGCGGACCTGCATCCCGACTTGTCCGAGAATTCTCCGTTCCTCAATGGAACCGTTTCCCTGCGGCGTCGTTCTACCTCACACCAACGAACCGCGTGACGGAGCATTTGCGCAAAGAAACGGACAGCTCTTTCGAGAGAAAAATCCCGATGAAATCGATCCTTCAGTCCGCGAAGCGATCGATCGTGCCGCTCGGCGCGCTCGCGGTCACCGCCGGCGCTATTGCGTTGGCCGCCCGTTCACCCTGGTGGCTTCTGATTCTCGCGGTCTCACTGCCGCTCGTCATCCTCGGTGTCCGCGATTTTTTCCAGCGCGATTTCGTGCTTCTTCGAAACTACCCGGGCGCGGCGCATATCCGGCGCCTGGCCTACGAGCTCAGGCCCTATCTCCGGCAATACATCGTCGAGGCCGACCTCGAGGGCACGCCGTACAGCTTCGAGGCGCGCAACCTCGTCCATGCCCGCGCGCGCGGCTGGCCCGACACCCATCCCTTCGGCAGCGAGCGCGACATGGAGGCGAGCGGCTATCACTGGCTGTCCCACTCGATCGCGCCGGAAGCCGAACCGCAAAAGGATCCCCGTGTGACCGTCGGCAACGACCAGACCGCCAAGCCATACACGGCGTCGGTCTTCAACATCTCGGCCATGAGCTTCGGCGCGCTTTCGGCGAAGGCGGTCGAAGCGCTGAACGCGGGCGCCAAGCTGGGCGGCTTCTATCACGACACGGGCGAAGGCGGGCTCTCTAAGTACCATTTGCGGCACGGCGGCGACCTTGTCTGGGAAATCGGCTCCGGCTATTTCGGTTGCCGCGACAGCAAAGGGGCGTTCGAGCCGGAAAGGTTCCGCGACGGCGCGCAGCACGACGCGGTCAAAATGACTGAGATCAAGTTGAGCCAGGGCGCAAAGCCCGGGCATGGCGGTCTCTTGCCGGCCAAGAAGGTGACCGAGGAGATCGCCGACGCGCGTCAGGTCGCGGCGTACGAAGACTGCCTGTCGCCCCGCGGCCATTCCGCCTTCTCGACCCCGGTGGAGATGCTCGCGTTCGCCGCCAGGATGCGCGAGCTCTCGGGCGGCAAGCCCGTGGGCATAAAGCTCTGCGTTGGTCAGCCGCACGAGGTCATGGCGGTGATGAAGGCCATGCTGAAAACCGGCATCCATCCGGACTTCATCGTGGTGGACGGCGCAGAGGGCGGTACCGGCGCGGCGCCGCTGGAGCTCTCCGACTGGGTCGGCATGCCGCTGGCCAAAGGACTGGTGCTGGTACAGAACGCGCTCGTGGGCGCCGGCCTTCGCCGTCACGTGAGGCTCGCGGCGAGCGGGAAGGTTTATTCGGGAATGGGGCTCGCGAAAAACCTGGCGATTGGCGCCGACTGGTGCAACGCCGCGCGAGCCTTCATGTTCTCGATCGGCTGCATCCAGGCCCGGCGATGCCATACCGGCACCTGCCCGACCGGCGTCACGACGCAGGACCGGTGGCGACAGCGCGGCCTCGTGGTCGAAACGCAAGCGGCGCGCGCGGCGGGGTTCCATGCGAAGACATTGGACGCGCTGGGCGATATCGTCGCGGCGGCGGGTCTCCGCCATCCGCGCGATTTGCGGCCGCATCATATCACGCGCTGCGTCGACGCTGTCGAAGCGCGCGAATTGGGCGAAATCTTCACGTTTCTGCCTGAAAACGCGCTCCGCGAAGCCCCCGAAGGGACGCCTTACGCCGCCTGGTGGGAGGCCGCCGATCCGGACAGCTTCACACCGCGCCGCGACATTCATGAAATCAGGACGATTACCCGGCCGGGCGGCATGGCGGCCGCGCGCCGCTAGGAGGAAGGTCCCATATGTCCCGAACCGTTTCGGAGATCGTCGTCGATACCTTGCTCGACGCGGGCGCCAGACGCTGCTACGGCATCGTTGGAGACACGATCAATCACCTGACCGACGCGATGCGCCGCTCGGATTTCGACTGGGTGCCTGTCCGGCACGAGGAGGTCGGGGCGCTCGCCGCGGGCGGTGAATCCTACATGACGGGTGAGCTCTCGGTGTGCGCCGGCACCTGCGGACCCGGCAGCCTTCATTTCCTCAACGGCATCTTCGAGAGTCACCGGAACGGCGCGCCGGTGGTCTTGATCGCATCGACCGTGGATCGGCGGGAGGAAGGGCTGCGTTTCCCGCAAGAGGTAGACCAGACGAAGCTCTATGCGGAGTGCTCGGTCTTCTGCGCACGCATTGCACATCCCGACCAGGCGCAACGGATCACAGCGATGGCGGCGCAGGCCGCCCTGACGCGGCGCGGCGTGGCGGTCATCGTCGTGAACGGCGACATGTTCAGGGAGACGTCGGACGACCGCACGCCCTGGGCCGTGCATCGCCCGCACCCGGCCGTCCGGCCCTCCGACGCGGAGCTCGACCAGCTTGCGCAGAAGATCCGCAAGGCGAAGCGTATCACCCTCTATGCCGGAATCGGCGCCCGCGACGCCCACGCCGAGATCGTCGCGCTCGCCGCGCGCCTGAAGGCGCCGGTCGCGCACACCTCGCGATCGAAGGAATTTCTCGAGCCGGACAATCCCTACAACGTCGGCATGACGGGAATCCTCGGCAACAGCGCGGGCCTCCATGCCGTTGCCGATTGCGACCTCTTGCTCTGTCTCGGAACGGATTTCGCCTACACGCAGTATTATCCGGAGGCGGCGCAGATCGTTCAGATCGACATAGACCCAATGAATATCGGCAAACGAAGTCCCGTGCATCTCGGCCTGGTGGGCGACGTCGCCTGCACGCTCGCCGCCCTGATCCCGCGTCTGGAGGAGCGCGGCGACGACAGCCACCTCAACGCCGCGCTTCAGCGCTGGCGCGAGGACGCGAAAAGCTACGCGCGGCGCGCCGACGAGTCCGATCCGGACCTCATCCACCCGCAGTTTCCCGCCCGGATGCTCGACAAGCTGGCGGCCGAGGACGCCATCTTCACCGCCGACGGCGGCTCGCCCATGGTCTGGCTCCTGCGCCACCTGACGGCCAACGGGAATCGCCGCTTCCTGACCTCGCTGCTGCACGGCACGATGGCCAACGCGTATCCGCAGGCGCTTGGTATCGCAAAAGCGCTTCCCGGCCGGCAGGTGATCGCGATGTGCGGCGACGGCGGCATGACCATGCTGCTTGGCGATCTGCTTACCCTGGTGCAGGAGCGCATTCCCGTGAAGCTTCTGGTGTTCAACAACGGCTCGCTCGGCTTCGTCGAGATGGAACAGCGCGTCGAGGGCCTGCTCGATGCCTTCACGCACCTCAAGAACCCCAATTTCGCGTCCCTTGCCGAGGTCTGTGGCCTTTACGGGGCGCGGGTCGAGCAGGCAGGGGATCTCGAAGCCGCGATGAAGGCATGGCTCGCGCATGACGGGCCGGCGTTGCTGGACGTCAAGGTGACGGCATTGGAGCTCGTCATGCCGCCCGAAATTCGTCCGTCGCAAGTCGCCTCGACCACGCTGTTCGGCCTGAAGGCGGTTCTGAACGGCCGGGTCGACGAAGTCGTCAGTCTGCTACGGGACAATTTCCTGCGGTGACAGTCACGCTCTAGTCGTCCTCCAGCACCGCCACGGCGCGGACGGGACTGCCGGTGCCGCCGCGGATCTTGAGCGGGAAGGCGATGAAGGTGAAGCGGCCCTTGCCGACGACCTTGTGCAGGTTGGCGAGCCCTTCGTAGTGGGTGAAGCCCATGTCGCGGCAGACCAGGTGCACCTCGAAATTGTGCTTGCCGGGACGGCCGGGGCTGACCGCCTCGACGCCGAAGGCCGTTATGCCTTTCTCGCCAAGCCATTCCGCCGATTCCTTCACGAGGCCCGGGAAGTCGGTGAGGAAGGCCGGCGTGCCGAAGGTGCGGTCGTAATGCGCCATGTGGAGCAGCACCGTGTCCTTCGGCTTGATCTCGACCCCGGCGATCTCGATCGCCTGCTTCAGGTCGGCGATCGAGATGTCGCTCTTCAGCGGCTTGTGCGACAGGTCGAGGCAGACCGCCTCGGTGTAGAAGTTCTCCAGCGGCACCTGGTCGATGGTGAGCGCGCCGGGGCGGCCATCGAAATGGAAGGGCGCGTCCACGTGGCTCGCCGTGTGCTCGCCCAGCGAGATGAACTTCGATGCGCAACTGAATTTCACGCCCTCCGCCTCGCGCACCGTGTCATGCGTCTGGTAATCGCAGATCACCACCGGCGGGTGGTTCGGCAGGGTCGGGCATTTGTGGAAGATCTCGCCGCTGAGGTCGATGAGCTGCATGCCGGACTTTCCTTTTCTGGCCTTTCCTTCTCTCAGGCGACTGCCGCGCCGCCGGTGCCGTCGGCCTCGACGAACCAGTCGGCGATCTCGGAGCCGGTGACGAAAACCGTGTCGTTGCGCTTGAGCAGCGCGTCGATCAGCTTCTCGAAATAGCCCATGCGGTGAGCGACGCCGATCAGGTGCGGATGCAGCGCGATGGTGATGACCTTCGGGTTCTGCGCGGTTTCCTTCTCCATGTAGTCGAGGGTCAGCATCACGCGCTTGTACATCTCGTCGGAGGAGTGCTTCTCAACCGCCCAGATCGGCACGTCGTTGAGCTCGACCGTGTACGGCATGGCGACCATCGGGCCGTGCTTGGTCTTCATCCAGCAGGGCAGGTCGTCGACGTAGAAGTCGGCGAGCCAGTCGATGCCGCGATCCTTCAGGATGTCCGGCGTGTCGAAGGTCTCGCCGATGCCGGCGCCGAGCCAGCCGCGCGTCTGCTTGCCGGTCAGCGCCTTGAGGCGGTTCAGCGTCTTGTCGATGACTTCGGTCTCGTCGGGCTCGCGCAGCAGCGAACGCTGGAACCAGCAATGGCCGACGAACTCCCAGCCGGCGTTGAGCATGGCGTCCACGCAGGCCGGGTAGACGTCGGCGCAGACCGCGTTCAGCAGCGCGCTCGCCTTGATGCCGCGCTCGCCCAGCACGCGCAGCAGGCGCGACATGCCCACCCGCATGCCGTATTCGACCCAGGAGAAGTTGCCGACGTCGGGCACCGGGCTCTGGCCGTGCGGCGCCGGCATCACCGTACGCGGCATCGGCTGGTCGAACGGCCAGTACTCCACGTTGATCGCGACATGGACCATCAGCGGCTTGCCGGTCATCGGCTCGAGCCGCTTGCGCTGGTGCATCAGCTCGTAGGGCACGCGCGGGTTGGACATCAGGGTCATGGGCTGGCTCCTAGGGGGCTTTTTTTCGCAGTTTCTACGGCTTCGCGTTCATCTTCTCCGGCAGATAGGTCGCGATCTCGGGGAACGCGACCAGCAGCACCACCGCGGCGCAGAGCAGGAAGAAGAAGGGCATGGTGCCACGGGTGATCAGGCCGAGCGACTTCTTGCTCATGCCCTGCAGCACGAACAGGTTAAAGCCGACGGGCGGCGTGATCGCGGACATCTCGACGACGATGACGCAATAGATCCCGAACCAGATCAAGTCGATTCCGGCCGCCTGGATGGTCGGCAGGATGACCGCCGCGGTAAGCACGACGATCGAGATGCCGTCGAGAAAGCAGCCGAGGAAGATGAAGAACAGCGTCAGCACCAGGATCAGCGTGTAGACCGAGAAGTGCTGCGCCTGGATCCATTCCGCCAGGTGGCGCGGAATGCCCGTGAATCCCATGGCGATCGACAGGAAGGACGCGGCCGCCAGGATGAAGATCACCATGCAGGAGGTCATGGTCGCCGCCGTCAGGCCGTCGGCGAAGCTCTTCCAGGAAAGCGTGCCGCCGAGGCCCGACAGCAGGAGCGCGCCGATCACCCCCAGCACGGCTGCCTCCGTCGCGGTGGCGAAACCCATATAGATCGAGCCGATCACGAAGCCGATCAGCAGGACGACGGGAATGAGCTGCCGTGTCGCCCAGAGCTTCTCCGTCAGGCTGAGCTTGATGTCGTTCGGCGGCACCTGGTCGGGATGCAGGTAGGACCAGAGCGCGATATAGCCCATGAACATGGCGATCAGCAGGATGCCCGGCAGCACGCCCGCGATGAACAGCCGGCTGATCGAGACCTCGGCGGCGACCCCGTAGACGATCATGATGATCGAGGGCGGGATCATCAGGCCGAGCGTACCCGAGGCGGCGAGACTGCCGAGGATCAGCTTCTCGTCGTAGCCGCGGCGTTCCAGCTCCGGCAGCGCGATCTTGCCCACCGTGGCGCAGGTCGCCGCCGACGAGCCGGAGACGGCCGCGAAGATGCCGCAACCGACGACGTTGACATGCATCAGCCGGCCCGGCAGCGCCCCCATCCAGGGGGAAAGGCCGCTGAACATGCTCGACGGCAGGCGGCTGCGGAACAGGATCTCGCCCATCCAGATGAACAGCGGCAGCGCGCTGAGCGCCCAGCTGCTGGTCGAGCCCCAGAGCTGCGTCGCCATGACCTTGTAGGCCGGCGCGCCGGAGAAGAACTGCATGGCGAACAGCGCGACCGCGAGCAGCGTCATGCCGACCCAGACGCCGCCGGCCAGCAGCGCCAGCATGAGCGCGATCAGCACGAAGGAGAGCATCATGCTGTCCATGCCGGGCTCCCTGTTTTAGAGAGAGCCGAGACGAGGGCCGGAAGGGGCTCACTCCGCCGCGGCATAGCGCCTCGCTTCTTCGTCGGCGTCGGCGCCCGGCGCATCTTCGTCGGTCGCGATGCCTTCCGCCGTCACATGCTCGGCATAGACCGGGCGCGCGCCCCGCAGCACAGAGACCAGCGCGTCCACGACGGCGATCAGGAAGATCACGACGCCTAGCGCCATCACCGCCTGCGGCATCCACAGCTTGAAGGCCACGAGGCCGGAGGTGCGCTCGTCGAAGCGGTAGGAGTCGATGACCTGGTCGACCGCGGCGTAGGCGAGGTAGGCGGTGAGCAGGGTGGCCAGGGTGAGACAGGCGATTTCGAGCACACGCCCGGCGCGCGGGCCGACGCGGTTGAGCAGCAGCGAGACCCGAACATGCACGCCGTTGCGGAAGGTCCCGGTGAGTGCGAGGAAGCTGGTGCCGACCAGAAGGAAGCTCGCCATGTCATCGGCCCAGACGAGCATGGAGCCGAGCTCGCGCATGATGATCTGCAGGGTAAGAACGATCAGGAGACCGGCCAGCGCCGCGGCCGCCAGGACCGAGGCCAGCCGATAGATCCCGTCAAGAAGTCGCCGCATGCGCCGGATGATCTCCGTTTCCGGGGCGGGAAGACTGCGCGCGGCCCCGATTAGGTTGGGGCCGCGCACACGAATTGGGCCGGCGGGGGCTCCCGGCCCCGAAGACGGGACGCCCCCACACGCCGCTTGTCCGTCAGTCGGCCTTCGCCACGGTTTCCACCGCGCGGAAGGCATCGACCACGGACTTTGCGTCGCCGCCGGTCTTTTTGACCCATTCGTCGGTCATCTGTGTGCCAATCTTCAGGAAGGCGCTTACCAGCTTGGGATTCGCGGGGATCTCGCATTTGAGCTTTTCGCAAAGCTTCGCCCGCTTCACCTTCACTTCCTGCTGCATCATGTACCAGCCGCGCACCTGGGCCTTGGCAGCGGCGTCCATAATGATCGCCTGCTGATCGGCCGACAGCTTCTTGAACATGGACTTGTTCATGTAGACCACGTTCTTCGGCTGCCAGGCGCTGAGCTCATAGTAATAGCTGGAAAAATCCCAGGCTTTCCAATCGTATCCGCTGGAGGGCGAGGTCATGAACGCTTCGATCAGCCCGGTCTGCATCGCCTGCGGCACGTCGACCGGGTCGACGCGCACCGGGATCGAGCCGATCAGCTCGGCCAGCCGCGCATTCGCCGGGCTCTGGACGCGCATCTTCATGCCCTTGAGGTCCTCGATGGACTTGATCGGCTTGCGCGTGAACAGGCTCTGGCCGGGCCAGGCCACGGCGTAAAGCAGGACGAGGCCCGATTTGTCGAACTGCTTGCGGACCGCGTCGACGGACAGCCCGGCGAGCAGCCGCGCCTTCTCCACGTCGTTCGCCAGGAAGGGCAGGCTGTCGATGCCGAAGATCGGCGCCTGGTTCTCCAGCGTCGCCATCAGCTGCTCGCCCATGGCGATCTGGCCGGTCTGCACCGCCTTGCGGATCTGCGGCAGCTTGTACAGCGACGCGCCCGCATGCAGCGTGATGTCGATCGCGCCCTTGGTCCGGGCCTTAATCTCGTCGATGAACATCTGGTGGTTCTGGTTGTGGTAGTTGTTGCCCGGATAGGGCGACGCGAAATCCCACTTCAGCGTCGCCGCCTGGGCAGTCGAAAGAACGGGCACCGCCGTCAGCGCCGTCAGGGCGAGCGCGGCGGCCATGCTTCTCAGATGACTCATCGATTCCTCTCGTCTCGTGTAACGCAATGCATATGCACGCCTTGGCGCGCGTCCCCATGCTGACCCCGAAAGCGCAATAAGCGTGCCATCGCCGGCGGAACCGCCGGGGCGCGGGATTCGGGCATATGTGGCTGAGAAACGCGCGCGCCGTTGCATTCTTCTTGGGCGACCGCGCGCCCGCTGCGTCGATTTTGTGCAGTGCGGCGCACGCCGCGCCCAAAGCAACGCTGACAAGGGCAGGCGGCGGCCCGGCGGCGCGATTCTTGCTGTTTCCGAAACAAATTCGATCGGACAAGACGCGATCGAAATGTGCAGGCGTTGCCGACAGGGAGTTCAAGATGACCGCCACCGCCGAGGCCACGGCGAGCAACCTCGATCCGGAGATCCTGCGGGCCGAGCGGATGTTCACCGAGATGCGAGCCCAGACCGAGGATCCGCCGGGTGTCACCCGCCCGTCTTTCGGCGAGGGCGAGCATGCCGCGCACGCGCTCGCCGCGGAATGGGCCCGGTCGCTCGGCCTCGAGATCACGCATGATTATGCCGGTAACCAGTATATGACGCTGCCGGGCCGGGACCGGGACGCGCCCCGCATCATGATCGGCTCGCACATGGACAGCGTGCCGCATGGCGGCAATTACGACGGCGCGGCGGGGGTGGTGATGGGGCTGGCCGCGCTCGACAGGCTGCGCCGGCTGGACCGCGTTCCGGAGCAGGACATCACCGTGATGGCGATCCGGGCGGAGGAAGCCTGCTGGTTCTCGACCCACTACGCCGGCAGCCGCATGGCGTTCGGCCTGTTGCCGGCGGCGGAATACGACGCCTGCGTCCGTGTCGACACCGGGCGCAGCCTGACCGCGCATATCAAAGAGGCCGGCTTCGAACCCGAGCCGCTCAAGGCCGGCAAGGCCTGGCTCGATCCCAAGAAGATCCGCTGCTACCTGGAGCCGCATATCGAGCAGGGGCCGGCGCTGATCGGCGCGGGGCTGCCCGTCGGCGTCGTCACCGGCATCCGCGGCAACCTGCGCTACAAGCATTGCCAGGTCACCGGCGTCTATGGCCATGCCGGCGCGGTGCCGCGCGACCATCGTCGGGACGCGGTCTTTGCCGCGGCCGAGTTCGCGGGCGTGCTGGAGCGCCACTGGCTCGACCGCGAGGCGGCGGGCAAGGACTTCGTCTGCACGGTCGGCGAGTTCTGGACTGATCCGACCCAGCACACCATGACCAAGATCTCGGGCGACGTGCGCTTCACCATGGACATCCGCAGCGAGGACAACGCGGTCCTGCTCGACACCGACGCCTATCTCCGGCGGGAAGCGGCGCGGATCGGCGCGGCGCGCGGCGTGACGATCGACCTCGGCGCCTTCACCAACGCCGAGCCGGCGCTGATGGACCCGGCGCTGCGGGCGATCCTGCGCGAAAAAGCTGACGCCCTGGGCATTCCCTATATGGAGATGGCGAGCGGCGCGGGGCATGACTGCGCCACCTTCGCCAATCTCGGCGTGCCCTCGGCGATGATCTTCGTGCGCAACGACAAGAGCAGCCACAACCCGGAGGAGGCGATGGAGATCACCGATTTCGGCGAGGCGGCGCGTCTGCTCGGCGCGCTGCTGGACGCGCTCGGCTGAGGCGGCCGATGCGCGCCGCTGATATCCATGTCTTCGAGATGGCCGCGCCGAACGACGTCAGCGGGCTGGCCGCCGCGCTCGACGACGGCCGCGTCCGCGCCGAGGAAATCGTCTGCGTCATGGCCAAGACCGAAGGCAACGGCCTCGACAACGACTACACGCGGGCCTACGCGACGGACACGCTGCTCCGCCTGCTCGGCGAGCGGACCGGGCTCGGCACGGCGGCGCTGTTCGACCGCATCAGCTTCATCCTCTCCGGCGGCGTCGAGGGCGTGCTCAGCCCGCATATGATCGTCTTCACCGTGGGCGAGGTGGCGAGGGCGGGGAAGGGCGGCGGCCTCGCCATCGGGCGCAGCTTCACCCGGCCGATCCAGGCGGAAGAGATCGGCACGCGCGCCCAGGTCGCCGCGACCGCGGAAGCGGTGCGCGCGGCGATGGCGGAGGCTGGGCTCGAGGCGCCCGACGTCGCCTATGTCATGGCTAAGGGCGCGGTGCTGACGGCGGACCGCATCGCCGAGGCCGAACGGCGGTGCGCCGCGCTCTGCGCCGCCGACACGCACGGCTCCAAGCCCTTCACCCGGGCGGCCACCGCGCTCGGCATCGCCGCCGCGCTGGGCGAGATGGCGGAGGCGGGGATCGACGACGCGATGATCGGCGTCGCGCTCGAGCGCTATTCCGCGCGCGCCTGCGTCACGCCGGGCGTCGACCTGCCGCGAAGCGAGATCCTGGTCTTCGGCAACAGCAAGGCCTGGGGCGGCGACATCAGGGTCGCCGGCGCCGCGCTCGAGGACATGATCGACAGCCGCGCGGTGTTCGAGACGCTGCGGTCGCTCGACCTGGCGGCCGCGCCACAACTCTCCGCCGCCGACCGCGCGCGGCTGCTCGCGGTCATCGTCAAGGGCGGGCCGTCCCGCGACGACCGGCTGCGCGGCCGCCGCCACGTCATGTGGCACGACAGCGACGTGCACGCGCTCCGGCATTTCCGGGCGGCGATGGGCGGCATGCTGGCGGCGCTCACCGGCGACACGCGCATCTACATCGCGGCCGGCGCGGAGCACCAGGGCCCGCCGGGCGGCGGCACCCTCGCGATCTTCGCGCGGCGCAGATAACCGGGCCGAGGCTGGGGAAAGGAATCACGGCATTGGATATCGAGCATTTCAAGCAGCGCTACGCCGAGGACGGCTTCTGCGTCGTGCCGGGGCTCTTTTCTGTCGCGGAAGTCGCGGCGATGCGCGCCGCCAACGATGAGATCATCGCCCGCGCCCGGGGCCGGACGGCGAGCGACGACGTCTTCGACCTGGAGCGCTCGCACCGGCCCGACGCGCCGCGGGTACGTCGAATCAAGCGGCCGCACGACGTGCTGCCCTATTTCCGGACCCTGGCGGCGGACGCCAAGATCCTCTCTTATGTATCCGCACTGATCGGCCCGGATATCCGGCTGCACCATAGCAAGGTCAACCTCAAGACGGCGCAATACGGCGCGCCGCTGGAATGGCACCAGGACTGGGCTTTCATCCCGCACAGCAACCAGGACCTGGTGATCGCCGCCGTCCTGCTCGACGACTGCACACCAGAGAACGGGCCGGTGCTCTACATCCCCGGGAGCCATCGCGGGCCGCTCCATCCGCATCATCACGGCGGCCGCTTTTACGGCGCGATCGACGTCGCGGCGACAGGGCTCGACGTGGCGAAGGCCGTGCCGGCGCTGGGCCCGGCCGGCAGCGTCGTGTTCCACCACACCATGACGGCGCACGGCTCGGCGCTCAACCGGTCGGACGCGGACCGCCGGCTGCTGTTCTACGAATACGCCGCGGCCGACGCCTGGCCACTGTTCTACACGCCGGACTATGACGAGTATGACGCGCGCATGGTCGCCGGCCAGTCCTGCTTCGAGCCCCGGCTCGAGCCGGTCTATGTCTGCATGCCCGTGCGCGCGGCAACCGCGGGCCAGATCTACGCGCTGCAGGAAGACTTCGCCGGGCGCTATTTCGCGACCTATGAGGAGGAGGGAGCGGAGGCGGCGGCCTTGCCGCGCTAAACCGTTAAGCCCCGCTGGAACGGCGCCGTATCCCTGTCGAACGCGCGCCTTAACGCTTTCTTAAGCACACTTAATGGACAAATGGCTCGCCTCCCGGATGGTGCGGCCGGTTCCGGATACGCATCAAACGTTATTGGCACTCGTTACTTGACCCGGTCGTGGCCGAGTCTTCTTGAGGCCCTGTTAAGGTGGACAAGTCGTGACGATCGCCAGCCGCGCCGAGGAAGGCCGGAACACGGACTTCTTGATTGGCAACGCCGTCCTGATAGCCAGCTTTCTCGGCGCCAGCCTCCTCGTCTTCTTCGGCATCGCGACGA
>CAZPFL010000157.1:0-1806 GCA_964585785.1 uncultured Rhodospirillaceae bacterium
ATGCCCGAGATTTGCTCGCCCGGTCTGCCCAAGTTCTCCGTCGAAAGGACCCATAGCGTAACCGCGGGAATGGCGAGCGCGGCGCACCACTCCAGCACCTCGTCGAGCTTACGGGCGCCCAGCTTGTAGACTTCGTAAGGATCCGTTATGCCGCGCTTGCGGCCATGACGGCGGTTCCCGTCCAGGATGAGGCCGACATGATTCGGCAGCGCGTCGGACCGTATCTGCCGGAGAAGCAGCCGTTCGTAGAGCGCATAGAGAAGCTTCGTCATTATTTCGCTGGCTGGGGATACGAGCCCACTGCTTCCGGCATGGTTATGAAGAGCCTGTCCCGCATCCCTCTCCGTTCGGACCAATCCCTCGGTCGCACAGCGCCCTTCGACAACCCATTATACCCTTGGCACCGCAATTCCGTTGCGCGCCGATTTCCGATCGATAAATACGTCTCACCGCACCGCCGGGCCGGACAATCGGTCGAGACGCAAGCGGTGGCGCGCGTCGCTGAGCCTGTACGAACCCGCCAACACCACGCCAACCGCGCCAAAGCCCTCGCATACCGCGCACGCCGAAATCGAGGACCGGACCGGCGGATCATCTCTATACTCTTTCTGTCGGCGCTGTCGCCGAGCTAAGATCAGACGCGTCCTACCGCTCTTCTACGACACTTTCTGTTAACTACGCTGGTTGCGACGGCGCCGTTCGCGCGGAAGCCGCTGGCTGACACCGAACGAATTTCGCCGGCGTACACGCCAGCGGTTCTCGTCAATGGGCTGACCACGGTGGTTCCAGCTCGCCCCAGAACGGCAACGAAATGGCCCCCTACACCGACGTTCTCGCAACGATATATCCGGACGGCGCCCATGGTTTCGCGGACACGCGCCGAGACCCATTAGATACCGATCTGCTTGCTGAAATTCATCACAGGCTGAGCCGGACCTTTTCCGGCCTAGACAGGAGGCAATGTCATGACCAACAAGCCAGAGCTTCTCACCCCCAACAATTGCCAGCTGATCTTCATCGATCATCAGCCGCAGATGGCCTTCGGGGTACAGTCGATCGACCGACAGGTGCTGAAGAACAATGTCGTCGCGCTGGCCAAGTCGGCCAAGGTCTTCAACATCCCGACCACCATTA
This sequence comes from uncultured Rhodospirillaceae bacterium, assembly GCA_964585785.1. Classification (GTDB taxonomy): domain Bacteria; phylum Pseudomonadota; class Alphaproteobacteria; order UBA8366; family UBA8366; genus WHUA01. The sequence continues at coordinate 1,135 of CAZPFL010000157.1, forward strand.
CGACGGTCGAGACGGAAAGCTTCTCCGGTTTCACCTATCCCGAACTGCTCGCGGTCTTCCCGAAGCATCCGATCCTCGAGCGCACGTCGATGAACTCCTGGGATGACCAGAAGGTGCGCGACGCGCTGGCCAAGAACGGCCAAAAGAAGGTCGTGGTCTCGGGGCTGTGGACCGAGGTCTGCAACAACAGCTTTGCGTTTTCCGCGATGGCCGAGGGCGGTTACGAGATTTACATGGTGGCCGACGCTTCCGGCGGCACCTCGAAGGACGCGCACGACTACGCCATGCAGCGCATGATCCAGGCCGGCGTCGTGCCCATGACCTGGCAGCAGGTGATGCTCGAATGGCAGCGTGACTGGGCCCGCCGCGACACCTATGACGCCGTCATCGCAATCGTTGCCGAACATTCCGGCGCCTACGGCATGGGCGTCGACTACGCCTATACGATGGTCCACAAGGCCGCCGAACGGGTGGAGCATGGCCCGCGCTTGGAGCCGATCGCGGCCAAGTAGCCCCATTCACCTGTCCACCGCAGCTTGACGCGGCGGCGACGTCACAAGGATATCCGCTTCGTAACGAACGGGAGCATAACCGATGTCAGATGAACCCGATCTGATTTTGCGCAACGGTAAGATCACGACGCTCGACCGCAGCCGCCCGACGGCAACCGCT
>CAZPFL010000157.1:1906-10603 GCA_964585785.1 uncultured Rhodospirillaceae bacterium
CCGGCGCCACAGTGGGTGCGCGTGGTCGGCGGCTGGACCGAGTTCCAGTTCGCCGAGCGGCGCATGCCGACGCTGGCGGAAATCAACGCGGCCGCGCCCGAGACGCCGGTATTTATCCTGCACCTCTACGCCCGCGCGCTCCTCAACCGCGCCGCTATCAAGGTGCTCGGGATAACGCGGGACACGCCCAACCCGCCCGGCGGTCTGATTGAAAAAGACGCCAAAGGCGAGCCTACCGGCATGCTCATCGCAAAGCCGTCGGCGCTGATCCTCTATTCGACCCTGGCCCAAGGCCCGAAGCTCGCGGTCGAGGACCAGATGAATTCGACCCGACATTTCATGCGCGAATTGAACCGGCTCGGCGTCACCAGTGCGATCGATGCCGGCGGCGGCGGCCAAAACTTTCCGCAAGACTACCAGGTGATCAACAAGCTGCGCGACGCCGGTCAGCTGACCGTGCGCATCGCCTACAACCTCTTCGCGCAAAAGCCGGGCTCGGAGCTCTCCGACTATGAGCGCTGGGTCGCAATGACCGAGCCGGGCGCCGGGGACGATCTGCTGCGGATGAACGGCGCCGGCGAAAACCTCACCTGGTCGGGCGCGGATTTCGAGAACTTCCTGGAGCCACGCCCGGATCTCGCCCCGACCATGGAGGCGGAGCTCGAAAAGATCGTCGAGCTGCTGGCGACCCACAAATGGCCGTTCCGCATCCATGCGACCTACGACGAGACCATCGACAGATTCTTGACGGTATTCGAACGCGTGAACGGGCGCCGGCCATTCGAGATGCGCTTCACGATCGACCACGCCGAAACCGTCTCGCCGCGTAACATCGATCGGATCGCGGCGCTCGGCGGCGGGATTGCCACTCAGGACCGCATGGCCTTTCAGGGAGAATATTTCGTCGACCGCTATGGCGCGCGCGCGGCCGAAGCGACGCCGCCGATTGCCCGCATGCTGGAAATGGGGGTGCCGGTCGGCGCGGGGACGGACGCCACCCGGGTGGCGTCCTACGACCCCTGGGTCGGGCTTTACTGGATGACTACCGGAAAGACCCTCGGCGGACTGCGCCTTACACCGGATGCAAACACGCTGGACCGCGAGACGGCGCTTCGCCTGTGGACCGAGGGGTCGGCTTGGTTCTCCGGCGAGGAAGATCGCAAGGGCCGACTTGCGCCAGGTCGCTACGCCGACGTCGCTGTGCTGTCGGCCGACTATTTCTCGGTCCCAGCCGCGGAAATTCGCGGCATCACCTCGGTGCTGACGGTCGTTGGCGGGCGCATCGTCCATGGGGCGGATACGTTCGCTGACCTTGCCCCGCCGCTGCCCCCGGCCAGTCCCGGCTGGTCGCCCGTCGCGCATGGGCCGAGCCCGGCCTCGCGCGCCGACACAGCATCCGCGGCGCAGAGCCGGCACGCCCGCGCCTGCCATGACGGTTGCGCAGCCGGCTGCAGTCTCCACGGTCATAGCCACCAGGTCGCCTGGACCAGCCCGGTCCCGGTTTCCGACCCGCGCGCCTTCTGGGGCGCGCTCGGCTGCTCCTGCTTCGCCGTTTGATGGGCATGACCAGATCAAGCGTTAGACGATTCACGAGTGGAAGGTATCGGGTGGCACTGTGACGGCCGAGTCAAAAGCGTCGGGAAAAAATTCGAGCAGCACGGCATCATCGTCTGCCTTTGCGCCCATGCGCTCGCGCGTTTTTGCGGTGCTTTGGACGGCGACCGTCATTTCCAACATCGGGACGTGGATGTATTCCGCCGCGGCCGGCTGGCAGATGACGCTTCTGGCCCCCTCGCCGTTGATGGTCTCCCTGGTGCAGGCGGTCTCGACGTTGCCGATTTTCTTATTCGCGCTTCCAGCCGGTGCGCTCGCCGATATCGTCGACCGGCGCAAGATGTTGATCGTCGCGCAGTCCCTTCTGATGGGCGTGGTGTTTCTGCTAACCGTGCTGACAGTCTTCGATCTGGTCACGCCCTTTACATTGCTCGCCTTCACGTTCCTGACCGGCCTCGGCGCCGCCCTCGTCGCACCGGCGTGGCAGGCAATCGTCCCGGAACTGGTGCCGCGGGAGGACCTGCAGCCCGCCGTCGCACTCAACAGCGTGGGCATCAATATTTCGCGCGCCATCGGCCCGGCGCTGGCGGGCGTGCTGATCGCCGGGATCGGCATTGCCGCCCCCTATTTTGTCGATGCCGTTTCCTTTATCGGCGTCATCGCGGCCCTCGCTTGGTGGCGTCGCCAGCCGATCGTTGCCACGCTGCCGGCCGAGCGTTTCGTCAGCGCGATGCGGACGGGCCTTCGCTACGCGCGCGAAAGCCCCCCGTTACGCGCGACGCTGGTGCGTGCCGTCGCCTTTTTCCTGTGTTCCAGCGCCTATTGGGCGCTCCTGCCGCTGATCGCGAAGGAGGAGCTGCAAGGCGGCTCGGCGCTCTACAGCATCCTTTTGACCTCGATCGGGGTCGGCGCCGTCGCGGGCGCCCTTGTCCTTCCCCGATTCCGTCGGGCGATCGGACCAGAGCAGCTCGTTACCGGAGGCACACTCGCCACCGCGGCCGGAATGGTCATCCTGGCGCTGGTGCATAATGCGGCCGTCGTCATCGCCGTTAGCCTGGCCCTCGGCGCAGCCTGGGTTGCCGTCCTGTCCAGCCTCAATGTCGCGGCGCAGGTCGCGTTGCCGGCCTGGGTCAAGGCACGCGGCCTTTCGGTCTACCTGATCGTGTTCTTCGGCGGGTTGACCTGCGGCAGCGTGTTGTGGGGTCAGCTCGCCACCCTGCTCGACATTCCAACGTCGCTGCTCGTCTCGGCGGCGGGCCTTGTCATCGCGCTTCCGGTTGTGCGGCGCTGGAAACTCCCTGCGGGCGAGGCGCTCGACCTCGCGCCCTCGATGCATTGGCCGGCGCCCATCGTGGCGGACGGGGTCGAAACCGATCGCGGCCCGGTCATGACCACCGTCGAGTATCTGATCGCCCCCGAGGCAACGGAAGGTTTTCAAACGGCATTGGACGAGCTCTCGCGCGAGCGGCGACGCAACGGGGCGTTTGCCTGGGGACTGTTCGAAGACGCCGAGCAACCTGGACGATACATCGAGTATTTCCTGGAAGACTCGTGGCTCGAGCACCTGCGCCACCACCACCGGGTCACCGGGACGGACCGCGACGTGCAGGAACGCGTCCGCTCCTATCACCGCGGCGAGACGCCCCCGCGCGTGCGGCATTTCATCTCCGCAGGGAGTCACGCACGCAGGCGGCGCTGATAAATGGTGCCATCGGCCTCACTCTGGGCCTTGCGATTCGCCTGCATCACCTGGCGCCCGCCTCCAAGTCTTCGACCCGATCGTCGATCCCGCCGGGCGCTGTCAGAAACAGCGCGGGGTTTTTGAGCCCGGCGCCTCGGATGGTCTTGACGATGGCCAGACCCTCTCCGGATCATTGTCAATCGGAAGAATTTCCGTAATGCCAAGACGGCGCACCGGTAAAATTGTGACAAAATAGTTGCGAGGGTCTCTCTCCTCAGGGACATCGCCAACGTGTCAGCACAGGAGGCTCAATCGGTGAAAACGTCGCAACCCGGTCTTTTCGGCTGGACGGTGGCCGCGGTCGCACGCTTCACGGGATTTGTGCTGCTCTCGGCGCTGGCAGCCGCATCGCCAGACGGCGTCGCGATGGCGGCGGATCAGGCGGCGCCGCCGAAACGCCAAGAAGGAAAGCCTTCTGCCGGGCGGACGACGATCGGGTATGCTGAAACCGTTGCGATCGACCCGGGCCATATTCGTGTCGTCGCGGAGATCGACACCGGCGCCCTTTCGTCATCGCTCGATGCGGCAGATATTGAAACCTTCCGTAAAGAAGGGAAAGAATGGGTGCGCTTCACATTCCGTGACGCTAAGGATGGCGCTCATAAGATGGCGTTCCCGATCTTTCGCACGATACACGTGCGTCGTGCCGATGCTCCCGCGGAACAGCGCTATGTCGTGAGAATGCGTGTATGCCTAGGCTCTTACCGATTGCTCACACAAGTAAATCTGGCCAATCGAAAGGGACTGCGTTACCGGATGCTGATTGGCCGCAGATTCATGGAAGGGATATTCGTGGTCGACCCGAGCGCGCGGTTCCTGACCCGCCCTTCATGTCCAAACCGGTAAGCCCGTGAGGAATTTGCATCTCTATATTCTCGCGGCGGTCCTGACTCTGACGGGATTGGGGATCTTTGCGTACAAGGTGTATTTCCTCGAACTGCCCATTCAGCCTGCGAGCCATGCCGAGAACTGGGAAGTCGAGACGAAGCTCCAATTCAATGCGCGCGATGCTGCGGTCAAGCTATCGCTCTTCATCCCGCGCGGCGGCAGATCGCTCACCCTAATCGATCAGGGTTTCCTCTCCGAAGGCTATGGCTTGACGATGGCGTCCGACCCGGAAAATCGGCGCGCCCTTCTTTCCATTCGCAAGGCTTCCGGTGAGCAGACCCTTTATTACCGCTTCGTCGTCCATCGAGCGCGGCTCCGGCGGGAATCCAATCCGGCGGAAGAGCCGATACCCGAGAAGCCGCGCTTCGGCGAGGCGCGGATGGCAGCCGCCGATCAGCTCTTGCAGACGCTGCAAGCCAAATCCGGGGACGATGCATCACTGACGCGCCATGTCCTCGAGCAGCTGACAAGCAGGACGGTGACGAACACGGTCGCGACGCTGCTTGGGCCCGGCGCGGATTCGCAACGCCGCATGGTCGTTGCGGCGCAGATACTGGCCCTCGCGGGCATTGCGGCGCGGCCCGTCACGGGTATCCAGCTGGTCAAGCTGGCGCATAACGCCCCGCTTTCCCATTGGCTGGAGGCCTATATTGACGGGCGCTGGCAAAGATTCGGCGCTGGCGCCGGTTCGAACAAGCTTCCCGTCAATAGCTTTGCGTGGTGGCGTGGGCCGGAGCCCTTGGCGACGGTCGAAGGGGCCGACGACCTGAAGACGACCGTGACCATCTCGGCAGCCTCGGTCTCGGCCCTGCGCAATGCCCTGGTGGTCAATAAAGCCAGGGGCGGCAACCTGCTCGCCTATTCCTTGTTGAGCTTGCCGCCCAGCGCACAGCAGGTCTTCAAGATCATCCTGGCGATTCCGATCGGCGCGTTTCTGCTCACGTTGGTTCATAATGTCATTGGCTTGAGGACCATCGGAACGTTCATGCCGGTGCTCATCGCGATCGCGTTCCGCGATACCCATCTCCTATGGGGCGTATGTCTCTTCACGCTGGTGGTATCGATCGGGGTTGTCGTGCGGCTCTACCTTGGGTCGCTTCACCTTCTGGCCGTGCCGCGGCTTGCCAGCATATTGATCGTCGTCGTCTTCACGATGGTCGCAATCAGCTTGTTAAGCACGCGGTTCGGCCTGCTGCAGGGCTTGTCGGTCGCGCTCTTTCCCATGGTGATCATGACGATGACGGTCGAGCGGGTATCGATCGTCTGGGACGAGCGTGGCCCGGCAGAGATGCTGCGGTTGAGCATTACCAGCCTGGCGGTCGCAGCGATCATATATCCGGCCATGCTCAATGCTTATGTCGGGCACCTGTGCCTGGTATTTCCCGAGCTGCTGCTGGTCGTGCTCGCCTGCACCCTGTTGCTTGGCCATTATTCCGGCTACCGGCTGCTCGACCTGGCGCCGTTCAGATACCTAACCCAGCGCGGCAGTTGAGCTTTGGTGACGTATCTTGAGCGCTGAAACCATCGATGCGATCGTTGCGTTCTGGCTGGGTACGAGCCTCGACGGTCCCGAAGCCGCTTTTGACCGCCGCGATTGGTGGTATGACGGCGGCGCATCCGTTGACGAAGAAATTCGGTCCCGTTTTGGCGCGCTCGTGCCCGCTGCCCGTGAGGGGTTGCTGCTGGACTGGCAGGCGACGCCAAATGGTGCGTTGGCCCTGATCGTGTTGCTCGACCAATTTACCCGGAATATTTACAGGGGTACGCCTGAAGCGTATTCGGGAGATGCGCTCGCTTACGAGGTCATGAACCGGGCAATCGACCGAAATCTCGACCGGGAGCTGCATCCTGTTGCGCGTATATGGCTATACCATCCGCTCCATCACGCCGAGCAAATCGAAGCGCAGGACAAGGGCATCGCGCTGCTGAATGGGTTGCTGCAGTCGGCGCCCAGCCTATGGCGCCCCTATATTCAACGCAGCATAAAAGGCTGGAACCGCCACCGCGATATTGTCGCGCGCTTTGGACGTTTCCCGCATCGCAACAAGGTGCTTGGTAGACGGAGTACCGATGAAGAGCATGCGTTCTTGGCCGCGGATGGAGAGACTTTCGGCCAAGGCCAAAGATAGAGGCAAGATGCTGAAATACCGTCACACGGCCTGACGGCACGCGGATTCATCAATTTCGGCCGGCGCGGACCAGGCGTCCGGGCAAGGCTCCCGTGTGTTCGCCATTCTCGAACACCGCCTCGCCGGCGACCAGCGTCGCCGCGTAGCCATCCACGCCCTGCACGAGCCGTTGACCGCCCGCCGGCAGGTCGCGTACCAGACAAGGCACGTGCAGCCTGAGGCCGTTGTAGTCGATGACGTTCACATCGGCGCGCAGCCCCGGCGCCAGCCGGCCGCGGTCGGTGAGGCCGAAGAAGTCGGCAGTCTCCGCGGTCTGCGCCTTCACCACCATCTCCAGCGGCAGTTTCGGCCCGCGCTTGCGGTCCCGCGCCCAATGGGTCAGCAGGTAGGTCGGCATGCTGGCGTCGACCACCGAGCCGCAATGCGCGCCGCCGTCGCTGAGTCCCGACAAGGTGGCCGGGTCGAGCAGCATCTCGCGCGTCACCGAAAGGTCGCCCTCGACATAGTTCGAGACCGGACAGTAGAGGAAGCGGTCGAGCCCTTCCGTCAGATAGTCGTAGGCCACCTCCTCGGCCGTCCGGTTGCTGCGGGCGGCGATCACCTGGACGCACTTGTCCTCCGTCGGCTCGTAATCGGCCTCCGGGCCGAAGGTGTACATCCGGTCCCAGCGGGTGATGGCGCGCACGCGCGAGGGCGACAGACGGTCCATCGCTTCCGCCGAGGTCGGCGACTTGAGAACCCGCTCCCGCACTGCCGGGTCGCGCAACCGGGCCAGGCGTTCCTCGTTCGGCAGCTTGCGGATCTCCTGATAGGCCTCGCGCGCCGAGAACGGCATGAGCGTGGCGCCGATGCCCAGCAGCACGCCGACCGGGCGGCAAGCCACCTGCGCCGTCACCTTCGCGCCGCTTGCACGCGCCGCATGGATGCCGCCCAGCATGCGCCGCCAGCGCTCCGGATCGCTCGAGCGGTGGACGAGCAGGAACCAGACCGGGCGGCCAGTTTGCTTCGCGAGCGCGGTCACCCATTCCATCTCGGCCGTCTCGTCGTCGAAGTCGCTGTTCATCCCGAACGCGCCATAGGCGAAGTCGGCGAGGCAGGAGCCGATGCCGACGAGCTCCTCCGCCTCCGAGTAGCGCCCGGGCACGAACTCGCCGGTCAGGGTCTTGTGCGAGTTGGTGCGCGACGTGGTGAAGCCGAAGGCGCCCGCAGCCATGGCTTCGCGGGTCAGATCGCGCATCGCCATAATGTCCGCGGCCGTCGCCGGCTCGCGCCGGATGGCGCGCTCTCCCATGACATAGACGCGCAGCGGGTGGTGCGGCACCTGGGCGGCGACGTCGATCGTGCGGGGCTGGCGCTCGAGCGCGTCGAGGTATTCGGGAAAGCTCTCCCAGTCGTAGCGGACGCCCTCTTCCAAGGCCGTTCCCGGGATCTCTTCGATCGCTTCCATGAGGTCGATGAGCTCGCGGTGGTCCGCCTTGCGCACCGGCGCGAAGCCGACGCCGCAATTGCCGAACATCGCGGTGGTCACGCCATGCCAGGACGACGGGGCAAGGATCGGGTCCCAGGTCGCCTGACCGTCATAATGCGTATGCACGTCGACCCAGCCGGGCGTGACCAGCAAGCCGTCGGCGTCGATCTCACGGCGGGCAGGCCCCGCCTTGCCGCCGACGGCGTTGATGCGCCCGCTATCGATCGCGACATCGCCCGTGTAGGGTTGCCCGCCGCTGCCGTCGACAATCGTCCCGCCGCGAATCACCGTGTCGTGCATGGCGCCCTCCCGTCATTGCTGACCAAGGCTACCCTTGATGGGGCTTTCAGCACAAATACCGGACTGAGCGCGCGCGACGGTATCAGGCGGTTTCGCGCTGCCGGCGCTCGATCAGCGCGACGGCGCCGAAGAGCAGCACGGCGAGCAGGCAGATTGCCAGCGTCAGGGGGAAGAACAGGATGGCCAGGCCGACGAGGACGGCGAGACCGCGCCAGCCTTTCGTCTCCCAAGCCATCATGCCGGTGATCCGGATCGCGTAAGCCAGGATTTCCACGCCGAGGGTCGCGACCGGCAGAAGCATGGACCCGAGAAGGGTGAGGACGATCATGCCGAGGTGATGCATTCGATCATCCTTGCGCGGACGACGGCGTTTCCGCGACCCTGCGCCGCCGCCGGCTGCTTTGCGCGCTCGTCTCGCCGGGAAGCGCGGCCGGGCCGGCCTTTCGCCGTCCCACCGTGGCCAAGCCCAAAGCATCGCTTTGAAAAATGTCCACGACTTTCGTCCCTAGTAACGGATTTTTGATTTGCCCAAAGGATATCGAGAACGCCGCCACCAAGGGTAACACGCGTTCGGGCTACCGCTATAGGCGAGCGCCTCCCACAATGGGAGTACCGGT
>CAZPFL010000157.1:10703-12451 GCA_964585785.1 uncultured Rhodospirillaceae bacterium
TCCCCGGCTCGTGCCGGCACCGTCAGGCAGGCGTCAGCAAGGACCTTTAAGGTAGCGTTGCAAGGCTCTGATTCCGATGACGCCGTGTGGCGCCTCCCGTTGCGAGAGATGGGCGGAAACACGTTGAGGGAACGGCAGGCACAAAAGGTTTTGCTGACTCGCCAAAGTATGGCATTGGAAACGAGTAACGTCGCGGCATCTAAACCAATAATAAATTGGGCATACAATCATGATGGAAATTCAGGCTAGGGATATGTCCGTAATTACGGACGCGCTGGTGCACAGCTACGGACCTGAGGCGGCAAGAAAGGCCAAGGCGCGCGCCCGTGCCTTGTCTGAGCTGGGCGACGCGGAGGCCGCCGAAATGTGGCGACAGATCGCGGAGCGGCTCGGGCGCACGCTATAGGCGCGAAAGCGGCGGGCTGAGCCCGATTGACCCGGGCTCCCTTCCTCGGAAGGATATCGTAAATTTGCGTCGTTGCGGCTGTGCAACGAACGTCGCACGCTGAGCCGCCATGATGCGTCGCCTGCTCTTCGCGTTTTTAATCGTCGCGGTTTCGGTGACCGCGGCCGTCGTCGTCCTGAGCGTGCGGCGCGGCGCGCAAAGGCCGCCGGAAGACGGCGTTGCCCCGCGCTTGACCCCGGCGCCCAGAGACGTGGCGGCGATTTGCGCCGACATTTGGTCCCGGAAGCGCCAGCCGCGCCTGTCATACGAAATGTGGTGCGCCGATAACGCGCCGCCGGGCACGATGCCGCCGCCCAATATAGTCGCGGGCGGCAGGTAGGCGCCGTAAGGCGCTCCTCCCGGCGTAACGAATGGAACCGGCGCCGCGCGCACTCAGCCCTTGCCCAGCTCCGGCGCGGTCAGCACGCCGCATTCGTCGTCGAACAGCAGCGCCGCGCCGCTCTTCGCCTGCAGCGCCTCCTGCGACAGGCCGTCGATGATCTCGCGCACGAGGAAGCCTCGCGGCGTGACATCGACCACGGCGAGATCCGTGTAAACCCGGTCGACCACGCCGACGCCGGTCAGCGGGTAGCTGCATTTCTCGACCAGGCGCGGCGAGCCGTCCTTGGTCGTGTGCTGCATCGTTACGCGGACGCTCTTCGCGCCGGCGACGAGGTCCATCGCGCCGCCGACGAGCTGGCCCTTATGCGTCATCTTGGCGTCCCAGTTGGCGAGGTCGCCCGTCTCCGACACCTCGAACCCGCCGAGCAGCGTCACGTCCACATGCCCGCCCCGGATCATCGCGAAAGCCATCGCCGAATCCGACAGCGACGCGCCCGGCAGCAGGGTGATCTTCTGGCTGCCGGCGTCGACGAAGTCGGTGTCTGCCTCCGCTTCGGTCGCCAGCGGGCCGACGCCGACGATGCCGTTCTCCGAATGGAACATGAAATCGCGGTCTTTCGGCTTGTAGTTCGCCACCAGCGTCGGCATGCCCAGGCCCAGGTTGACGTAGGTGCCTTCTTCGAGGTCCTGCGCCGCGCGCCAGGCGATTTGCTGTCGTGTCAACGGCTTCATGATCAAAGCTCTCCCGGGTTCTTGGGCGCGGCGTCTTCCAGCTCGATCACCCTGTGGACGAAGATGCCCGGAATATGGACGTCGTCCGCTCCGATCGGCGCGTCGGTCGCGCTGCCCGTCTCGACCACGGTCGTCTTCGCCGCCATCGCCATGGCGAGGCCGAAGTTGCCCTGGGTGCCGCGGAAGCGCACGTTGCCCCACTTGTCCGCCCGCATCGCGCGGATGAAGG
>CAZPFL010000158.1:0-11936 GCA_964585785.1 uncultured Rhodospirillaceae bacterium
AGATGTCCCAGTTCTGGCAGAATTTGCACGCCAGATTGCAGCCCGCCGTGCCGAAGGACAGCACCGGCGTGCCCGGCAAAAAATGGTTCAGCGGCTTTTTCTCGATCGGATCGATGCAATAGCCGCTCGACCGGCCATAGGTCGTGAGCACGACCTGGTCGCCCGAACGCCCGCGCACGAAGCACAGGCCGCGCTGCCCCTCCTGCAACTTGCATTCACGCGGGCACACGTCGCACTGAACGCGCCCGTCGGCGAGCCGCGTCCAATACCGGCCTGGCACGCCCTCGATTCGGTCCGTCATGGGGTCCCGTCCCTCCAAATACCTGCACAATATGTGGTGTCGCGCAGGGGCCGATCCAAGATGCCGGCTCTTGGACCGGGCGGTGCGAATACCTAGATAAGGTGTGAGGAAGGGGCTTATCGATGATCCGAAACGCCAAGGAATGCCTGTCATGACGGCCGTGCGCGCGCCCGCCGTCGCCGGCTCTTTCTACCCGGCGAACGCCCGGCAGCTATTGGCGGAAGTCGACGGCTATCTGGCGGAGGCCGCCGATGCCGGCGAGACCCGGCTTCCCAAGGCGATCATCGTACCGCATGCAGGCTATATGTATTCGGCGCCGATCGCCGCGCCTGCCTTCGCCGCCTTGCGCAAGGCGGTGGACCGCATTCGCCGCGTCGTGCTGCTCGGCCCGGCCCATCGCGTCGCGGTGCGTGGCCTCGCGGCCCCCAGCACCGGCATATTCCGGACGCCGCTCGGCGACGTGCCGATCGACCAGGCTTCGATCGAGGCGCTCTCGGACCTGCCGCAGGTCGAGCGGCTCGACATCGCTCACCGCGACGAGCATTGCCTCGAGGTGCAGCTCCCCTTCCTGCAGCGTATTTTGCACGATTTCACGCTCGTGCCGCTGGTGGTTGGCGACGCCAGCCCGGACGAAGTCGCCCAGGTGCTGGAGCGGCTCTGGGGCGGACCGGAAACGCTGATCGTGATCAGCTCGGACCTCAGCCATTATCACGACTACGCCACCGCGCGGCAGATGGACGCGAGCGCCGCCAAAGCGATCGAATCCCTCGACCTGCATGGTCTCGACGACGAGCAGGCCTGCGGCCGGCTGCCGATCCTGGGGCTGCTGACCGCGGCGCGCCGCCACGGCCTTTCCGTCAAGCGGCTCGATCTCCGCAATTCCGGCGACACCGCCGGCCCGCGCGACCGCGTCGTCGGCTACGGCTCCTGGATGCTGACCGAAGGCGACGCGGATGACGGCGCGACGGATGAGAGCGACCCCGATCGGCCCGTGCGGCCGCACGCGCCGCGCCTGCTGCGCACCGCCGCTGCATCGCTGCGCTACGCGCTCCGGCACGGCCGGCCGCCGAAGGTCGATCTCGCGAAGTTCCCGGCGCCGCTGGCCGAGAAGCGGGCGACCTTCGTCACGCTGCGCCATGGCGAGGCGCTGCGCGGCTGCATCGGCACGGTCGAGGCCATGCGGCCGTTGGCGCTCGACGTCGTCACCAACACCTTCGGCTCGGCTTTCCGCGACCCGCGGTTCGAGCCGCTGCAACCAGACGAGCTGCCGGGATTGGAGCTTTCCATCTCCGTCCTGTCGCCGCGGCGTCCGCTGCCCTTCCGGAACGAAGCCGACCTCCTGCAGCGCCTTCGCCCCGGCACCGACGGCCTGCTTATTTCCAACGGCATGCAGCGCGGCGTCTTCCTGCCGCAGGTCTGGGAGAGCCTGCCGAACCCGGACGATTTTCTCGCGCATCTGAAGCACAAGGCCGGCATCCGCCGGCCGCTGCAGCCGCAGGGCGACAGCGCGGAGATCTTCACCGCCTGGTCCGCCGGCGCGATGACCATGTATCCGGACGGCGAAACGACGGCCGCGCGCCGCTACAATTAGCCTTTGACGCCGTCCGGCCCGCCCTTATGATCGCGCCATCCGCGCACGAGGAATATCCAGCATGGGCAAATTCGGAATCGGCCAGGCCGTCGAACGCGTCGAAGATGCGCGCCTCCTGACCGGCCACGGCCGCTATACCGACGATATCGCGCTCGAGAACCAGGCCTACGGCGTGGTGCTGCGCTCACCCCACGCGCATGCCGAGATCCGCGGCATCGACACCGCGGCGGCAATGGGTGCGCCCGGCGTGCTCGGCGTCTACACCGCCGCCGATATCGAGGCGGCGGGGCTCGGCACCCTGCCCTGCATGACCGACGTGACGCAGGAGGGCCGGAAGGCCATGGTGGCGCCGCCGCGGCCGGTGCTGGCCAGCGGCCACGTCCGCCATGTGGGCGAGCCGGTCGCCTTCGTCGCGGCCGAGACCCTCGCCGACGCGCATGCCGCTGCGGCGCTGATCGAGGTCGATTACGCACCGCTCCCCTCGGTCACCGAGACCGGCGAAGCGACCGCCGCCGACGCGGCGCAGATCTGGTCCGAGGCGGAACGCAATACCTGCTTCGTCTGGTCGGCAGGCGACGCCGCCGCCACCGACGCCGCGATGGCGAAGGCCGATCGCGTCGTGACGCTCGAGCTGGTCAACAACCGCATCATCGTCAACCCGATGGAGACACGCGCTGCCATCGGCGACTGGGACGGCAAGCGCTTCACCCTTTACACGCCGTCGCAAGGGCCGCATTTCATCCGCAGCCTCCTCGCCCGCAACATCTTCAAGATGTCGTCGCGTGATTTTCGCATCGTCACGCCGGACGTCGGCGGCGGCTTCGGCATGAAGATCTTCTTCTATCCGGAGCATGTGCTGGCGCTGTTCGCGGCGCGCGCGGTCGGAAGGCCGGTCAAATGGGTCGCCGAGCGCGGCTCCGACGGCTTCCAGTCCGACACCCAGGGTCGCGATCATGTCACGCGGACCGAGCTCGCGCTCGACAAGGACGGAAAGTTCCTCGCGCTCCGCGTCCGCACGACGGCGAATCTCGGCGCCTACCTCTCCAACTACGCGCCTTTCGTCGCGGCGGAGGGCGGCGCGATGATGCTGGCCGGCGTCTACACGACGCCCTCGGTCCACCTCGAAGTCACCGGCGTCTTCACCAATACGGTACCGGTCGACGCCTATCGCGGTGCCGGGCGGCCGGAAGCGATCTACGCGGTCGAGCGCACGGTGGACTTCGCCGCGCGCGAGATCGGCATCGACGCCGCCGAGCTGCGGCGGCGCAACTTCGTCCCGCCCGAGGCCATGCCCTTCAAGACCGCCATGAACGCGGTCTATGACAGCGGCCGGTTCGCCCGGCATCTCGGCGAAGCGCTCGCGCAGGCCGACCGGGACGGCTTCGCCGCGCGCAAGGCGGCCTCGGCGACCGCGGGCAAGCTGCGCGGCTTCGGCTATGCTTATTACATCGAGGCCTGCGGTTACGGCGTCGGCGACGCGGCGACCGTCCGCATCGACCGCGACGGCGGCGCCACCGTGCTGATCGGCAACCAGTCGAACGGCCAGGGGCACGAGACGGCCTATGCCCAGATCGTCGCCGACAAGCTGGAGATCGACATCGGCCGTGTCCGCGTCGTCCAGGGCGACACCGACGTGATCGCGCGCGGCAGCGGCACCGGCGGCTCGCGCGCACTGGCCGAGGGCGGCGTCGCCACCTCCCGCGCGACGGAAAGCGTGATCGAGAAGGGCAAAGCGATCGCCGCCGACAAGCTGGAGGCCGCCGTGGCCGACATCGAGCTCACCGGCGGCGTCTTCCGCGTCGCCGGTACGGACCGGACGCTCACCCTCGCGGCGGTGGCCGAAGCCGCCGGAGCCGACGGCCTCAGCGCCGACGACCAGTTCAAGGGCGAGGTGCCGACCTTTCCCAACGGCTGCCATGTCTGCGAGGTCGAAATCGACCGGGAGACGGGCCGGCCTGCGATCGTCGCCTACACCGTGGTCGACGACTTCGGCACGGTCGTGAACCCGAACCTGCTGCGCGGGCAGGTTCACGGCGGCATCGGACAGGGCATCGGACAGGCGATGACCGAGAAATGCGTCTACGACAGCGAGAGCGGCCAGCTCGTTAGCGGCTCGCTGATGGACTATTGCCTGCCCCGCGCCGACGACCTGCCCGACTTGGCGATCACGCTGCGCGACGACGTGCCCTGCGCGACCAACCCGCTCGGCATCAAGGGCGCAGGCGAGGCCGGCGCCATCGGCGCACCGCCCGCGGTGATCAACGCCATCGTCGACGCGCTATCGGAATTCGGCATCCACCACATCGACATGCCCGCCACGCCGGAGACGATCTGGCGCGCGATCCGGAGCGCGGCATGACCGATAGCGCCGCGCTCCTCTCAGAGATTGTCGCCGTCGCCCACCGCGCGGGGGAAGCGATTCTCGCGATCTATCGCACGGATTTCGATGTCGAGCACAAAGCTGATGCGTCGCCCGTGACGCAAGCCGATCTGGACGCGGAACGGATCATCCTCGAGGTACTGCGGCAGCTCACACCCGACATCCCGGTCGTTGCCGAGGAGGAAGTCTCCGCCGGACGCGTGCCCGACGTCGGCGAGCGCTTCTGGCTCGTCGATCCGCTCGACGGCACGCGCGAGTTCCTCAACCGTAACGGCGAGTTCACCGTGAACATCGCGCTGATCGAGAACCGGGTTCCGGTCATGGGCGTGGTGCACGCGCCGGATCGCAAGCTCACCTTCACCGGGCGCATGCCCGGCGAGGCGACGCGCCAGGAGGGCGACGGCCCGGTCCGGCGCATCCGCGTGCGCACGCCGCCGGCGGAAGGCCTTACCGTCGTCGCCAGCCGCCGCCACGGCAGCGCGACGGAGCTTGATGGCTTCCTCCAGGGGCGCACCGTTGCCGACCGCGTCTCCTGCGGCAGCTCGCTGAAATTCTGCGTCGTCGCCAGCGGCGAGGCGGACGTCTATCCGCGCTTCGGCCCGACAATGGAATGGGACACCGCCGCGGGCCATGCGGTGCTCGCCGCCGCTGGCGGCTGCATCACCATGACGGACGGCGCGGATTTTCTGTACCGCAAGCCGGATTTCCTCAATCCCTACTTCATCGCCTGGGGCGGGCTACGGCCGAGCTAATCCGCCGCGCCCGGCTGGTCCTCGCGCGCCGCTTCCCAGGCGAGGATCGCGCGCTTGCGGTCCGGGCCCCAGCGATAGCCGGTGATCACGCCCGTGCCGCGGATGACGCGATGGCAGGGCACGATCCAGGAGACCGGGTTGAGCGCCACCGCGCCCGCCACCGCGCGCGCCGCGGTTGGCTTGCCGAGATGCTGCGCCAGCCGCTCATAGCTCACCACCGCGCCCGGCGGGATGCGCAGCAGCGCCTCCCAGACCTTGAGCTGGAACGGCGTGCCGCGGAGCACGAGCTTGAGCGTGCCGCCGCGCGGCCCGAAGGCGAGCCGTGCATAGGGCGCCGTCGCCTGCGGGTCCTCTACGAGGGTTGCCTGGTCCCAACGCGCGAGCAGGTCTTCTTCAGTCGCGTCTCGGCCCTCGGGCAGGACGAAGCCGAGCCCGCACAGCCCCCGCTCGGTCGCCACCATCAGGCAGTCGCCGAAGGGGCTGTCATGCCAGCCGTAGCGCAGGGTCAGCCCGCGGCCCATCGCCTTCCACTCGCCGGGCGTCACCGCCTCGTGGGCGACGAACAGGTCGTGCAGCCGGCCCGGCCCGGAAAGTCCCGCGTCATAGGCCGCGTCGAGCACGCTGTCGCAGGCGTCGAGCCGCGCCTTGGCGTGGCCGAGCGTCAGATACTGCAGAAATTTCTTCGGGCTGACGCCCGCCCAGCCGGAGAACAGGCGCTGGAAATGATACTCGCTGAGCCCGACCTCCTCGGCGACGCGGCCGAGCGACGGCTGCTCCTGATAGTGATCGGCAAGCCAGTGGATGGCCTGCTCGATGCGCCGGTAGGTCTGAGGATCGTCCTGCACTTGCATGTCCATGTCTACGCGCTCCTGCGTGTTCATGGCCGGAGCTTAAGAAGCCTCCCCTGCGCTCGCCACCCGGTTCTTGCGCTCTTCCCCGCCGGTTAGGCCAAGGGGCATGGGGTCGCCCGGCGCCGTCACAGGAAGATCCTGCCTTCCATGTAGAGCACCGCGTTGCCCGCGATTTCGACCCGGTCGCCGGCGAGCCGGCAATGCAGCTCGCCGCCACGCGCCGAGACCTGCGCCGCCCGCAGCACATCCTTGCCGAGCCGTGCAGCCCAGTAGGGCGTCAGCACGGTATGCGTCGAGCCGGTCACGGGGTCCTCCGGAACGCCGTGCGACGGCACGAAATAGCGGGAGACGAAGTCATGCTCGTCGCCCGGGGCCGTCGCCAGTAGACCACCCGGCGCCAGCCGCGCGATCGCCGCCAAATCCGGCGCCAGGGCGCGAACCTGCGCCGCACTGTCATAGACGGCCATGACCCGGCCGCCCGCCTGCAGGCTCTCCGACGGCGTGACGTTAAGGGCGTCGAGCAGACCGTCCGGCAACGGCGCCGGCTCGAACGACGCCACCGGGAAATCGAGCGTGAAAAGGTCGCCGTCACGCGTGACCGAGAGCGGTCCGCTGCGCGAGAGGAACTCGACCGCGTCCGCATCGGGGGTAAGGCGGGTCAACAGCAGAAAGCCGCTCGCCAGGGTCGCGTGGCCGCAGAGATCGACCTCGACGCTCGGCGTGAACCAGCGGATGCGATAGCCGTGGCCCTCACGCACGAAATAAGCGGTTTCGGACAGGTTGTTCTCCGCCGCAATCGCCTGCATCGCCGCGTCCGGCAACCACGCGTCGAGCGGGCATACCGCCGCCGGATTGCCGGCAAAGACGCGGCTGGTGAAGGCGTCGATCTGATATAGAGGCAGCTCCATGATATCGATCCTTTCTCGCTGTGGCGCGTTGGTCAATCCTGCCAGAACCATTTGCTGCTTTCGCGGTAGGCGTCGGCGCGGCTGACCCCGATATCGCCCAGCATGCGGTCGTCGAGCTCGGCGAGCCGCCGGCGCTGCGCCGCCCGCTCGCTCCACTGGCTCAGCCGATCGAGGAGCGGCGTGAGCGATAGCCGGCGACGCCGCGGCGCGCGGACGCGGATCAGCCCTGCAGAGAAATAGTGACAATTTCTATTTGTATCCATTTTCTAGCCTTCCCGACCCCAGATATGAGGCCATTTCATCGGGAATGCGCTTTTAGACTTGCTCATAAATGGATTCAATCTTTATATTGTCACCATGACAATATGGCATCCGGACCTATCGAACCGGAAAGGTCCCAAATACCGCACGATCGCCGAGGCGATCGCCGCCGACATTGCCGGCGGGCGTCTGGCCCCAGGCGAGCGCTTGCCGCCGCAGCGCGAGCTGGCCTGGGCGCTCGGCGTGACGGTGGGCACGGTCAGCCGCGGCTATGCGGAGGCGGAGCGCAGCGGCCTCGTGAAGGGCACGGTGGGCAGCGGAACCTATGTCCTCCGCCCCGGCTACCGCCAGGACCATGCGATGCAGATCGAGGCGGCGCCCGGCATGCTCGACATGTCCATCGCCTTCCCGGCGCCGGGCGACGAGGGCGATTTCTTCGCCGCAACGCTGCGCCGCCTCGCCGACGACCCAAAATACGGCGCGCTCCTGGACTATCAGCCGCAGGGCGGCACGGAGCGCCATCGCGCCGCAGGCGCGGCCTGGCTCGCGCAGACGGGCATCGCGGCAGTGCCCGAGCATGTCGTCATGACCGCGGGCGCGCAGCACGGCATCACCGTGACGCTGGCGGCGCTGACCCACCCCGGCGACCGGGTCGCCACGGAATGCCTCACCTACAACGGCATCAAGCCGGTCGCCGAGATGCTCGGGGTCAAGCTCGAAGGCCTGCCGATGGACGAACACGGGCTTCTTCCCGACGGATTCGAGGATGCCTGCAAGCGTGGGCCGCTGCGCGCGCTCTACTGCATCCCGACCGGCCATAACCCGACCACCGCCGTCATGCCGCCCGCGCGCCGGAAGGCGATCGCGGAGATTGCGCTGCGGCACGGCGTCAACGTGATCGAGGACGACATCTTCGCGAGCCTGCTGCCGACGCAGCACCAGCCGATCTCGACCATGGTTCCGGGCCTCGGCTTTTGCATCACGAGCCTGTCCAAGGCGGTCGCGCCGGGCCTTCGCATCGGCTTCGTCGCCGGTCCTTCGACCGCCATCACCGACCGGCTGCGCCTGGCGGTGCGGTCGACCTGCTGGGCGGCGACGCCGCTGACGGCGGAGATCGCAACGCTTTGGCTCGAGGACGGTACGGCGGAAAAGATCCTGCAGAGCCGCACACGGGAAGCGGTGGCGCGGCTGGCCGTCGTCCGGGAAATTCTCGGCGGCCACCGGTTCGAGTCGGTGCCCGGCCACCTGTTCGTCTGGCTCTATCTGCCGGAGCCCTGGCGCGCGAACGACTTCGTCGCCGAGGCGGCGCGCCGCAACATGCGGGTCACCCCGGCGGAAACCTTCGCGGTGGGGCGGACCGAGCCGCCGCATGCCGTGCGCATCTGCTTCGGCACGCCGTCGACGCGCGACGCGCTGGTTGCCGGCCTGAAAACGCTGGCGGAGATACTGGCGGCGCCCGCGGCGAGCGGCCCGCCGATCGTCTGAGCTTCAAAAATGCGGCATCGGTGATTGCATCCCGGGGCGCGCGGCGCACATTCTTAAGGCAGCCCGCGCGCTTTCGCGGCGCCAGCAAGAACAGGAGCCCGAGACCATGACCGCCAAAACCGTGAAGCTTCCCGGCGCCGACCATCCGATCACGATCGAGCGTAATCCGGCGCGGATCGTCGTGACCATCGCCGGCCGCGTTGTCGCCGATACCCGCGCGGCGCTGACGCTGCGCGAGGCTTCCTACGCGCCGGTGCAGTACATCCCGCGCGAGGATGTCGACATGGCGCTGCTGGCGCGGAGCGATCACGCCACCTACTGCCCCTACAAGGGCGATTGCGCTTATTACAGCATTCCCCTCGGCGGGGAGGGGTCGATCAACGCGGTGTGGAGCTATGAGGCGCCCTTCGACGCCGTCGCGCAGATCAAGGACCACCTCGCCTTCTATCCCGACCGCGTCGACGCGATCGAGGCCCATCCGGCTTCCTAGCCGCCGTCGAAGGGTGCGACCGTGTGGGCGTGGTTGAGCGGCCCATGGCCGTGGCCGAAGCCGGGCGCCGTGCGGATCGCTTCCAGCACATAGGCCCGCGCCCGCCGGACAGCCGCACGCATCGTCAGGCCCTGCGCCAGGCCGGCGGCGAGCGCCGAGGCGAGCGTACAGCCGGTGCCATGCGTATCGCGCGTGGCGATACGGGGATGGGTCATCGCCTCGATCCCCTCGCCGTCGAACAGAATATCCGTCACGTCGCCGTCTTCCATATGGCCGCCCTTGAGCAACACGGCGCGCGGGCCGAGCTCGGCGATCGCGCGCGCCGCGTTACGCATATCCTCGACCGTCCGGATCGGGACGCCGGCGATCGCTTCGGCTTCGGGGATGTTGGGCGTGACGACGCCCGCCAGCGGCAGCAGCACGGATTTCAGCGCGCTCACCGCTTCGGGCTCCAGCAGCGGGTGCCCGCCCTTGGCATACATCACCGGGTCGACGACCAGGGGAATGTCGCGCGCCTTTTCGCGGAGAACAGCCGCCACAGCTTCGATCACCGGCGCGTTGTGCAGCATGCCGGTCTTGACCGCGTCCGCGCCGATGTCGTCGAGCACCATGCGCATCTGCTGCTGGATGAAGGCGGGCTCGACGCCGACGACGCCTTCGACGCCGTTGGTATCCTGCGCGGTCAGCGCCGTGATCGCCGTCATCGCGTAAGCGCCGAGGGCCGTGACCGTCTTGATGTCCGCCTGGATTCCGGCGCCGCCGCCGGAGTCCGACCCCGCGACGATGAGGACGCGCCCCTTCAGGGTGCCGGCGGCGTTCAATGCCCACCCACGCGCTCGATCGCGCCGATCAGCGTGTTGACGACGGTACCGACCATCGCCGGGTCATCGCCCTCCGCCATCACGCGGATCACCGGTTCCGTTCCCGACGGCCGGATCACCAGGCGGCCGGTCGTGCCAAGCGCCGTTTCCGCCGCCTTGATCGCCGATTTCACGGACGCATCCTCGAGCGGTGCGCCGCCGTTGACCTTCACGTTGCGCAGCAGCTGCGGCACCGGATCGAAAACGCGGCAAACCTCGCTGACCGGCCGCTGTGTCTCGGCGACGACGGCGAGAACCTGGAGCGCCGCGATCAGCGCATCGCCCGTCGTCACATAGTCGTTGAGGATGATGTGGCCCGACTGCTCGCCGCCGACATTGTAGTGATGCTTCACCATGTGCTCGACGACATAGCGATCGCCGACCGGCGTGCGCACGACGTCGAGGCCGAGCGCCTTCAGATGCCGCTCGAAGCCGAGATTCGACATGACCGTCGCAACCACGCCGCCGCCGCGCAGCCGGCCCTCGCGGTGCCAGTTGGACGCGATCAGCGCCATCAGCTGGTCGCCGTCCAGCTTGCGGCCCTGCTCGTCGGCGACGATCAGCCGGTCGGCGTCGCCGTCCAGCGCGATGCCGATATCCGCGCCATGCGCCACGACCTGCTCGCACATCATGCTGGGATCGGTCGCGCCGCATTTCTGATTGATGTTGAGGCCGTTCGGGTTGACGCCGACGGGCACGACCTCGGCGCCGAGCTCCCAGAACACGGTCGGCGCGACGCGATAGGCGGCGCCGTGCGCGCAGTCGATGACCACCTTGAGGCCGTCGAGCCGCTTGCCACGCGGGAAGGTCTGCTTGACGAATTCGATATAGCGGCCCGGCGCGTCTTCCATGCGCCGCGCCCGGCCGAGCCCGGCGGACGGCGCCAGCGCAAAGTTGCCGCTCTCCATCAGCGCCTCGATCTCGGCCTCCGCGTGGTCCGACAGCTTGTAGCCGTCGGGGCCGAAAAGCTTGATGCCGTTATCCTCGAAGGGGTTGTGCGAGGCGGATATCACCACGCCGAGATCGGCGCGCATCGAGCGGGTCAGCATGGCCACCGCCGGCGTCGGCATCGGGCCGACGAGGACGACGTCCATGCCCATGGAAATAAAGCCGGCGGTCATCGCAGGCTCCAGCATGTAGCCCGACAGCCGGGTATCCTTGCCGATTACCGCGATGTGGCGATGGTCACCGCGACGAAACTGCTCGGCCGCGGCCATGGCGAGGCGCAGGACGGTCTCCGGCGTGATCGGCGGCTCGTTCGCCGTGCCACGGACCCCATCCGTGCCGAAGTATTTGCGGCTCATGTCATCCCCCATGCTGAATATGAGCAGCGTCCTGCCATACGGTCGGCCGCCCGGCGATCTTTAAGCGCCCGCGCCGTGGTCGGAAGGCGAAATCATCTTGCTTCCGCCGGCGCCGGACAATCGAGCAGCCCGACACAAGAAACGGCCCGCCGGGTTATATCCGGCGGGCCGCTCCGATCAAACCCTCATCCGCCTTGCGGCTCGGGCTCCGGTCCTCCGGCGCCCATCGCCCCGCTCGGGCCCGTCGTCGGAACCGACGAGCGGACGCCCGCGGGCGGCACGATATCGTCGTCCTTCTCCCGCACGATCGGCTCGCCGCGCAGCAGCGCCTTGATCTCGTCGCCGGTGAGCGTCTCGTATTCGAGCAGCGCCTTGGCCAGCGTGTGCAGGTCTTCGATATGGTCGGTCAGGATCTTGCGGCACGAGGCGTCGGCATTGTCGACGATCGCCCGCACCTCTTGATCGATCACTTCGGCGGTCGCGTCCGATACGTTCTTCTGCTGCGCGACGGAATGGCCGAGGAAGATCTCTTCCTGGTTTTCGTTGTAGCGCAGCGGACCGAGCTTGTCGCTCATGCCCCATTCCGTGACCATCTTGCGCGCGATCGCGGTCGCCTGCGAGATGTCGTTGGACGCGCCGGTCGTCACCTTGTTGCGCCCGAAGATCAGCTCTTCCGCCACACGGCCGCCCATGGCGACCACGAGATTGGCCTCGAGCTGATCGCGCGCCATCGCGTACTGGTCCTTCTCCGGC
>CAZPFL010000159.1:0-11902 GCA_964585785.1 uncultured Rhodospirillaceae bacterium
TTCGGTGCCGCTCGGGATCATGTAGGGGAACTGCTCGGCGCGGATCAGGTTGCGCCGCCGCACCTCGACGCGGTCGAGGCCGAGATGCAGCGCGACCCGGTCGATCGCGGACTCGATCGCGAAAGTGGTCGGCGACCAGCCGAAGCCGCGCACGGCGACCTGCGGCGTCTTGTTGGTGGTGACCGAGATCGCTTCGTATTCCACGCTGGCGATGCGGTACGGGCCGACGATGGAACCGACCGGCTTGCCGAGCTGCAGCGGCGCGCGGCCGGGATAGGCGCCGCAATCGTCGAGCGCCCGCATCTTCATCGACCGCACCGCGCCGTCGTCATCGAACGCCACGCTGACATTGAAGATGCGATCGGGGCCGTGCGCGTCGCCGCCCGACATGTTCTCCAGCCGGTCCTCGATCAGCCGCACCGGACAGCCGAGCTTGCGCGCGAGATAGCCGACCAGGATCGCGTGCTTGAGCCCGCGCTTGACGCCGTAGCTGCCGCCGACGTCGACATCCTGGTAGACGCGCACCTGGTTGCCGCCGAGTCGCAGCGCACCGGCGATCTGATCACTATATTTCGGCATCTGGATCGAGGCCCAGACGTCGAGGATCTCCTCGCCCGGGTCCCAGCGGGCGACCGCGCCGAAGGTCTCGATCGGCACGGTCGAGCTGCGCCCCCAGCGCGCGCGGAAGCTGAGGCTGTGCGGCGCGGCGGCGAAGTCATCTTCGACCGGGCCCCAGACGAATTTGCGATGGAACAGGACATTGCTGCCGTGCGTCGGATGGACCAGCTGGTCGGTCGAGGCGAAGGCCGCCTCCGGGTCGACGATCGCGGTCAGCGGCTGGTAGGCGACGGCGACCTGCTCGGCCGCGTCTTCCGCCAGGTAGCGATCGTCGGCGACCACCGCGGCGACCCATTCGCCGGCATAGCGCACGACATCCGCGGCGAGCGGATACCACAGGACGTTCGGCACATCGACGCCATGCTGCATCGATGCGACTCCCTTTCGCAGCTCGTCGCCGGTGAGCACTGCGACGACGCCCGGCATCGCCAGCGCCGCCTGCGTGTCGATCGACAGGATGCGCGCGCTGGCATGCGGGCTGCCGATCAGCGCGACATGCTTCATGCCCGGCAGCCGGATATCGGCGACGTATTTGCCGCGCCCGGCGATGAAGCGGCGGTCTTCCTTGGTCCGGCGCGGCCGGCCGACGAAGCGGAATTTGCCGGCGCCCTCAGTCATCGCCGTGCTCCGCCGATGCCGTGGGCGCGCGCTGGTTCAGCCGGTCGGCGGCCAGCTCGATCGCCTCGACGATCTGGCCGTAGCCGGTGCAGCGGCACAAATTGCCGCTGATCGCCTTGCGGATCTCCTCGCGCGACGGGTCGGGGTTGCGCCGCAAGAGCGCGTGCGCGGCGATCAGCATGCCGGGCGTGCAATAGCCGCATTGCAGCGCATGCGTCTCCCAGAAGCAGTCCTGTATCAGGCTCAGCCCGCCGTCCGGCTCGGCCAGTCCCTCGACCGTGGTCACGCGATGGCCGTCCGCCTGCACGGCGAACATCAGGCAGGACCGGATCGGCAGGTCGTCGAACAGGATGGAACAGGCGCCGCAGACGCCGTGCTCGCACCCGACATGGGTTCCGGTGAGATCCAGCACGTCGCGCAGGAAGTCGAGCAGCGTCAGGCGCGGCTCGACCGCGGCGCTATGCGGCGTGCCGTTGACCGTCACGGTGATGCGCTTCTCCGGCATGACGCTAGCCCTCCGCCTCGGCATTGCGCGCCGCCTGAAGGATGGCGCGACCGGTCAGGCTGCGCGCCATGTGACGGCGCGCGTTGGCACTGGCATGCAGGTCGGATGACGGATCGATCGCGGCATCGATCGTCGGCAGCAAAGCCTCGACGGTGTCCGCGTCGGGCCGCTGGCCGACGAGCGCCGCTTCGAGAGCGCCGAGGCGCACCGGCGTCGGCGCGGCGTTGGCGACAGCCACGGCGGCGCGGCGGCAGACGCCGTCTTTGTCGAGCGCGAGCTGCGCCGCGGCGGCGACGATGGCGAAGTCGCTGTCGCGCGAGCTCACCTCCTGGAAACCGGCGCCGACGGCGCCGTCGCCGGACCAGACCGGGAAGTGCACCGCGCGCAGGCATTCGTCGGGCTCGAGCGCCGTCATCATCGGCGCCAGAAAGAATTCCGCCGCCGCGATCTGCCGGTCGCGCGTGCCGTCCGTGGCCGTGATGCGCGCTCCGAGTGCCGCGGCGACGAGGCCGATCTCCGCCGACGGATCGGCATGCGCCAGGCTGCCGCCGACGGTACCGCGGTTGCGCGTCTGATCATGGCCAATGAAGGGAAGGGCGAGCGCCAGCAGTGGCAGGTCGGCGGCCACGATGCCGGATCGCGCCGCCTCGGCCTGGCGCGTCGCCGCGCCGATGGCAACGTCCGCGCCGTCGCGCGTGATGCCGGAAAGGCCGTCGACCTCGTTGATATCGACCAGCAGCCCCGGCCGCACCAGCCGCATCGCCATCATCGGCACCAGCGACTGGCCGCCGGCGATGATGCGCGCCTCGGCGTCTTTATCCGCGAGATAGCCGCACGCCTCGCGGAGCGACGCCGGGCGGACGTAATCGAAAGCGGCTGCCTTCATTTGGTTGGCTCCAAATTTATCGACCGCGGGTGCAGCGGAATCGCACTCTACGCAATCTATCTATAGTATCAATGTGCCTGTGACAAAGTCGGCCAAAAGGCCGCGCTGCCGTCTCCAAGGGAGGAATGCATGGTCGCGCAAGAAGCAAGACAGGCGAGCCGGCGCGCGCGCCGCCGGGAGCCTGCCATTCCGTTTCACTCCGTGATCGACCCCGCCGGCTGGCGGGCGGAGGATCTGCGGGCGAGCGGCGAGCACATTTTTCATTTCACCGACGGTGATCTCGGCGAGATCGACGCGGCGATCCGCGATGTCGAGGCGAACGCCGTTTCGATCATGAAGATCACCGCGAAGGATTTCCGCTTGCCGACGCTCGGCGCCAAGCTCGCCGACATCCGCGCCGAGATCCTTAACGGGCGCGGCTTCGTGCAGATGCGTGGCTTCGAGCCGCAGGGCTACACGGCGATGCAGCAGGCGATCGCCTTCTGGGGCGTGTCGATGCATCTCGGCGAGCGGGTGGCGTCGCAAAACGCGAAAGGCCACGTACTGGGTCACATCACGGATATCGGCGAGACGGTGCGGAACCCGGACCAGCGCGGGCCCTACTCGAAGGACCGCATTCCCTACCATGTGGACTGCTGCGACATCGTCGGCCTTATGTGCATCAGCCCGGCGAAAGCCGGCGGCGAAAGCGGCATTGCCAGCTCGATCACCATCCACAACGAGCTGCTGCGCCGGCGGCCGGATCTTCTTCAGGTCCTGACCGAGCCATACTACCGCGACCGGCGGGGCGAGGTGCCGGCCGGCATGCCGCCCTGGTACAAGATCCCGATCTTCAACTACAACGATGGCTACCTCACGACCAATATCGAGCCGACCTATATCGGCTCGGCGCATCGCCATCCGGGCGTGCCGGAGATGACGCCGCTGCAGCGCGAGGCGATGGAATACGTGCAGGCGCTGGCGCAGGAGCTGCGTCTCGATATCGAGTTCCGTCGCGGCGACATGCAGTTCCTCAACAACCACGTGATCATGCATACCCGCCAGGCATTCGAGGATTATCCGGAGCCGGAGCACCGGCGCCATCTGCTGCGGATCTGGATCATCGCCAAGGGCTGCCGGCCGCTGCCGCGCGCCTATTTTGCACGGCACGGCGACCCGGATGTCGTGGACTGGCCGGGCGGAATCGTCGGGCCGGATACCGTGCTGAACGCGCCGGTCGAGCGGGTCTGACGGAACTGCGGCGGACCGACTATTCCGCGGCGCGCTGGCCTTCGATCCCGGCCGCGGGGTGCGCCGCGGCCGCTTCAGGCGCATGCCGCCACGCCGTCCATTTTTCGCCCAGCCAGTCGAGATACAGGTAGATGATGGGCGTGATGTACAGCGTCAGGATTTGCGACAGCAGCAGCCCGCCGACCACGGCGATGCCGAGCGGCCGCCGCGCCTCGGAGCCGGCGCCGACGCCGAGCGCGATCGGCAGCGTGCCGACAAGGGCCGCCATCGTCGTCATCATGATCGGGCGGAAACGAATGAGGCAGGCGTTGCGGATGCAAATATCCGCGTCCTTGCCGTCGCCGCGCTGCTCCTTGAGCGCGAAGTCGATCATCATGATCGCGTTCTTCTTGACGATCCCGACCAGCATGATGATGCCGACGAAGGCATAGAGGCTCAACGGCACGTCGCAGATCGTCAGGGCCAGCAAAGCGCCCAACCCGGCGGAGGGCAGGCCGGACAGGATCGTCAGCGGGTGGATGAAGCTTTCATAGAGCACGCCCAGCACGATGTAGACGACGAGGATCGCCATGAACAGCAGCAGGCCAAGCCCCTGCAGCGAGGCCTGGAAGGCCTGTGCCGTGCCCTGGAAGCTCGTGCTCAGTGTCGCCGGCAGCTTCAGGTCGTTACGCAGATTCTCGATGGCGCTGACCGCGGTGCCGAGCGACATGCCGGGCGCTAGGTTGAACGACACCGTCACCGCCGGAAGCTGCCCCATATGGCTGACCGTCAGGGGGCCGACCCCGCGCTGGATGGTGGCGAGCGCGCTCAACGGCGCCAGTTTGCCGTTGGCCGCATGGATGTAGAGCTTGTCGAGCGCCGCCGGGTCGGTGCGGTACTCGGGCGCGACTTCCAGGATCACCTGGTATTGGTTCGACGGCGTATAGATCGTCGAGATCTGCTGCGATCCGTAGGCGGCGGCAAGCGCGGTCTCGACCTGCGAGGCGGTGATGCCGAGGCGCGTCGCCTTGTTGCGGTCGATCGTCACGTGCACCGTCGGGCTCGCGATGTTCATGTCGGTCGTGACGTCCTGGAACCCGGGCTGGTGGGCGAGCGCCTGGCTGAAGGACGCCGCCGACGCGTACAAGCGCTTCAGGTCGAGATCCTGCATCGTGTACTGATACTGCGCCTTCGTCAGCATGCCGCCGATTCGGATGGGCGGCGGGTTTTGCAGGAAAACCCTGATGCCGGGCACCTTCGCGAATTTCGGCCGGAGCGACTGGATGACCTGATCCGCGTTGAGCTTGCGTTGGTCGCGCGGCTTGAGGCGGATCACCATCAGGCCGGAATTCGTGGTCAGCCGCGATCCGGCGACGCCGACCGATGACATGAAGGCGGCGACGTTCGGGTCCTTGCGCAGGATCTCGACGACCTTTTCCTGGTGGCGGACCATCGACGCGAAGGAGGAATCCTGGCCGCCCTCGGTGAAGGCGATGATCTGGCTGATGTCCTGACTCGGCAGGAAATCCTTCGGTATGTGGACGAAGAGATAGGCGGTCGCCACGATCGTCAGGACGAAGACGGCGAGAATCGTGCGCGAATGGTCGAGGCACCAGTCCAGGCTGCGCCGATACCCCGACAGAAGGGCCTGGAAGCCGCGCTCGCTGACCTGCAGCAGGATGTTGTCCTTACCGTGCCCGTCGCTCTTGAGAAGGCGGCTGCACATCATCGGCGTCAGGGTAAGGGAGACGAAGCCCGACACCGCGATCGCCAGCACGACCGTCACCGCGAACTCGTTGAGCAGGCGGCCGACAATGCCGCCCATGAACAGGACGGGGATGAACACCGCCATAAGTGAGGCGGTCATCGACAGAATGGTGAAGCCGATCTCCTTCGATCCCTTAAGCGCGGCCGACAGCATGTCTTCGCCGGCTTCGCGATGACGGACGATGTTCTCGAGCATCACGATCGCGTCGTCCACGACGAAGCCGACCGAGAGGGTCAAGGCGAGGAGCGACAAGTTGTCGAGGCTGAACCCGAGCACATACATGCCGGCAAAGGCGCCGATCGTCGAGATCGGCAGCGCCAGGCTGGCGATCACGGTCGCGGTCAGGCGGCGCAGGAACAGGAAAATAACCAGGATGACGAGCACGCCGGCGAGGATGAGGGTGAACTGCACGTCTTCGACGGACGCGCGGATCGACTGGCTTCGGTCGTAGAGCTGCGAGAGATGGACCGACGCGGGCAGCTGCGCCCGGAAGGTTGGCAGCACCTTGTTGATGGCATCGACGATCTCGACGGTGTTGCTTCCCGGCTGCCGCTGGATCGCCAGCACCACCGCGCGGTCGCCGTTGTACCAGCTGGCGACCCGGTCATTCTCGACGCTGTTGATGACGCGGCCGAGCTCCTTGAAGTAGAGCGGGGCGCCGTTGCGGAAGGTTGCGATCTGCGAGAGATACGCCGCCGCGTTGGTGAGCTGTCCGGTCGCCTGGACCGTGTAGGCCTGGTTCGGGCCCTGGAGGATGCCAGTCGGCAGGTTGACGTTCGCCGCCTGCACCGCGGCGGCGACCTGGTCGATGCCGATCTGATGGGCCGCCAGGGCATCGGGATCGAGCTGGACGCGAACGGCGTATTTTTGCGAGCCGTAGACCTGCACCTGGGCGACGCCGGTGATCGTCGAGAGCCGCTGCGCCAGCATGTTTTCCGCATACTCGTCGACGACATAAAGCGGCAGATTGGGCGAGCTCAGCGCGAGGTAGAGGATCGGAAGCTCGGCCGGGTTCACCTTGCGAAACGTAGGCGGCGTGGACAGCGTGTTCGGCAGCTGGCGCAAGGCGGCGGAGATCGCCGCCTGAACGTCCTGCGCCGCGGCGTCGATATTGCGATCCAAGGTGAACTGGAGCGCGATCTGCGTCGTTCCCTGCGCGCTGGTCGAGGTCATGGAGACGACGCCCGCGATCGTCGAAAACTGGCGCTCCAGCGGCAACGCCACGGACGACGCCATCGTCTCCGGATCGGCGCCAGGCAGATTCGCCGTTACCTGAATGGTCGGGAAATCGACGCGCGGAAGCTCGCTGACCGGCAACGTCTTGTAGGCAATGAGGCCGAACAAGACGAGCGCGGAAACCAGCAGCGTGGTCATCACCGGGCGGCGGATGCACAGCTCCGGCAGGTTCATTTGGAGGCTTCCTTATCCGCCGTCTTGGCGGTCGTCTTGGCGGTTTCGGCCACCACGGCGCGGGCGCCTGGAAAAAGACGGAGCTGGCCGTCGGTCACGACCTGTTCGCCAGGCTTGAGACCGGAGCGAACGACGATATCGCCGCCCGTTGGCTGGCCGACCACGACAGAGCGCATGTCGACGGTCTTGTCGGGCTTCACGACGAAGACATATTCACCCTTCTGGCCGGTCTGGATTGCCGGTGCCGGGACGACAAGCGCATTCGGGATCGTTGCAAGCCGCAGGACGACGGTCACGAACTGTCCGGGCAGCAGCGATTCGTCGTCGTTCGGGAGCGTGGCCTTCACCAGCACCGTGCCGGTCGTGCTGTCGATCGCGTTGTTGATGAAGCTGACGAATCCCTTCTGCGGCGGGCGCTTGACGTTCGGGACCGAGACGTCGACGTCCAGCTTCTCCTTGGCCATGCGCTGGCGGATCTCGAAGGCGTATTGCTCCGGCACGGAGAAGCTGACGTAGATCGGTTTCGTTTGGTTGATCACGACCAGCGGCACATCGTTGGCCTTCACCAGATTCCCGGCATCGACCTGCGTGTCGGCGGTCCGGCCGTTGATCGGTGAGTCGATCTCGGTGTAGCCCAGCTGAAGGCGAACCCCGTCGATCGCGGCCTGGTCGGTGTTGATCGTCTGTTCGAGGGCCGCGACGGTCGTCCGCGCAAGGTCGAGCTGTTGCTGGGCGGCGTACCCCTTGCGGTGCAGTTCCTCGGTTCGCTTGAGATCGTTTCGGGCATTTTCGAGCTGGGCGCGGTCGCGGGCAAGGACCGCCGTCGCCTGGCTGAGCTGCATTTGGAACGGCCGGGGATCGATCTTGTAGAGGGGCTCGCCCTTCTTGACGGCCTGTCCGTCCTTGAAATGGACGTCCATGAGCTCGCCGTCGACCCGCGATTTCACCGCGACCGTGGCGTAGGCCTGCGCGTTGCCGACGGCGCGGATCGTGACGGGCACCGCGCGCTCATGGGCGGTCGCCACGACGACGGGAACCGGACCGCTGGCCCGCGATCGGCTCTGTTTGCCCTGATTGGGAGAATGGGATCCGGGACCAAGTAGAAAATAGCCGCCGCCCGCTATTACCAGGACGGCGACGCCGAGCCAAAGCAGCCTGTTTTTGGTCATGTCCGTTGGGGCGCATTGCCCCTGCCGGCGACAGGGGTCAATCAGGCTGTCCCGGCCATCAGAGGAAGATAGTATGCCCTGTCATGGAACAAGAGGCGCCGGATATTATTTTTAGGCTCTTGAAATGGCAAAGGAATGCTGTGCCGCCTCAATCACGTTTCCGTGCTGAAGCCGCGAGAGCGACCCGGTCCGTCTTGGTGGGGGCCGGCAGGAAGAAACCGCCGCTGGCGGCCAGAACGGCTAGCGCTCGGCCTTGTTCATCTTGTCCCAGTCGAACAGCGTCGGCTCCTTGTCCAGGAACCGCTTCACCGCCGCCTCATGGTAGGTGGTGTCGTGCGCGGTCGCCTGACCGAAGGCCTCGAGCTCACCGAGCGCGCGGAAGTCCAGATTGAACGACTGGTTCATGATGTTCTTGGACAGTCCGATCGCCTGGCGCGACGCGTTGCGGAAACGCTCGGCCAGGGCGGTCGCGGCATCCATCAGCGCGTCCGGCTCGTGGATCGTGTAGACGATGCCCAGCTCCTTTGCTTCCGCCGCGTCGAAGGAGCGGGCGGAAAAGACCAATTCTTTCGCCTTCTGCAGGCCGACGATGCGGGGCAGCAGGAACAGCCCGCCGACATCGGGGATCAGCCCGACGCGGCCGAAGACCTCGCAGAAACGCGCGCGGGTCGAGGCGAGGATGAAGTCGGCGGCGAGCGCGATGTTGATGCCGGCGCCGTAGGCCGCGCCGTCCACCGCCGCGATCACCGGCAGCTCCAGGCTGACCCATTCATAGAGCCACGAATAGATGTCCTGGATGCGCTTGCGGCTTTCGAAGGGCGTGCGCTTGCCCTGCGCCATCCCCTGGATATCGCCGCCGGCGCAGAAAGCGCCGCCCGCGCCCGTGATGATCACCGCGTAGAGCGACGTGTCATTGCGGATTTGCAGCACCACCTGGGAAAGCTCGTCGCGCATCGAGAGATCGAGCGCGTTGCGTTTTTCCGGCCTGTTGAGCGTGATGATCGCGAGACCATTACGCACGTCGTATTTGAGAGATTCGAAACGCATGGATGGCTCCGTCAGTCCCCGATTTATTTTGTTAGTCTTGCTGGCGCGGCAGCCGGGCTTGGAGGCCGCAGTGCAAGCGTCGCATGGCGGTTGGTATCGAGCTTATGCCGATACCTTATATTTCGATCCTAAGGCAAATCGTTTGAATGAAAAATGCACTAACTACTTATCAAAAATAGAATATTGAAAGGGCTTGGGTATCCCCAGGTGGATGCCCACGGCGTGGGATCCTGATCCATCGAGAAAAAAAGAACGGCCGCCGAATGGCGGCCGCTCAGAAAAACGACGATTAGTGGGTGCTTACATCGGCGTTGTCGTGTCGACGGTGCCGGGGTCCGTGCTGCCCGTATCGGTGCTACCCGTGTCCGTGCTGCCCGTGTCCGTGCTGCCCGTGTCGCCGCTCGAATTATCGATATTCGCGGCTTCGTTGATCCAGAACTGCCGCTCCGCCTGCTCACAAGCAGAGTTGTTGTAGCGGCGGTGGTGGTGGTGATGGTAGCCGCTCTGTTGGTGGCAAGAGCGCTCGATCTGCGCGGCCTGACGCATCAGGTCGCGAAGCGTGCGCTCGGCATTGCGGAGGCAGGAATGCCGTTCCCTCCGCGTGTCCTGCGTGCACTGGGACCGCAAGTTCTGTGCAACCGCAGTGAAGGCTTGACGGGCCTCTTGGCGGCTGACGTCGGCCTTCGCGGTCGATGTGATCGCAACGACCGCGAGAAAGGCGGCGGCCGCAATCACTGCGGTGCCTGTCGTCTTAAAGTATGAACGCATGGTGCAATCTCTCCCTCAGAATTTGTCCCCACCCCATGGCGCTCACCGATGGGTCTTGTCCTGCTCCAGGTCTGACCGCAGAAGGGTCGCAGGCAAATCTTAACGGCGGGTTAATATCTCTTAATTAACGTTAACAACTTCCTACGGAAATGCGTTAACGGATAACTAGTTGATAAATAAAAGAAATAAGTAAAACGCCGGGCGCTCGATGCGGCCCGGCGTTCCGAGATCACGACGCTTCTAGGAATGTGGTACTAAACCGGCTCCAGCGGCGCGTTGAGAACCGCGCCGGCGACGCGGATGCCGCCCCGGTTGCCGATCTCGATGCTGCCCCAGCGCTGGCTGAACACCTCGGGGATTGGCCGCCCGTCCGGCGGGCACAACCACAGACGCAGGAGGTGACGCTTGCGCTCCGGCTCGTCCCAGTCCTCGAAGGCGGTCCGGTCGTGCAGGATCTGATGGTTGTGCAGGATCTGGATGTCGCCCGGCTCGAAATCCATCTGCAAATGCAGTGAGGGGTCGTCGGCGAGGGAATCCAACAGGTCGAGCGCCTTGAGCTGCTGCGGGGTGAAGCGGGGCACGTCCTCGAAACGCTGCGCCGACTCAATATATCTGCGCACGTAGTAGCTGGTCAGCAGCCCGGCGTACCAATTGAACACCGGGATCGTGTAGTAGGGCTTCATGCCCGGCGGCACCTCGCCGCGGCGGTCGACGCAGAAGGGCTCGAACAGCACGGCCGCGAGCGCCGGGTCGCGGGCCAGTATCTCGTTGTAGAGCGTGACCGAGCTGACGATCGTGCTGTAGCCGCCGCTGCGCGCCTTCTGCAGGCACATCAGGGCGACGAAGTCGCAGGAGTCCGCGTGGTAGTACTGGCGCCGCGTGGTCTGATAGGTGCGGACGTTGGGATCGTCGATCTTGTAGCCGAGGTCGCGGACATGGCCGAGCAGATGCCCCTTGGCGTTCTGCGACACCGCGCGGCCGAAATAGGTGCCGACGGCCCAGAAGATCATCGCCATGTCGTCGGTCGAATAGCGCTGCCGCGGAATGCCGCGGATCAGCGTGAACCCCCGCCCGTGCAGCAGCTCCTGGTGGATGCGGTCGAGCGCGGGGCCCAGGGTCGGCAGCGGGAAGTCGTCGCGCGATACGTCCAGGACCTCGAGCTTCCGCCGCTTCACGCCGTCGAGCGCGGCGTCGATCTCGGCGATCTCGGCGGCAGACAGCGCATAGAGCCATTCGCCGCTTTTCGCCATCTCGGCGCCGCGCCACGCGGACGGCCCGCTGATCGGGCCCGGCGGCATCGGCGGGCCCATGAGATTGGTCTTCTTGCGTGCGGCTGCGGTCATGGCGTCAGATCACTCCCTCTTGCTTCAGCTGGTCCAGCTCGTCCGGAGGCAGGCCGAGCCAGTCGCCGTAAACCTCTTTATTATGCGCACCCAGCTCGTCGCTCGGTATGATCGGCATCAAATCCGATCCTTGAAATCGCAGCGGGCTGCGTTGCAGCGCCAGCCGGCCCAGCACGGGGTGGTCCACCCACTCCAGCATGCCGCGGGCATGCAGGTGCTCGTCATGGATCACCTCGTGCAGGTTGCGCACCGGCGCGCAGGGAAAATTATGCTTCCGTGCGATCGCCAGCAATTCGTCCTTGGTCAGCGACTTGGTCCAGGTCTCGACCAGGGTGTTGACCTCGTCCAGGATCTCGGCGCGCGCGTGGTTGGTGGCGTAGCGCGGGTCGTCCTTCAATTCCGGCCGCCCCAGGGCCTCGAGCAGCCGGTAGAAATGGCCGTCATTGGTGCAGTTGATCGCGGCGTAGCCGTCCTTGGTCTTGTAGACGTTGTACGGCGAGATCGAGAGCCCGCCATGCTGGTTGCCGGTGCGCGGCGGCTCCTTGCCGCCGAGCGTGTAGT
>CAZPFL010000160.1:0-11808 GCA_964585785.1 uncultured Rhodospirillaceae bacterium
TCGACCATCTGCGCCAGGGCATCAACCTGCGCGCCTATGGCCAGCGCGACCCGCTCAACGAGTACCGGCGCGAGGCCTTCGACCTGTTCGAGGAGATGCTGAACCGCGTGCGCGAAACCGTGACCAGCACGCTCGCGCAGGTCGAGTTCCAGCTCGAATCGGTTCCGGACGACATGCTGTTCCAGCAGCAGGCGGCGTTTCAGGAAACACGGCTGGACCCGGCCCTCGCCGGCGAGCAGGAGGTCGCCTACGAGCCGGACGGCGAGCTGTTGACGCGGGCGCCGGTCCGCACCCGCGCGCCGGTCGGCGCCGTCGATCCGCAGGACCCCGCCACCTGGGGCAAAGTGCCGCGCAATGCGCCCTGTCCCTGTGGGTCCGGCCGCAAGTACAAGCACTGCCACGGCCAGATCCAGACGTAGCCGGCTCTCGATCGACGGGCCTGACAGGCCCGAATCCGAACGCCGCCCCCAGCAAGGGCGGCGTTTCTTATTGGATGTTGGCGCAGGTGTCGGAGATGTCCCGGATCAGGAAGGTCAGGCCCTGCTTGCAGAATTGCTGCGTCGCCGGCACGCCGCAGACGCAGACGGAATCGCCCGTCCCGAAACCGCGCAACGGCCCCGCCAGCGTCAAGAGCCCGCCGTTTTCCGTGCGCATCGCCTGGCAGGTGTGCCCCTCGTTGGTCAGCTTACCGCGATAGCAGCCGTCCCCCGCCGGGGCGGGCCCGGCCCACAGCGGCTGCGCGCCGGCCCGGCTTTGCGCCGGCGTGTCGGGCACGGCCACCGGCGTGCGCTCGGCGCTCACCGAGCGGTCGTGGCCCCACCAGCCGTCCCAGCTCGTAAGCTTGTCCCACGTGTCTCCGCATCCGGAAATCAGGAGGAGAAGCGGAAGCATCACGGCGAATCGTTTCACGGCGCCACCTGTTTGCCCATTTCCAGAAACTTATCGCGCCGACGACGGCGCAGCAAACCGCCATCCTGGACGATCAGGCGCTTGATCTCTTCCTCCAGCACGTCGCCCAGACGCCGGATGGCGTCGGCCGGGTCCCGGTGCGCGCCGCCAAGCGGCTCGGCCACGATCTTGTCGATCAGGCCCAGCTCGAGGAGGTCCTGCGCGGTGAGCCGCAGCGCCTCGGCGGCGGTCTGGCTCTGCTCGGCGCTGCGCCACAGAATCGATGCACAGCCTTCCGGCGAGATCACCGAATAGATGCTGTGTTCCAGCATGACGACCGTATCGCCGGCGGCCAGCGCGATCGCGCCGCCCGATCCGCCCTCGCCGATGATCGCGCTCACCAGGGGAACTCGAATGCAAAGGCAGGTATCGATGCAGCGGGCGATCGCCTCGGCCTGGCCACGCTCCTCCGCGCCGACGCCGGGATAGGCGCCCGGCGTGTCGACCAGGCTGATCACCGGCAGCGAGAAGCGGTCGGCGAGCTCCATCAGCCGGCGCGCCTTGCGGTATCCTTCCGGCCGGGCCATGCCGAAATTATGTTCCACGCGCTCGTTCGTATCCGCGCCCTTCTCCTGTCCGAGGATGACGCAGGAATACCCCCGGAACCGCCCGATCCCGCCAAGGATCGCCTTGTCGTCGGCGAAGCTGCGGTCGCCGGCGATCGGCGTGAAATCCTGCACCAGCTGGGCGATGTAGTCGCTGAAATGCGGCCGCTCCGGATGCCGGGCGACCTGCACTTTCTGCCAGGGAGTCAGCTTCTGGTAGGTCTGGCGCAGCAGCCGGTCGGCCTTGACCTGCAGCTTCGATACCTCGTCGGCGATGTTGAGGTCATCGGCGCCGGAGAGATGGCGCAGCTCCTCGATTTTGCCTTCCAGCTCGGCAATCGGCTTTTCGAAATCGAGAAAATGCTTCATCTACTCGGCCAACCTCCCCCCAGATCGACGGGCGTTCCTAACATAGACGATGGGAAATTGACAGCGAGCAGGGCGAGCCGTTCCGTCAGGAGCGTCGCCGCCGTCCGCCCCGGCCAGCAAGCGGATGCTTGTCGCGCACCAGCGCCTGCAGCCTCTCGTCGAGCACGTGGGTGTAGATCTGCGTCGTCGAGATATCGGCGTGGCCCAGCATCTGCTGAACCGACCGGAGATCGGCGCCGTTCGCCAGCAGATGGCTGGCAAAGGCGTGCCGGACGACGTGCGGGCTCACCTTGTGCCGATCGATCCCGCATTCGTCGGCCAGCGCCTTCAGCATCTGGCCGAAGCGCTGGCGGGTCAGATGCCCTTCCTTGCCATGCGAGGGGAACAGCCAGGGCGAGTGGACGCCGGCCGGCACGAACTCGTCCCGGACATCGCAGTAGGCCTGCACCGCCCGGCGCGCCGGCCGGGTCAAGGGCACCATGCGTTCGCGCCCGCCCTTGCCGCGCACCACGATAACGTCCGGGTTGCGGACGACGGCCGCCAGCGGCAGGGTGACCAGCTCCGACACGCGGAGCCCGGTGGCGTACAGCAGCTCGATCATCGCGGTAAGCCGGGTGCCATCCGAACCGGGCATCTCGCGCGCCGTGTCGAGCAGCAGCTCGACCTCGTCTTCGTCCAGCACCTTCGGCAGCGGACGGCCCAGCCGCGGCCCGTCGACCATCGCGGTCGGATCATCCGGGCGCATGCCTTCGGCGAACAGAAAGCCGAAATACTGGCGCAGCGCGGAAAGCCTGCGCGCCGCCGTCGTGGCCGCGAATCCCGCCTCGGCCAGCCGGGTCACGTATTGGCGGATATCCTCCGTCGTGACGCTGGCGAAGCGGCGGCCGCGCGTCGTCATCATCGCAAAAAATTCCTGAAGATCCCGCTCGTAGGCCACAATCGTGTTGGCCGACGCGCCGCGCTCGGCCGTCAGCATCTCGAGAAAGCTGTCGAGCCGCCAAGTCTCCTTCAACGCTTGCGGATCGGCCATGGCGTCAAAGGCCGTTGACGAAGGCCGCTTCGAGGGCGAGCGAACGGCTGTCGCTCTCGAGGCCGTTCGAGCGCAAGGCCGCGATGACGTCGTGCAGCAGCGTCGCATCGGCGCCCAGCGTGCCGTCCGGCCCGAGCGCGAGAATCGAGATCAGCACGGATTCGCCGAGGCGTCCCCCGCGCACCGCCTCCGCCAGCGCTGGCAGGTACGCCGGCGGCGGCACCATCACGGGCGACCGGTGTGGCGGCTGCAGCAGCGTCTGCCAGTAGTTCGCGGGCACCTGGATGCCGATTGCCTGCATCAGCACGAGCGCCAGGCCCGCCCGATCATAGGCGAGGTCCGGCTCTTCATCCCGCAGCACGTTGAGCCACGCGGACATGCTTTCCGTGTCGTCGACCCGGTAGCGGTCGTCGCCCGCCATGATGGCGAGCGCCCAGAGCTGGTCGCGGGATTTCCGCGCGTCTTCGTCGCGCAGCTCGCGCTCGCGCAGCAGCGTCACCCAGGGCCGCGCCGCGTCCCGTTCGCCCAGCGCCAGCAGCCCCTTCGCCGCATCGCCCGCGAACCACGCCAGATCCGCCGATACCGGAATTTTCTTGAGGATGTCGCGGTAGAGGCGGACGAGCAGGAGCAGATGCCCGTCCCGCTGTCCGAGCTGGAAAGCCTTCTGGATCACCGCCGCCTGCGCGGTCGGCACGGTCTGCATGCGCGCCGCCCGGTACAACAGGGCGCGGCCGCGCGGCGTCCAGTTCTTCTCCGCGGTCGACAGCGCGTTGTTGAGCTCGTTCTTGCTGAACTCGATGCTCATGTAGATCTGCGACAGGCGCTTGACGTCGATGGCACCCACGAGCGCCGCCCGCTCGGCGGCGTGCAGCCGAAGGTCGAGATCGGCGTTCGGGCTGATGCCGATCGCGCGCAGGATCGGCGGCGGCGCCTTGTCGACCACGTCGGCGGGCAGCGGCGCGTTCATGCTGCGCAGCATCGCCAGCTCCAGCGCGGTCGGCGACGGCAGCGAGTCGAGGCGCGCCGGCCGCTTCTGCTCCATCATGTCGACGATCGTGAGGAAGGTCTTGTCGTTGGCGTCCGGATCTTCGGCAAGGACGTTGGCGCCGAACTGGGCGCCGTCATTATCGCCGGCAAGCAGCTGGCAGAAGATCGTCACGCGCTGCCAGAAATGCGAAGAGAGGTTTGCCGCGTCGCGCTTGGTCTCCGCGCACGTGCCGCCGAGATCGTTCGAGAGCAGCAGATTCTCCACGTAGAGCCGGACGATCTCCGGATCGCGCGCCCGGGTCGGCGACGCCTCGATCAGCGCCCGCGCGGCGTCGACGAGTCCCATCGCCTGCAGCCGCTCGACCCGCAGCGACAGGATCGAGCGCGCCTTCTTGCCGGAAGCCGCCTGGTCGGCCGGCGGCATCGCGGCGGCAGTCAGCAGCAGCCGTTCGGCAAGCCCGCGCATGACGGGCGAGCGTATCTCGGCGGGCACGCTGCCAATCAGCCGCTCGATCGTCGAGCGGGGCGTGCCGAGCCACATATTCGCGTTGAAGCCGCCGCTCGCCTCATCGAGCGTGCCGACTGCCTCCGGATCGACCGAGCCCAGGTCTTTCACCTGGATTTGGGGCAGCGACGGGGTCTCTTCCTGCTGCCCAGCCGGCGCGGCCGGCGCGGTTTCTTGCGATGGCTGGGACGGCTGGGACGGCTGGCTTTGGGGCACCGGGTTCGACAGGTCCCGCCGCGGCATCAGCCGCACGGGCCCGTCCTGAGCCAGCTGCGTGCCCGCCGCGAAGGCCGGCGTCACCAGCAGCGAAGGCGCCGCGATCAAGGCCGCCGCAAGCCGTCCCCTAACGCGGAAACCGTCCATCATCGAGAACCTTCACCACCGACTTGGACGGCGGCGGAATATCCCACGTCGCCAGGAACACCACGCCCGTGGCGATGAGAGCGAAGAATGCGATCAGGATCGTGAGAGTGAAGCGGTTCATATGATTGTCTGCTGAGGAAGCAGCCATAGCCCTACCTTTTCAGCTCATGCATTGGTAGCGGTGAATCGGCTGCAAATAAGTGTTGAGTCTTTACGCTATCGCTGCACTGTGGCAATTCTGCGGCAGCATATAGACCCCTGAGTCGCGATTCAACGATCGACGGACGCAAAACGCAGAATATGAATGACGGCCAAGCCGAAATCCGCACCACCCTTTTCGTTGCCCAAACCGCTGGTCCTGGTCGGCATGATGGGGGCGGGAAAGACGGCCGTCGGCCGACGCCTGGCCGCCCGCTTTAACCTGCCTTTCGTCGATGCCGATGAGGAAATCGAGCTCGCCGCGGGCTGCACGATCTCCGACATCTTCGCCCTGCACGGCGAAGCTGCGTTCCGGGACGGCGAGCGGCGGGTCATCGAGCGGCTGCTGAAGCAATCCGTCTGCGTGCTCGCGACCGGCGGCGGTGCCTTCATCGACCCGGGGGTCCGCGCGGCGATCAAGGAGACGGGGATATCGATCTGGCTGAAGGCCGACCTCGAGACGCTGTGGCACCGGGTACGCCGGCGCAGCCACCGGCCCTTGCTGAACACGGAAGACCCGAAAGGCACCCTCGAGCGGCTTATCCAGACCCGCTACCCGGTCTATGCCGAAGCCGACATCACGGTCGAAAGCAACGACGGCCCGCTGGATGAAACCGTGGACCGCGTCATTACATATGTCGAACGCTTCCTCGCAACGGATGCCAGATCATGAATGCCACTGAAACCGTCACGGTCGACCTCGCCGACCGGCGCTACGACATCATCGTCGGCGAGGACGTCTTCGCCCGCGCGGGCGAGCTGATGGCGCCGGTCCTGCGGCAAAAGCGGGTCGTCGTCATCACCGACGAGAACGTGGGCGGGCTGCACCTCGACACGCTCGCCGTCTCGCTGGAAAAGGCCGGCATCGCCCATAGCGCGATCGTCCTGCCGCCCGGCGAGCAGACCAAGGATTTCAATCATCTCGAAGGCCTGATGAACCGCCTTCTCGACGCCGGGATCGAGCGCCGCACGACGCTTGTCGCGCTCGGCGGCGGCGTGGTCGGCGACATCACGGGCTTCGCCGCTGCGATCGCGCTGCGCGGGCTCGATTTCGTCCAGATTCCAACCACCTTGCTGGCCCAGGTCGACAGCTCCGTCGGCGGCAAGACGGGCATCAACACCCGCCACGGCAAGAACCTGATCGGCGCGTTCCACCAGCCCCGGCTGGTCATCGCCGATACCGCCGTCCTGGACACCCTGCCGCGGCGCGAGCTGCTCGCCGGCTATGCCGAGGTGGTCAAATACGGCCTGCTCGGCGACCGGGATTTCTTCGAATGGCTCGAAGGCCACGGGCCGGCCGTGCGCGACGGCGACCGCGACGCGCGGCGCCACGCCGTCGTGCGGAGCTGCCGGGCGAAAGCCGCGATCGTCGCCGCCGACGAGCGCGAGACGGGACAACGGGCCTTGCTCAACCTCGGCCATACCTTCGCCCATGCGCTAGAGGCCGAGACCGGCTTCGGCGATATCCTGCTGCACGGCGAAGCAGTCGCCATCGGCATGGTCCTCGCCTTCGACCTGTCGGTTCAGCTCGGCCTCTGCGCCGCCGTCGACGCCGACCTGGCGCGCCGCCACCTGGCGGCGATCGGCCTGCCGACGACGCCGGCGCACGCGCTCGGCAACATCTGGTCGGCCGAGGCGCTGATCGGCCACATGGCCAAGGACAAGAAGGTCGCCGACGGCAAGCTGACCTTCGTCCTGACGCGCGGCATCGGCGAGGCGTTTCTCAGCCAGGACGTGACGCGCGACGACCTGCTGACGCTGTTCGAAGGAGCGATGCAGTTATGACGGCGGAATGGCTGATGACCGGCGCCGCGATCGCGGTGCTGATCGTCATTTCGGCTTTTTTCTCGGGCTCGGAGACGGCCATGACCGCCGCGTCGGGCCCGCGCATGTATGAGCTTGCCCGGCAGGGCGACCTCCGCGCCCAGGTCGTGCTCGCCATGCACGAGCGCAAGCCGCGCATGATCGGGGCCCTTCTGCTCGGCAACAACGTGGTCAACATCTTCGCCTCGGCGCTTGCCACGAGCCTGCTGCTCAGCATCTTCGGCAACGCGGGCGTCTATTACGCGACGGGCGTGATGACCGTGCTCGTCCTCATCTTCGCCGAGGTGCTGCCGAAGACCTATGCGCTGGGCCATGCCGACCGCATGGCGTTGGTGCTGGCGCCGGTGGTCCGGCCGACGGTCGCCGTGCTCGCCCCGGTCAGCGTGACGGTGGGCAAGATCGTCGAATGGACGCTGCGGGCCTTCGGCGCCAGCGTGAGCCCCGTACAACTGCACAGCCAGCGCGAAGAGGAGCTGCGCGGCATCATCGCCCTGCACGAAGGGCCGGAGCCGGAAATCCGCCAGGAGCGGCAGATGCTGCGCAGCATCCTGGATCTCGACGACGTCGAGGTCTACGAGGTGATGACCCACCGGCGCAGCGTCGAGATGCTGGATATCGGCGAAAGCACGCGGAGTCTCGTGGAGCAGGTTCTGCGCAGCCCCTACACGCGGCTGCCGCTCTACGACAAGGACCAGGACAATATCGTCGGCGTCGTGCACGCGAAGGCCCTGCTGCGCGCGATCGGCACGGCGGAAAAAGGCATCGACAGCGTCGACATCCGCACCGTGGCGAGCGAGCCCTGGTTCATCCCCGATTCGACCAGCCTGCTGGAGCAGCTTCAGGCGTTTCGCCAGCGGCGCGAGCATTTCGCGCTCGTCGTCGACGAATACGGCGCCTTCATGGGCGTGGTGACGCTGGAGGACATCCTCGAAGAGATCGTCGGCGACATTGACGACGAGCACGACATGACGGTCTCCGGCGTGCGCCCGCAGGCCGACGGCAGCTACATCGTCAACGGCTCGGTCACCATCCGCGACCTCAATCGCGAGTTCGAATGGAACCTGCCCGACGACGAGGCAACGACCATCGCCGGCCTCGTGCTCTACGAGGCCCGGATGATCCCCGAGCCCGGGCAGGTCTTCCGTTTCCACAATTTCCGCTTCGAGATCCTGCGCCGCCAGCGCAACCAGATCACCCTGCTGCGGGTGCGGCCGCCGGCGACCGCGGAGACCACCCCCGCCGACGCTTGACCGGGTGCGCTGCAGCATTATCTTCCTGCGAGAGCAACGCCCCCCCAATTCCAACCTCCCGCAAGAGCCGCCATGCCACTTTCGCCCCCAGCGCCGCGCGAAGACAGCCATACACGGCGCGTCGAATGCCGCGGTTACCGGCGGCGCGACGGGCTGTGGGATATCGAGGGGCATCTCGTGGATACCAAGCCCTACGCCTTCCCCGGCGAGGACGGCGGGCTGCACCAGGCGGGCGATCCGGTCCACGACATGTGGATCCGGCTCACGCTCGACGACGACATGGTAATCCGCGGCTGCGAGGCGGCCATGGACGCCAATCCCTACCCCGTCTGCAGCGCCATCACGCCGAACTTCGCAAAGCTCGCCGGCGTCCGCATCGGCAAAGGCTGGATCGCCGAGGTGAACCGGCGAATCGGCGGGGTCGATGGCTGCACGCATCTGCGCGAGCTGCTGCGGCCGATGGCGACGACCGCGTACCAGACCATGTACGGCGCCCGGCTCAAGGAGGCGCGCGACGCGGGTCGGGAACGGCCGAAGCCGAACCCGGGCCGCCCGCGCCACCTCAACGCTTGCCACGCCTATCGCGATGACGGCGAGATCGTGAAAGAGGCGTTCCCGGAGTATTACACCGGCCCCTGACCGGGCCTTGGCGCGGCCGGCCGGCTGACGCCAAGTGCCTATCGGACTTCCGACGGCGCGATCGTGCGGAGCGCCAGCGCGTGCACCGGGCCCGACAGCTCCTCCTCCAGCACGCGATAGACCAGGCGCTGGCGCTCGACCCGGCTCATGCCTTCAAAGGCGGCGCTCACCACCTCCACGGAGAAATGGGACTCGCCGCCCGGCCGGGCGCCGGCGTGCCCCGCATGCTTGTGGGAATCATCGGTGATACCGAGCCTGAGCGGATGCAATTCGCTGGTCAGTTTTTCACGTATCCGGTCCACGACGGCCATCGCATCGCCCTCCTCGTTCCGCAGGCCCCGGACCTTGCGGGCCGGCGCTTTTCCTGTCAACGGCGCAGCTTGCCAGTCTCCGGCCAGCCCGCCATATTATCCCGATGCGCAAGGTCGAGAGCATACCCCTCAACCGAAAGCAGAACCCACCGTCGCGGGGC
The DNA here is from genome assembly GCA_964585785.1 of uncultured Rhodospirillaceae bacterium. Taxonomy (GTDB): domain Bacteria; phylum Pseudomonadota; class Alphaproteobacteria; order UBA8366; family UBA8366; genus WHUA01. Next base: position 9,131 of record CAZPFL010000160.1, read on the forward strand.
TGCGATATGCCGGGCTGCACCGCGGCCGGAGAGCACCGCGCGCCGCGGTCGCGCGAGCGGCTGGGGGAATTTTTCTGGTTCTGCCTTGATCACGTGCGCGAATACAATAAATGCTGGAATTACTGTTCGGGGATGAACGAACGGGAGATCGAGCGGGAGATCAGGCAGGACACGGTCTGGCGCCGCCCGACCTGGCCGCTCGGGGCCAATACCGCGGCGGCGAAGCGGAAATTCGAGCATGCCTGGCATGCCCACGGCTTCGGCTTCCGCGACGACCTGGAAGGCCGGGAAAACAAGCGTTCCGATGGCGGACCGAAAGACACGCCGGAGCAAAAAGCGTTGCGCTGTATGGCGCTTGTTCCACCCGTGAACTTGACCCAGCTAAAGGCGCGTTATAAGGAACTGGTTAAGCAGCTCCATCCCGACGCCAATGGCGGTGACAGATCCGCGGAAGAGCAGCTAAAGTCCATCAACGACGCCTATACGACGCTAAAACGTTTTCTGACCGCCTGATTAGGCGTCCCGAGCACCCAATTTTGGGCGGATCATCCCGCTAATTCGACCGGATTTGCAAGAATGGCGACAGCAGACACACACGAGCGCAGTAAAGCCCACGAACTGGAGGCACCCGATATCGAGGTATCGGTGCGCCAGACGTTCGGCATCGACGTGGACATGACCGTCCCGGGATTCTCGAAGGGCTCGGAATACGTTCCCGACATCGACGACGCCTACATCTTCGATCACGACACGACGCTGGCGATCCTGGCCGGGTTTGCCTTCAACCGCCGCGTCATGATCCAGGGCTATCACGGCACCGGGAAGTCGACGCATGTGGAGCAGGTCGCCGCGCGGCTCAACTGGCCCTGCATCCGCGTCAACCTGGACAGCCACATCAGCCGTATCGACCTGATCGGCAAGGACGCCATCGTCATTCGCGACGGCAAGCAGATCACCGAGTTCCGCGAGGGCATTCTGCCCTGGGCGCTGCAGAACCCGTGCGCGCTCTGCTTCGACGAATACGACGCCGGCCGTCCGGACGTGATGTTCGTGATCCAGCGCGTGCTCGAAGTCGACGGCAAGCTGACCCTGCTCGACCAGAGCCGCGTCGTCCGGCCGCACAAGTATTTTCGGCTGTTCTCGACGGCGAACACCGTGGGTCTCGGCGACACCACCGGCCTCTACCACGGCACGCAGCAGATCAACCAGGGCCAGATGGACCGCTGGAACATCGTGACCACGCTGAACTATCTGCCGCATGACGAAGAGGTCAACATCGTGCTGTCGAAGGCTAAGACCTACGACACCGACGAAGGCCGCGAGATCATCAGCGCGATGGTCGCCTGTGCCGATCTGTCGCGCTCCGGCTTCATCAACGGCGACATCTCCACCGTGATGTCGCCGCGCACGGTCATTACCTGGGCGGAAAACGCCGACATCTTCAAGGATGTCGGCCTGGCCTTCCGGATGACCTTCCTGAACAAATGCGACGAGACCGAGCGCCCCACGGTGGCGGAATACTACCAGCGCTGCTTCGGCACCGAGCTTCCGGAAACGGGGGTCGCGGCATCGATCGCGTAAGACCCATGGGCGACCGAGAATGAGCGACACGGAATCGCCGCTCGAAAGGTTCAAGCAGGCCACGGCCGCGACCGTCCGCGCGATCGCCGAGGAGGATGAGGTCGAGGTCTCCTTCTCGAACGAGCCGCCCGGGCTGAGCGGCCATCGCGTGCGACTGCCAATCCCCATGCGCGATTTGCAGCCGGCGGACGTGGCCCATGTCCGCGGCGAGGCGGACGCGCAGGCGCTCAAGCTCAAGCATCACAACGCCAAGGTCCACTCGTCCAACATGCCGGGCGGCGACGTCGCCCCGGTCCTGTACGAGGCGCTGGAACAGGCCCGCTGCGAGGCGATCGGCGCCAACCGCATGGCCGGCGTCAGCGCGAACCTTTCCGCGGCCCTGGAGGAGCGCTACCGCCGCCAGGGACTGCACCGGGTGACCGAGCGCACGGAAGCGACGATGCCCGAGGCGGTCCGCCTGATGGCGCGCGAAAAGCTGACCGGCTGCCCGCCGCCGCCCGCGGCGCGCAAGATCTGCGAGCTTTGGGAGCCACTGCTCAAGGACAAGATCGGCAAGGCCATGGCCGATTTGGAGAAGCACCTCACCGACCAGAAGGCCTATAGCCAGGCGGTGCGGCGGCTGATCAGCGACCTCGACATCGACCTCGGCAACGAGACGCCCGCCGAAAGCGGCGACACCGAGGGCGACGAAGACGTCGACAGCGACGACGCCCAGAACGACGGCGAGCAGGAGGGCGAAGGATCGTCCGACGGCACCGCCGACGCCATGGCGGATGCCGCGGACATGGTGCCCGGCGACGAGGATGCCGGCGACATGATGCCGGACGACGCCGACGGCGACATGATGCCCACCCCCGGCAGCGAAGAGCCGGGCGATCCGGGCACGCCCTGGCGGCCGCAGCACGACCTGTCCAACGTCCCGCGCGAGCCCTTCTACAAGGCCTTCACCGAGGCGTTCGACGAGGTCGTCCAGGCCGAGATGCTGTGCGACCCGGAAGAGCTGGCGCGCCTTCGCCAACTGCTCGACCAGCAGCTCGGCCATCTGCAGGGCATGATCGGCAAGCTGGCGAACCGGCTGCAGCGCCGCCTCATGGCGA
>CAZPFL010000161.1:0-11738 GCA_964585785.1 uncultured Rhodospirillaceae bacterium
TCGACGCGGTCATGCTCGACAACATGGACGAGGCGACGATGCGCCGCGCGGTCGAGATGGTCGCCGGCCGCATGCTGATCGAGGCGTCCGGCGGCATCACCCCCGAGACCGTCGCCAAGGTCGCGGCGACCGGGGTCGACCTGATCTCCTCCGGCGCACTGACCCACAGCGTAAAGGCGCTCGACCTAGGGCTCGATTTCGAGGCTGCCTGAGCGGGGCCTCAGCGCCGGAGCCAATCCTCCTTCGACAGGCTCAGGATGAGGATAACGCTTTGATTTAAAGAAAAAAACCTCATGCTGAGCCCGTCGAATCATGAGGTAGCCGGGTGTGCAATAACGCCCCTTCTCTGCTGCGCCGCAGCATGTGAAATGCTTGCCCGGGGGGCGCTCACGGGGCATCATTCCGCCAATAACAAGGAGCGCAAACACGCCTGCCGGGCCGCCAAGGCCGGGGCATTGGTGGGGGCTCTCTTGGCCGGTTCGGCGGCACGGGTACCAGAGAGGAAATGCCCATGTACGTCGAAACCATTCTGCGAAAGAAGGGCGACGCGGTTGTCGCCGTGGAGCCCGAGTGCCTCGTTTCGCGCGCGGCGCAAATTCTGCACGACAACCGGATCGGCGCCGCCCTCGTCCGCAATGCGGCGCAGAAGGTGGTCGGTATGCTGTCGGAGCGCGACATCGTGCGCGGCATCGCCCGCCACAAAGAGGCCTGCCTCGACATGACCGTCAAGGAGCTGATGACCAGCCCGGTCATCACCTGCGCGCCGAGCGACAGCATCGAAGAGATCATGTCCCTGATGACCGAGCGGCGCGTGCGTCACCTGCCGGTGATGGACGACGGCGAGCTGATCGGCATCATCTCGATCGGCGACGTGGTCAAGCAGCGGATCTCCGAGATCGAGCACGAATCCCAGGCGCTGCGCCAGTACATCGCGGCGGGATAGCGGCCACCGGGAGCGACCGGGAGCGCCGGCGCGGCGAGCGCCGCTAGACCAGCGGCACGTAGTCGTACTCGCCGACGCCCTGCAGCACGAGGATCGTCATCGAGGTCTCGCCCGCGTTCGTGACCAGGTGCGGCCGGCGCGCGACGACGGCGTAGCTCTCGCCGGGCTCGAGCAGGACCGATTCCTTCGGGTCCTGCAGGAACAGGCGAAGCCGCCCCTCCAGAACGTAGAAGGTGTCGCTGACATTGTTGTGGTAATGCCACGGCACCGTCTGCGTCGGCGACAGCGTCATCTCGCTGATGCGGAAGCCGGGACGCTGGAGGTGATAGGCTCGCCTTTCCACCTCGTAGAGGTGGCTCGCGTCCTTCAAGGCGACGCCGATTCCATCGCGCATGGCCGCCTCCTTAATGGGACATCAGCACCGGCAGCTCGGCGTTCGACAGGATATGGTCCGTCGCGCCGCCGAAGATCATCTGCCGCACCCGGCTCTGCGTATAGGCGCCCTTGACCAGAAGGTCGGCGCCGAGCGCCGCCGCCTCCTCCAGAAACGCCGCGCCGGCCCGGCGGTCGCGCACCTGGCAATCCTTCGAGCCCGCCGGGATGCCGTTGCGCTGGAGCTGGCGCGCGACCTCCGCGGTCGACGGCCCGGCCACGCCGAAGCCCTCGATCGAGATCACCGTCACCTTCGACGCCTTGAGCAGGAAGGGCATCGAAAAGGCGATGGTGCGCGCGGTCTCGGTGCTGCCGTTCCAGGCGATCACGATATTCTCGCCCATCTTCGCCGGCGTCGTCGGCGGAGCGATCAGGATCGGCCGGCCGCCTTCGAACAGCGCCGCCTCGAGGATGCTCATCGCCGCGATATTCGCGCCCTTGACCGGGCGGGCCACGACGGTGATGTCGAACACCCGGCTGCGGGTGCCGACGATCTCGGAGTTCGGCGACTCTTCCTCGACCCAGGCGGCGACCGGCCCGTCGACCATGGTGGTCGTCGGCGAGACGATGCGCACGCCCTTGCGCTCCATGAAGCTCGAGAACTGCGCCCGTACCCGCTCGCGGCGATTGCGGTCCTGGCGCTCGACGCTCTCGACCAGCTCGGGCGTGGTGACGACCAGCCCCTCCCCGGCCACGACCATCGCGCCCGCAGAGGTCGGCTGGTAATACAGCCCTTCGATATAGCTGCCGAATTCCTTGGCGGCCATCAACGCCGTTTCCAGCATCGAGGGCAGCCCGTCGCTTTCCTCGATCGGGATCAGGATCGTCTTCATTGTCATTTCGCGCCTCCCTTAGTCAGAGGCACGGGCCGCTGCGGCTTCGCCGGCGGCGCGCCTCGCCCCTCTACAAACGGTAGCCCAGAACGTAAAGGAAACCAAGCGTCGCAGCTTGCCCGCCGGGCGTCTCCCCTCCAGACCGCAAGTGCCCGCCTGGGACTCTATTCCGCCGCCGCGGACGCCGGCTGTTCGCGCGCCACCGTGGGCAGCGCCAGGATCGACAGCACCACCGCCACGCCCGCGATGCCGAGGCCGGCGAACAGCCAGAACATGCTGCCGGTCTCCTCGCGCACGAACGTGATCAGCGCGATCGCGATCGGCCCGGTCAGGAAGGACAGCACGAATTTCAGGCCGAAGGCGAGGCCGTGATGCTTCTCCGGCGCGTAGCGCGCCAGCATCATGTTCTCCGCCGGCTGGGACGCGACATTGGCCATGATCGCGAGCGCCGCGATCCCGACCAGCCCGACGCCGGTGATCATGGCGGTCAGCGTGACGAAGATCATCTGGCAGAACCAGCACAGCAGATAGACCCGGTTCAGCGCGAAGCGGTCCGCGAAGAAACCGCCGACGAGCTGCATGATGCCGCCGGACACGAAGACGAAGGAGGTCAGCAGGCCCGCCATCATCGGCCCGCTCCCGAAGTAGCCGTGAAGCTGTTCGGAGAAGAGCTTCGGCAGGCCGTTCTGCATGACGTTGTAGAGGATGCCGCCGAAGAACATGGCCCCCAGCAGGACGAGGTAGACGCGCAACGCGTCGCTGCGGCGCTGCGGCACCTGGCTCGCCTTGCGCGGCGGCGCGGACGTCATCTTGCCGGTCGCCACGTAGTAGAGCATGACCAGGCCGGTGGCGAGGCAGACCGCGCCCGGCACGATGAAGGCCGCCCGCCAGCCGAAGGCGGCGATCAGGCCGCCGGCGATGATGCCGGCGCCGCCCGTCCCGATGCTGCCGAAGATGCCGTTGACCGCCAGGACCTTGCCGGTGTTGTTCTGCGCGTTCCGGATCAGCCAGGGAATGCCGATCGGGTGGTAGATCGCGGCGAAAACGCCGAGGGCGATCAGGCCGGTGGTCAGCGCGGCCGGACCGCTGATCAGCCCGCAGGCGATCGACGCGCACCCCATGCCGATGAAAAAGGCCGTCATCATCACGCGCGCGGACAGCCAGTCGCCGAGCCGGCCCGCCGGCAGCGCCATGACGCCGACCATCAGCGAGCCCCAGAACCAGAGCCGCAGCAGATCCTCGTAGGGCATGCGCCAGTCATGCTCGAGCTGGAGCACGATCACCGCATAGAAGGCGGTGAAGAGATGGATATAGAAATGCCCCAGATTGGCAAAGACAAAGCTGAGACGCGCGGATGTCTTGTTCATGACGGCGATTGCGCCGGCCCTGCCCTGCCGGGCGCGGGCCGAGCCTCTGATGCGAGCGGTTGCGGTCACCCGCAGATTGCCAGCCGCCCTTCCGCCGGGCAAGCCTCATCCCCGCCTTATAGAGGCCTCTCAGCCGCCCATTCTGCCCGGCAAATACAGCGCCAGCTCCGGGAAGAGGCACAAGAGGACCAGCATCACGAGCCCGGCGAAAATATAGGGCAGTAGGCCCTTGAAGACGTCCTCGAGCCGGACCAGTCCGCCGGAAGCGCCCTGGACGACGAAGCAGTTGATCCCGATCGGCGGCGTGACCGCGCCGATCTCGGCCAGGAGGACCACGTAGATCCCCAGCCACACCGGATGGAATCCGAGATGGATCATGACGGGATGGGTGATCGGCAGACTGATCGCCAGCAAGGCCGGCGCATCCATCAGCATGCCGAGGAAAAGATAAAGCAGCGTCACCAGCAGCACGATCACCCAGCGATTGACATGCGCCGTCGTCAGGAAGTCGCCGACCATCCCGGCGAGGCCGCTCAAGGCGAGGAACTTCGAGAAGATGAGCGCGGCGATGATGATGCCGAAGATCATCGCCGTCGTCTGGATCGTGCTCTTGAGCGCCTCGGCGACCTGAATGCCGCGCAAGCCTCGCCGCCGTACGATCGCCAGGAAAAAGGTGACTAGCGCGCCGATGGCGCCGGCCTCGGTCGGGGTGAAAACGCCGGCGTAGAGCCCGCCGATGATCGAGGCCACCACGAGCAGCAGCGGCCCGGCGAGCCGGAGCGACCACATCTTCTCGCCGAAGGTCGAGGTGTTCGGAATCACGGGCGCGAGCGTCGGGTTCTTCCAGACCCAGAAATAGGTCGCGCCGCACAGCAGGATCGCGAAGACGATACCCGGGATGACGCCCGCAATCAGCAGCGCGCCAATGCTCGAATCGGTCAGGATGCCGTAGATCACGACCAGCGCCGACGGCGGGATCATCACGGCGAGCGTGCCGGAGATGGCAATCGATGCGGATGCGAGGCGCTTGTCATAGCCCCGGTTCAGCATCTCGGGCAGCGCCAGCTTCGTGAACAATGTCGCCGTCCCGACGCTCGATCCGGACGCGGCGCCGAAAGCCGCGGCGCCCATCGTGGTCGCGATCGCCAGCCCGCCGCGCATGCCGCCGAGCCAGCGGGTCGCCGCCTCGAACAGGTCTTCGCCCAGCCCCGCGCGCATGGCGAAGAAGCCCATCAGCAGAAACATCGGAATGACGCTGAAATGGAAGCTGTGCGTGGTGTTGAAGAACACCGTCTGCAGCACGCCGAGCGTGCCGTCTATGCCGGCGAGCCCCGCCAGCCCGAGCGTTCCGACAACGCCCAGCGCGACCATCACATTCATCCCGGAAAGGATCGCCACGACCAGCCCGACGATCCCGATCAGTCCAATCTCGATCCCGCTCACGGCTCGTCACCGATCGCCGTCAATTGTCCCGTCGCGACGAAGGCGTGGCGAATTGCATCCAGCAGATATTGCAGGCTGATCAGCGCGATTCCGCCGAAGAGGCAGAACTTAATTGGCCACAAAGGAAACCGGATCAGCCCCCACTCCTGCTGCCCCACAAGGTAGGCCTGATAGGCGTCCAGGTAGGCAGCGTAGGCGCACCATCCGAAGAATAAAAAGCCGATCGTGAGCCCAACCACGTAGAGCCAGTGCTGCACCACCATCGGAAGGTGCCGCGTCACGAGCGTCACGCGGATATGACCGCGCTGGCACTGCGTATAGGCGAGGGCCAGGAACACCATGAGCACGAGCGCCGACTCAGTGATCTCGTACGTGCCTTGGATCGGTTGATTGAAGATCTTACGCATCAGGGAGTTCGCGACGACCAGCCACATGACCGCGAAGGTTATCAACCCCGACAAGACGCCGAGCCAAGCCAGGAAGCGGCCGTAGCTGCGGTAGAGACGTTCGTAACGTTCCGCCATGTCATCCTGCAAATTGTTGGGAGCGACCGGAATGCCGATCCGCCGCGGGTTGCCCGCGGCGGATCGGCACGGGTCTTATTCGAAGGCGAAGTAGTCGGCGATCTCTTGGCCGGGAAGTCCCAATGCGGTCGCCTTTTCGATCCATTGCTTCCGTATGTTCTGGACACCCTCGCTCAGCGACGCCTTCGCGATCACGCTCTTGGGGAACGGGATCACCTTGACCCCGGACTTCTTCCATTCCGCGAGGATTTTCTGGGTCAACTCGTCGAGAACGTTGCAATATTTGATGATGTATTCGCGTCCAAGTCCGTCGAGGATCGAGCGCGTCTGCGGATCGAGCTTTTCGTAGCTCTTCCGATTCATCTCGATGAGATGGCCCCAACCGGCCCCGAGATGGAGCTTAATGAAATATTTGGCGACCTCGTCGTAGCGCCATCCGCGCGCCAGCGTCACGCCGATCGGCGAACAGTCGAGGATGCCGCGCTGCAAGGCGTCATAGGCCTCCGGCGTCGTCATCGAGACAGGCGTCGCGCCGAGTGCCTTGATCAGCTGCGGCAACGCATATCCGTAGCTGCGAATGCGCAAGCCTTTGAGGTCCGCCTCGGTCCGAACCGGCTTCGTGCAGATCATCCCGTAGTTTTCGAGCGGCCGCCAACTGATGGTCTTCATGTTGTAACGCTTCATCTCGTTGTCGAACTGCTTGTACTCGCTGCCCCACTCGACCATCTTGGCAGCCAGCTCGACCGGCGAATGTGGTTGCGGGATGAAGTTGCCGACCACGTTGTTGAGGAACAGCTTATCGGGGAAATACGGCGTCACGACGTCGCCGATGTCGCCCAGGCCTGACTGCAGCGCGTCGGGAATCTCTTTGATTTTCGCGACGCTGCCGCCCCAGTAGATCTTGATCTTGTATTTGCCGCCGGTCCGCTTCGCGAACTCGTCGGCGAACCACTGGGTGGTAATCGCCTGCGGATCGTTTGCCGCTTGCGGCTTGAAAGTGATCCACTTCAAGGTCTCGGCCTTGCCGGCTGCCGCGAAGCCAATCGTGGCCACAGCCAGCGCACCCATCAACAATGTCAGCCTTCCGGAACCCTGCATCCTATTCCTCCTGTTTTTGGTTTTGCGTGAGCCTAACGTCGGACGAAGGCTCATTATTTCGCTGCCCAGGATAGGCCGCATGACCAACGGCGGCAAACCGGGCGGAAAATCAGAATCGGAGAGCGGTCCACGCCTCGATCCAATCGAGAATGGCTGTGCCGCCGCCGGCAACTGGACGCGCGACGATGCCGAGAGAGTCATCGCGGTGCGGCTCGCGCACTTAAATCTCCGTCAGCGCAGGCACGAGAGATTCGCGCGCGTCTGTATGGCCGGCACCGCCTCGTCCGGCGCGGTGATGGATACGACGCATGCCGACATGGTCGTACTCCTTCTTGTCGCGTCATCGCGCCTTGGCGGAATGGGCGAACTGGCCTACCATTCCTTCGCATACAGATCGCATTTGCAAGGCGACGAAGAACCCGGGTGCGAATTCACGGGAGACAAAAAGCCGGCAGGAAGGCTCAGCAAAAATGGCAGGGGGCATGGTGGAAGCAAAGACCAGAGACGTCGCCGAGCGATCGGGGATCGCAAAACGCAAGACGGCAGCGCGCCCGACGCCCGCGCAGCGGGCTTGGCTGCGGCTCGGACTGGATCAGCCGGGCGGCAAGCTTCCGTTGTTCGACGCGCGCGGACAGCGCGTCAACGAACGCACGATCAAGAGCTGCGTCGAGCAGGGCTGGGCCGAGCCGTGGTTCGAAAATCCGATCAAGCCGGATTGGCTCGTCTGCAAGCTCACCGAGGAAGGACGCAAGACGGTCGAATAGCGGCCGCTCAAGCGGGGGTCAGCGGCGCCACCTGCTGCGCGCCCGGCACGACGATTCCACCGCGATTGCCGATCTCGATCCCGCCATAGCGGTCCGCGAAGTCCGGCGGCAGCGGCGGCGCATCAGGCGGACAGATCCAGAGCCGCAGCAGATGCCGCCGGCGCTCCGGCTCCGGCCAATCCTCATACGAATCGCGCGCGTGGAAGATGTGGTGGTTGTTGATGAACTGGACGTCGCCCGCCTCGTATGACAGCCGCACACAGAGCTCGGGCTCGTTGGCGATCGCCTCCATCACGTCGAACAGCTCGAGCTGGTCGTCGCTGAGGCGCTTCGCCTCGCGGAAGCGCTGCGCGGAGCGGATGTAGACTGACGAATAATGGCTGAACAGGTTGCCCTCGTACCATTGGTAAACGGGCATGATCCACCACGGCGCCTTGCCTTCGGGAATTTCGCCGCGGCGGTCGCGATAGACCGGCTCGAACAGAAGCGGCGCCAGGTCGGGCCGGCGCTTCCAGACTTCGTTATGCACGGTAACCGAGCTGACGACGCGGCTGTCGCCGCCTTTCCTGGCCGGCTGGAGGCAGAGCAGCGCGGCGATGTCGACGGAGTCCGTGTGGAAGCCCAGCGGGCCCGCGGCGGCATAGCCACGCTGATAGGCGTTGTGGTGATGGTCGTGGCCGATGTCGCAGACATGCCCGAGGACATGGCCGCCGGCGTTCTGCGAGCGCAACGTCCCGAGATGCCGGCCGATGCCGAAATAGATGCGCGCGGTCTCCTCGAGCGAATACCGCTCGACCGGCAGGCGCCGCACAAAGACAAGACCCCGGCCCCACATGATTTCGTCGCGAATCGCGATCAGCTTGTCGTGCAGCGTCGGCAGGGGAAATGTCTCGGGGCCGATGTCCAGGATCAACGGGCAGCGCTTGACGTTTTCATGCAAGGCCGCGTCGACCTCGTCGATCTCCGCCGGCGTCAGGTCGACGATCCAGTCCTTTGAGCGCTCTAAGTCGGCGCGGTTCCAGGCGGCCGGGCAATCGACCGGGCCACCTGGCGTCGGCATGCCCGACGGCGAAAAGTTCATCGCCTTGGTCGTCACGTCTCGCATCCTCCCAAATTCATCGATTTGCTTTATTTTTCAGTTAAGGCACGAGCACGGCCCGACCGGTGATACGCCCCGCCTGCAGGCCGGCCAGCAGGGCTTCGGCCTCCCGCAGCGGGTGCTTTTCGACGGCCGGGCGGCCGACCGCCCCGGCGATGGCCAGCGCCAGCAGGTCCTTCAGGTCCTGCAGCGAGCCGACATAGGACCCCATGATCGCGACTTCGCGCAGCGGAAACTGCGGGACCGGCACGGTCAGACCGCCGCCGAACAGGCCGACGATGATCAGCCGCCCGCCCTTGCGCAGAATATCGAAGCCGAAACGCGCGGTTTCGGCCGAGCCGACGAAATCGACGGCCGCCGCCGCGCCGCCGGTCTCCTTCACGAAACGCCGCGCCGCGCCCTCCGCCTTGGGATCGAAAGCCGCGGCGGCGCCGGCCGCGAGCGCCGCCGCGCGCCGGTCGGCCGATACCTCAGCCACCGCCGGCGCCGCGCCGGTGAGACGGGCCGCGAGCCGCACCCCGGCAAGCCCGACGCCGCCCGCGCCGATGATGACCAGCGGGTCGCCGGCACCGAGCGCGCCGACCTTCTTCAGCGCGCCATAGGCGGTCAGCCCCGAGCAGGCATAGGTGCAGGCTTCCTCCACCGGAATGCCGTCATACGGCAGGAGGTAGCGCGGATGGGGAACCAGCACGTGGTCGCTGTAGCCGCCGCCGCAGTGAATGCCGATGTTGCGCGGCGCGCGGCAGAGCTGCTCGTTGCCCGCGCGGCAAACGGCGCAGCTGCCGCAGCCGATCCAGGGATAGATCACGCGCGCGTCGCCGATCGCGACGCTGCCCTCCGCCGCGGCGTCCGGCCCGACCGCGACGACCGAGCCGGCGACTTCGTGGCCGAGGGTGAACGGCGTCTTCACGCCGCGCGACAGGTCGAGCCGCCCGTCCTGTCCGAGATCGAAATAACCGTCGCGCAAATGCACGTCGCTGTGGCACACGCCGCAGGCATTCACCCGCAGCAGAACCTCCGTGCCGACCGGCGCCGGCGCCTCCTCGACCACTTCTTCGAGGGCCGCGCCGAATTTCGTCACTTTGAAGCTTCGCATGCCTCACCTATCCCGAAGGACGAAATAATACCACCAGATTGACTGTTCCAAGCCCCGCTAAATTGCCTAACCTGCCTATTATGCACGACTAGGGCTGCCGCAACCGGCGGCCGCAACGGACTGACCCGCCGTCATCGGAGTAATGGGGAATGACAAGCCGGCCTTTCGCGGCTCTCGCTATCGCTGTGACCGCATGCCTTTCGATCTATGCCGGTGCCGCACAGGCAACGGTCATACCGCTCGCCGCCTACAACACCGTCGGCGGCACCTTCACCGGCGAGGTCGACGTCACCGCGGACGGCAGCCATGCGTCTTTCCTCTTCCGCAACACGACCGCGGGCGGCTCGTCCTCGCTCGCGTCGATCTGGTTCGAGGCCGGCTTCGCCGGCATCCTGACCGGCACGGACGGCACGCTCACGCAGGCCGGCGTCAGCTTCAGCCGTGACGTGGCGCCCCTGGGCCCGGGCAATGGCGCCCCGCCGCCGGCGCCGAACGCCATTCCCGACACGCCCTGGACGTCGAACTTCGCCAAGCTGGATAAAATCGGCGCGGCCGCGAACGGGATCAATCCGGGGGAATCCCTGCTGGTCGTGTTCGGTTATTCGGGTACGGAAGCCGCGTTGGTCGGCGACCTGCTGAACGGCTTCGGCAATCGCCGGATCGCGCTGCACCTGATTTCCGCCACGGCCGGCGAATGCGGCCTCAGCGCGGAGACCCAGCAATCGGCGAGGAGCTGCTCGATCGGCGTCTCCGCGGTGCCGCTGCCGCCCGCGCTATGGCTCCTCTTGTCCGCGATCCTCGGGCTGGGCGCGGTCATTCGCCGCAGGGCCGCGCCGTCCGCGGCCTGACAGCCGGCTCGGAAAAATAGCCTTCTCTCATATCGTTAGGCGCGGCCGTCCGCGGCCCTCCAACCTGCCTTAATTCGTTAACCGAGTGTTAACGAACGCCTTCCTTAAATAATTGCGGGTAGACGGACATGTCCGTCGGGAGGGACTTATGGCTGGATGGATCTCGCTTCGGCGCGGCCGGATCGGGCGCGCGCTGCTCGCCGTCATGACGCTCTGCGGCCTGGGAACGCTTGCGGCGGCGGCGTTCAGCCCCGTTTGGGCCGATCCGCCGGCCTGGATGCCCGCCGGCAACCAGCGGGCGGAGCGCAGCGGCCCGTCGCGGGGCCGGACCGACCTAAAACTGACCTACCAGCTGCCGCCAGGGCTGCAGGACGGACGCTGCCGGCCGGAGATGTTCAACCCCGCGACCGCCAGCGGGCTCGTCTCCGCCGCAGCAGGCGGTTTCACGACCGCGCGCATGGGGACGGGCAAAAGCAGCAGCCGACTCGGCGCAACCGCGATCGGCTCCCTGATCGGCGCGGTGGTCGGGCACCGGATCGAGGGCGGAATCGCGCGCGCGGAAGAGATCTGCTTCAGCGAGAGCTTCGAATATCTGCCGGACCACGACACGGTCGCCTGGATGGATTCCAGTCTGGGGGCGCATTACTCCGTTACGCCGACGAAGACCATGCGGGCGATCGACGGCCGCTACTGCCGCGAATATACCGCGCGCGCGACGTTGAACGGCCAGGCTGCCGGCACCTACGGCACCGCCTGCCGCCAGGCGGACGGCCGTTGGGAGCTTATCAACTGACGTCACCTCCGGATGGGTTGAAATCCATCCGGAAAACTACGCGCTATGCAAGCGACGGGCGTCACGGGGATGGCTATCGCCTTCCCCGGCCAACGATTTTCTATTCAAAATAGATCGATGTATCTGATTTGTATGATCCCTTATTCCGATATAAGATGCATCCGTGCATGTGATGCTGATTACGGCGTCGCTCGGCGGCCATTCGATCTCCAGCCGATGTTTGGTTACGGACATGGTCATTTGAGCGGCTCTTTAGTTGTCTGAAATGCGGGCCAGTTCCTATCGCGCGGATCCTGGAGGGGATCACGGCCGAGTTGGTTCGAGGGTGGCGCCACCGGCATCCAAGAAGAACAAGAACATGAACATCAAAATTGAACAGGAGGACGCTGGGATAATGAAACGCCCAAATATCAAGGCACTGCCTGTCGCGCTACTAGGGGCGACCCTGGCCGCGGGCAGCGCAACCTATGCCGCCGCCGCGGAAACACCCGTGCATGG
>CAZPFL010000162.1:0-11732 GCA_964585785.1 uncultured Rhodospirillaceae bacterium
GCGAGATGCCGAGCCCGGCCTTGACCGCCTCCTTGACCGCCGCCGTGCTGCCGAGCTGCATCGTGATGGTGAGCCGCGCGGCGTTGCGGCCGAAGGCTTTCCGCAAGAGCTGGCCGGTGCCGGTGCCGGGCTCGCCGCCGATCATCGGCTGGTCGAGCAGCAGCGCGCGGCTGATGGTGCGGCGGTTCGCCCAGGGATGCGCCGCCGACAGGATGACGACCATCGGCTCGCGCCGCCAGGGCGTGGCCGCGAAGCCGGGCCGGCCGTCCCACCATTCCATCACCGCGACGTCCACCTCGGCGCCATCGAGCCGGTCCGCCGTCTCCGGGTTGGTGCCGAGCACGAGATCGAATTCCGCGCCGGACGCGGCGGCGAAGCGCTGCAGCCGCGCCGGCAGAAGATAGGTGCCGATATTGCTGCTGGCGCCGATGGCGAGCGGCCGGCTGCCGACCGCCGAGGCCGCGCGCGCCGCCGTGCGCATCAGCCCCCGCGCGAAGGGCAGGAAGGCGGCGCCATCCCGTGTCGGCTGCGCGCTGTTCCGCGTGCGCACGACGAGCCGCGTGCCGAGCGCCTCCTCGAGCTTGCGGAGCTGCTGCGAGACGGTCGGCTGGGCCAGGCCCAGCGCCTGCGCCGCGCCCTGGAACCCGCCTTCGTCGATCACCGCGAGAAACGTCTGCACATGCCAAAGGTTCAGCATCACCTGCTCGCTGTTGTTCCCACCATATCGCCTTCTCCGGCCGTCTCGGCCGCCGCGACGCTCGGCGCATTGACCGCGCCCCGCGGCGTCCGTCCTTCGAAATAATCGACGATGCTGTTCGCCGCGGCCATCGCGATGTCGCGCCGGACGGCGTCGACCGCGGCGCCGAGATGCGGCGTCAGCACCGTGCGGTCCTGGTATTGCTGCAGGCGGAAGGAGACCGTGTGCGGCCGCCCGGTGCGCGCCCAGTCCTCCATCTCGAACACGTCCGCGGCATAGCCGGCCAACCGGCCGCATTCGAGCGCGTCGGCCACCGCCTCCTCATGCACCAGCGACCCGCGCGCCGGATTGATCAGGTAGCTGCCCTGCTTGATCCGCTTGAGCGCCTCGCGCCCGATCATCTGCGTCGTCTCGCCCGCCAGCGGCAGCGCCAGGATGACGAAGTCGCTCGTGGCGAGCAGCTCGTCGAACGGCCGGTAGCGGAGATCGAGCGCGGCCTCCTCCGCCGCGGCGAGGCGCCGGCGGTCGTAATAGGCGAGCGCCGGCCTGAAGGCGCGGAGCCGCTCGGCGATGGCGCGGCCGACCGCGCCCATGCCGACGATCCCCACCGCCGCGCCGCTGAGGCCGGTGCCGTAGAACAGCGGCCGCCAGCCTTCGAAATGGCCGTCGCGGACATAGCGGTCGCCCGCCAGGATGTTGCGCGCCAGCGCGATGGTCAGCCCGACCGCGAGCTCGGCCGTCGGCTCGGTCAGCAGGTCCGGCACGACGGTCAGCCAGACGCCGCATTCGGTGCAGGCCTCGACGTCGAAATTGTCGTGGCCCTTGAGCGCGCCGGCGATGATCTTGAGGTCCGGGCAGGCGGCGAGGAATGCACCGTCGATGCGGTCCGGCATGAAAGCGAGCAGCGCCTCGGCGTCGCCGGCGCGGCGGCGCAGCTCCCATTCCGGCCAGGGCTCGCGCGCGCGGTTGGCGTCGACCGAGAAGCGGCCGGCGAGGAAGTCGAGAACCTCGTCATGCACCCAGTTGGTGACGACGACTCTTGGTCTGCGGGTCATGGATGGCATGGTCTTATTTCATCTTACTATTCGAATTCGCGATGGCATATGAATTACATTGCAAAACACAATTTTCCGCACGCCGCCCGCCCCGCCAAGCGCGGCGGCCGGATGCAAAAACCTGTGCCGGACCGGCGGCGCGGCGAAAACGCGCCATGCCGCGAATCCTGGATTTCCGTTTGCAATCGACCAGCGGAATCGATTGCCGAATCCAAATTCCCGAAATAATGCGTCCAAGCCATGACGGCCCGATGAAGCTTTTGTGACGCGCCGCGCCTGTTCCACGCGCCTTGCCATGGACCGGCCGGCCCGATCGATGTATGAGGAGCGCCGTTGGGCTAGGCCCTGGTTCCGCAATCAAGATGGAGAGCTCTAGATGGCGCGCGCGCAGCGGGTGGCCGTCGTCGGCGCGACCGGCGCGGTCGGGATCGAGATGATCAAATGCCTCGAAGAGCGGGACTTCCCGGTCGCCGACCTCAAGCTGTTCGCCTCGCCGCGTTCGGCCGGCAAGCGGCTCGCCTACCGCGGGACGGAAGTCCCTGTGGAGGTCGCCGGCCCCGACATCTTCAAGGGCATCGACATCGCGTTCTTCTCGGCCGGCGGCGGCACGTCGCGCGCGCTTGCGCCGGCGGCGGCGAAGAGCGGCGCCGTCGTCGTGGACAACTCCTCGGCCTTCCGCATGGACCCCGCCGTGCCGCTGGTCGTGCCGGAGATCAACCCGGAGGCCGCCGCGGCGCATCAGGGCATCATCGCCAACCCGAACTGCTCGACCATCATCGCGATCATGCCGCTCTGGCCGCTGCACAAGCGGAACCCGGTCGTGCGCTTCATCGCCGCGACCTACCAGGCCGCCTCGGGCGCCGGCGCGGCGGCGATGGAGGAGCTGCGCGAATCGACCCGGGCCAGCCTCGACGGCCGTCCATTCCAGCCCACGGTGCTGCCGCATCCCTACGCCTTCAACCTGTTCAGCCACAACTCGACGATCGATCCGGAGACCGGCTTCAACGAAGAAGAGACCAAGATGATCAAGGAGACGCGCAAGATCTTCGGCGCGTCCGACATCCGGATCGCGGCGACCTGTGTCCGGGTGCCGGTGCTGCGCGCGCATGCCGTCGCGATCTCGGCCGAGTTCGCGCGCCCGATCCGCCCGGAGGAAGCGCGCGACCTGCTGCGGACCGCGCCCGGCATCCGCGTCGTCGACGAGCCGGAGAGCAATCACTTCCCGATGCCGATCGAAGCCTCGGGCCAGGACGACGTGCTGGTCGGCCGCCTGCGCCGTGACCCGAGCGATCCCAGCGGCCGTTCGCTGATGCTGTTCGCCTGCGGCGACCAGCTGCTCAAGGGCGCCGCGCTGAACGCGGTGCAGATCGGCGAATTGCTGGTGAAATAAAGCCGGCCGCTAACCCCGGCGCGCGTTCGGGCCGACGAGCATCGGGCCGTAGACCCAGACGAACAGCAGGAAGCCCGCGCTCCACATCGCGCCCGCGAGCGTGATGACGGCGACGTAGTCGAACGGCAGCCAGAAAGCGGCGACGCGGATCACCGCGCCGGCGAAGACCAGCAGGTAGATCGCGTTGGTGCTGGTCCCCGCGGTCAGCGCCCGCCCCGTGTGGCCCAGCGTAGCGCGCGTCATCACCGCCAGCGTCATCATGCCGATGCCGCCCGCGGTAAAGGCGTGAATGCCCGGCGACGCGCCGATCTCGGGCCAGACGACGCCGGCCGCGAGCAAGGCCATCGCCACCGGCAGCCAGGCATAGGCGACATGCAGGACGAGCAGCAGCGGCTCCCGCCGCGCCGCCAGGCCCTGCCAGCGCGTCAGCCGGATCGCCTGCAGCGCCGCGGCGGCGGCGAACAAGCCGGCCGTCGTCCCCGACTCCGGTGCTATGGTCCAGGCCAGCACGGCCAGCGCGGTGACGAACAGGGACAGCTTGTCGAAGTCGCCGAAGGGCGCCGGCATCGCCGTGGCCCCGGCCTTGGCCAGCCAGTTGCGCGTGAAGCTCGGCACGACGCGTCCGCCGATCAGGCTGATCAGCAGCAGGATGAGCCCCAGCGCCCCGCGAATCGCGTAATCCGCTGCGCCGGGCATCATCGGGTCGGCGTGGAAGGCCAGGTTGGTCAGCGCGAACAGCGAGACCATGACGCAGATCGGGACGTTCCGCAGGTTCCGGCCCGAGATCACTTCGCGCCACGCGACGCCGGCCAGGACGATCAGGAAGGCCGCGTCGATGACCGCGGCGAACACGCCGAGAAAGCCCGCCGCGAAGATCGCGACCCGGCCCGCGAACCACAGCAGCACCAGCAGCATCAGCGGCCGCCCGCGCACCGGCAGCCGGCCGGTCCAGTTCGGGATCGCCGTCATCAGGAAGCCGGCGACGACCGCGCCGACATAGCCGAAGATCATCTCGTGGATATGCCAGTGCAACGGGTCGCCCGCGCCCACGATCGCCAGCCCCGAATCCAGCGCCAGCACCCAAAGCGGCACCGCGACCGCGGCGAACGCGCCCGCGGCGAGAAAGAACGGACGGAAGCCCCCCGACCAAAGCGCCGAGCGCGCATTGGCCCACCGAATGACCGTGTTGACCTGCATGTCCATATCTTAACATCGCATGGCGGCACGGACGCGAACAATTGTCCCCGCCGCCGCACCAGCGGCGGTGGGCCGGGACAGGCGTCACGCGTGTTTCGTCCTTCGACAGGCGCGGGATGAGGCGGCTCGGGATGGGGCTTTTCTTCGCGCCGCGAAGGACTACCTTATCCTGAGCTTGTCGAAGGACGCCCCGCAGCCCGCATCAGCCTCAAACACGATTAATGCGCCGCGCTTAATGTGCCGCCCCCAGGGGCGCGCCGCCTCGAAATTGCGGTCCGCCGACAAGGGCTGCATGATGCTCCCCGGATCAAAAAACGGGTGGCCAACGTTAACGCACGGGTCATTCACGATGGGACCCAACGAACGCGATCGATCATGTCGACTCTCGACGAAAAAACTGGCGAAGAGAAGACCGGCGCGGATAAGCCCGGCCAGTCTGGCGCGCCGGACAAGAGCCGGCAGTTCTGGATGCTCACGCTCGGCACCGTCGGCGTCGTCTATGGCGACATCGGCACGAGCCCGCTCTATGCCATGCGCGAGGCCCTGCACCTCGCCGCGGCGGACGGGCTGACGCGCGCGGAGGTGATCGGCGTCGCGTCCCTGCTCCTCTGGGCGCTTGTCATTATCGTCACCCTGAAATACGTGCTGTTCCTGCTGCACGCCGACAACCGCGGCGAAGGCGGCATCCTGTCGCTGTTCGCGCTGGCGCAGTCGGCGATCGGCCGCCGGACCGCCACGCTCTTCGTCCTCGGAATGGCCGGCGCGGCGCTGTTTTACGGCGATGCGGTGATCACGCCGGCGATCTCGGTGCTTTCGGCGGTCGAGGGCCTGAAGCTCGTCGCCCCCGATTTCAGCCCCTATGTCGTGCTGCTGACAGTCGTGATCCTGGTCCTGCTGTTCAGCGTGCAGGCGCGCGGCACGGAGACGGTGGCCGCGGCCTTCGGGCCAATCATGCTCGTCTGGTTCGCGACGCTCGCGATCGCGGGACTGCTCCATGTCAGCGACGATCCGAATATCCTGCGCGCCTTCGACCCGCGCTATGCGGTGGATTTTCTCACGACGCACGGCCTGCTGGGCCTCGCCGTCCTCGGCGCGGTATTCCTGGCGGTGACCGGCGCGGAAGCGCTCTATGCCGACATGGGGCATTTCGGCCGGCGGCCGATCCAGACCGCCTGGCTCGGCCTCGTGTTCCCGTCGCTCGCGCTGAACTATCTCGGCCAGGGCGCCTTCGTGCTCGCCAACCCGGCCGCGCTGAAGGACCCGTTCTTCCTGATGGTGCCGGGCTGGGCGCTGATCCCGTTGGTCGCACTCGCCACCTTGGCCACGATCATCGCCAGCCAGGCCGTCATCACGGGCGCCTACTCGCTCTCGCGCCAGGCGATCCAGCTCGGCTTCCTGCCGCGTCTCGATATACGCCATACCTCGGAGAGTCTCGCCGGCCAGATCTATATCCCGAAGGTCAACGCCTATCTGCTCGTGGGCGTGCTCGGCCTCGTGCTGTTCTTCCAGTCGTCGAGCGCGCTGGCGACCGCATACGGCATCGCGGTGACGGGCACGATGCTCGTCACCACGGCGCTCGCCGTCATCGTCATGCGGTACGCCTGGCACTGGCCGCTTTTCGTTGCCGCGTTGATCGCGCTCCCCATCGCCCTGATCGAGTGCGTCTTCCTGACGGCCAATCTCATGAAGATCGCGACGGGCGGCTACGTGCCGGTGCTGATTGCGCTATTCCTGTTTCTCGTCATGTGGACCTGGACGGTCGGCACGAACAGCCTGGTGGACAAAACGCGAAAGGCGGGTGTTTCACTTGGCGAGATCATCGAGATGCTGCGCAAGTCGCCGCCGATCGCCACACCCGGCACGGCGGTGTTCCTCACCAGCGACACGAGCATGGCGCCGATGGCGCTGATGCATAACCTCAAGCACAACCACGTACTGCACGAGCAGAATGTCATCCTGTCCGTCCGCGGCGCGGACGTGCCGCGCGTCGCCGACGAAAACCGGGTCCGGATCGACCGGCTGGACCGCAGATTCACGAAGGTCGAAGTCACCTTCGGCTACATGGAATCGCCCAACCTGATGCACGCGCTCACGCTTTGCCGCAAGGGGGGCATGAAGTTCGACATCATGGCGACCTCCTTCTTCCTGGGACGGCGAAAGATCATCGCGGACGCCGGCTCGACGATGCCGAAATGGCAGGACAAGCTCTTCATCGGACTCGCGGAAAGCGCCGCGGACCCGACCGATTACTACCACTTGCCGCCGGGCCGCGTGGTCGAGCTGGGCCAGCAGCTCACGCTGTAGGGGCCGTGCGGCGCGGCGTCAGGGGTTGATCTGCGGCGGCTTGCTGAGATCGAAGGAGGGCGGCTGGCCGAGCCCGCCCGGGACGCCGATGGGCGGCACGATCACCTCGATCTTCGACGCGTCCACCGCCGGGCCCTTGTAGCGCATGATCATCTGCGGAAAGGTGATCGCCAGGCCCACCATGATCACCTGGATGATGACGAAGGGTATCGCGCCCCGATAGATCTGCCCCGTGGTGATGCCGTCCATGACCTCTCCGGTGATCTTGTCGCGGTATCGCTCGCGCGGCGCGACCGAGCGCAGATAGAACAGCGCGAAGCCGAAGGGCGGATGCATGAATGAAGTCTGCATGTTGATCCCGAGCAACACGCCGAACCAGATCAGGTCGATGCCGAGATGCTCCGCCGCGGGGCCAAGCAGCGGGATGATGATGAAGGCGAGCTCGAAGAAGTCGAGGAAGAAGGCGAGGAAGAAGACCAGCAGGTTCACGAAGATCAGGAACCCGACCTGCCCGCCCGGCAGGCTCACAAGCAGATCTTCGACCCATTTATGGCCGTTGACGCCGTAGAAGGTGAGCGAGAAGACCCGCGCGCCGATCAGGATGAAGACGACGAAGGCGGACAGCTTGGCCGTGGAATCCAGCGCCTGGCGCAGCAGGCCCATGTTCAGCCGCCGCTTGCCGATCGCGAGCACCAGCGCGCCGACCGCGCCCATGGCGCCGCCTTCGGTCGGCGTCGCGACGCCGATGAAGATGGTCCCGAGCACGAGGAAGATCAGCGCCAGCGGCGGGATCAGGACGATGATCACCCGTTCCGCCAGATGCGACAGCAGGCCGATGCCGAAGGCGTGGTTGGCGAGCGCCATCGTGTAGGCGACGATGACCGCCGCGAAGACACCGACGATCTCCGGCCCCTGCATCGCGTCGCCGACCCAGCGGTAGACGCCGTACCCGACCGCGGCCGAGAGCCCGAGCGCGACGAACAGCGAGAGCACGCCCGGCCCCAGCGTCCGGCTCTCCTCCGGCAGCGCGGGTGCCGCCTGCGGGCGGAAGATCGTGACCAGGACGACATAACCGACATAGAGGCAGGACAGCACCAGCCCGGGTATGAGCGCGCCCTGATACATGTCGCCGACCGAGCGGCCGAGCTGGTCGGCCATGATGATCAGGACGAGGCTCGGCGGGATGATCTGCGCGAGCGTTCCCGACGCGGCGATCACGCCGGTGGCGAGGCGCCGGTCATAGCCGTAGCGCAGCATGATCGGCAGCGAGATCAGCCCCATCGAGATCACCGAGGCTGCGACCACGCCGGTGGTTGCGGCGAGCAACGCGCCGACGAAGACCACCGCATAGGCAAGCCCGCCGCGCACGGTGCCGAACAACTGTCCGACGGTGTCGAGCAGATCCTCGGCCATGCCCGATCGTTCGAGCACCAGCCCCATGAATGTGAAGAAGGGAATCGCGAGCAACGTCTCGTTGCTCATCACGCCGTAGATACGATCCGGCAGGGCTTGCAGGAAGTTGGGCACGAATTGCCCGAGCTCGATGCCGATCAGTCCGAAGATCAGCCCGATGGCGCCGAGCGAAAAGGCCGCCGGATAGCCCAGCAGCAAGAAGACCACGAGGGCGCCGAACATGATAGGCGCCATGTTGTCGATGAAAAACGCTTCCATGCGAGTTCCCGCTCCCCGACCTGCGGACTGTTTTCTTTATGCGGCTGTTATGACTTCTTTTTTTCCATCGCCTCGATCACTTCCTCAGCCTCGACTTCGAGCGAGCTCTTCTGGCCCGCATGCGGGTCAGGGATGAGGTCTCGCATCACCGCGATGCGTTTGACGAGCTCGGAGAGACCCTGGATCAGCAGCAGTCCGAAACCGATCATGATGAGCGATTTGGCCGGCCATTGCGGCAGGCCGCCGGAATTCCAGGACTGCTCATTGATCTGGTATGAGCTGAGGAAGAACGGGATGCCGGTGATCACCATGACGACAGTGAGCGGCAACAGGAAGAACGCATGGCCGACCAACTCGATGGTGTTGCGGATGCGATTCGGCAGCAGGTTGTTCAGGATGTCGATGCGGATGTGCTCGTTGGCCAGCAGCGTCCAGGGCGAGCACAGCAGGAACACGGCGC
Source organism: uncultured Rhodospirillaceae bacterium (assembly GCA_964585785.1). Taxonomy (GTDB): domain Bacteria; phylum Pseudomonadota; class Alphaproteobacteria; order UBA8366; family UBA8366; genus WHUA01. Next base: position 8,775 of record CAZPFL010000162.1, read on the forward strand.
TGAACAGCACCCATTGCAGCTCGAGCCAGGAATTCGAGGAGGTGTCGAATACCTTGCGGACCGTGGCGTTAACCGCCGAGACCAGCACGGCCAGCAGCAAAAGCCACGCCACGCGCTTGCCGATCCAGGTATTGATGGCGTCGATGAGCCGCGTGGCCGGCAGCAACGCTTTGAGGACCGCGTCGAGCGCGTTCATCCTGACATCTCCCCACAGTCCGTCCGGCCCGGCCGGCCAACGGCGTTTCTTCTTGCTTTTTCGTGCCCCACCACCTGGCCGTGAGGCCAAGCCCGCCACCTTAATCCGATGGCGATATGAGGCGTCAAGGCGAAGTTGGTCGAAGCCGGCCCCGCTGCCGCCGGCCCGCCCGCCGGCGGCCTGCCGGGCGCCGATACGCATGGTTAACGAGCACTAAACCCTCGGTTAACCAGCCAGCCACTAAAACTATGACCGGGCCGCCGCTGGCGCCGGCGGCGCGAGGACAGCACATGCGGCAATTCACGATCGCCGAACGGCTGATTGCGGCCGTCATGCTGCCGCTGGCGGTGGTATTCGCGGCTCCCTATGCGGTCGCGCTGCTGGCGCCGTTGCTTGGGCCGGTCAACGCCTTCTATGCCGAAATTGTGATCGGGCTTGCCGGAGTCGCCGCGGCCGGTGTCGGCGTCTGGGCGATCGCACGCTCGATCGCGTGCTCGCTGGCGGGTGCCGCCGACGCCTTGGATGCCATGGCCCACGCGGAGCTCGAGTCCGCGCCGCCCTTGCCGGTTATCCGCGATGAGGTCGCCCATGTCACGGCGGCGACCGAGCGTCTGGCCGAAGCGCTCGGCGAGCGCCAGCGCCGTGAGTTCGTGCACAGCGATCTCGACCGCACCTGGCAGGCCTCGCGCCGCGTCAACCTTTCCAACCTTGCCGACGAGGTCGAGACCGCCACCGGAGTCGGCGTGCAGCCGATCGTCGACGGCGCCGCCACCTTGCAGCTGAAGGCGCAGGACATGACCGCCGCGCTGAAAGCCGTGCACGCCGCTTTCGACGAGACCGCGCTTGCGGCGCAGGGCTCGCGCGCCATGACCGAAGCGGCCAGCCTGTTGTCGGACCAAGTGATCCAGGCGGTGATGGAGATTTCCGAACAGATGCGGCGTGGCAACAGTCTCGGCCGCGAGGCGGTCGAGCGCGCCAATGCCTCGCGCGCCACCATCGACGCGCTCGCCAAGGCGGCCGATCAGATCGGCGACATCGTCACGGTGATCAACCAGATCGCGGAGCAAACCAATCTGCTCGCGCTCAACGCCACGATCGAAGCCGCGCGCGCGGGCGAGGCCGGACGCGGGTTCTCGGTGGTGGCATCCGAGGTCAAGACGCTGGCGACGCAGACCGGAAAATCGACCGAGCAGATCGGCGCCAAGGTCGGCGAGATTCAATCCACCACGCGCGAAGTCGTGGCCTCGCTCGCCAGCGTGGCGGAGATCATCGACCAGCTTTCCGGCGTGACCGAGCAGGTCTCCGCCGCGATCGAGCAGCAGCGCGGAGCGAGCGAAAATTTCGCGGCGAGCGCCAGCGACAGCAGCGCGGCGGTGTCCGACTTCGCAGGCCGCATGAGCGAGATCGCCGACATGGTGCATCAATCGCACACGACCGCGCAGGGCGTTGCCGCGGTCGCCGGCGCGATGCAGGAGACCTCGCACTCGCTGTGCCGCGAGATCCCCGACATCGTGCGCAGAGCGGTCAAGGCCGATCTGCGCGAATTCCCGCGCTATGAAGTCGGCTTCACCGCGCGGCTGGACTATGACGGCCGTGTGCACGAGGTTCCCGTTTACGACGTCAGCATCGGCGGCGCGCACGTCGGCGCCGTGCCCGGGCTCGCCGTCGGCGCTCAGGTCGCGCTCACCTTCGCCGGCATGAAGACGATCGCCGGCGAGATCGTGCGGGAAGGCGAGAGCTGCGGCGTTTGCTTCACGCCGGCGCGGCTGCGGCCGGAAGAGCTGCGCGATCTGGTGACGAAGCGTTCGCAGGCGGCGTAGTCAGCCGCCGGTCACGCTCATGTGGCGCGACAGCGCCGGCCGCTGGTGGCGGCGGTCGATCACGAAATCATGGCCCTTGGGCTTGCGGGCGATCGCTTCGTCGATCGCCGTGTAGACGAGATCGTCGCTTTCGGAAGCGCGCAAGGGGCCACGCAGGTCGGCGGCGTCGTCCTGGCCGAGGCACATATAGAGCGTTCCGGTACAGGTGATGCGCACGCGGTTGCACGACTCGCAGAAATTATGCGTGAGCGGCGTGATGAAGCCGAGGCGCCCGCCGGTTTCCTTGACATGCACGTAGCGGGCGGGGCCCCCGGTGCGATAATCGATGTCTTCCAGCGTATAGCGCTCGGCCAAGCGCGAGCGCACCATCGACAGCGGCAGATATTGGTCGAGCCGCGTTTCGCCGACGTCGCCCAGGGGCATCACCTCGATCACCGTGAGGTCCATGCCGCGGCCGTGCGCCCATTCGAGCAGGCGATCGAGCTCGTCCTCGTTGACGCCTTTCAGCGCCACCGCATTGATCTTCACTTTCAGCCCGGCGGCCAGCGCCGCGTCGATGCCGGCAAGCACCTTGTCGAGCTCGCCCCAGCGGGTGATGGCGCGGAACTTGTCGGCATCGAGGGTATCGAGCGAGACATTGATGCGCTCGATGCCGAGCCCTTTGAGGTCGGCGGCGTATTTCGCCAATTGCGAGCCGTTGGTGGTGAGCGTCAGTTCCTTAAGCGCGCCGCTCGCCAGATGGCGCGACAAAGAATGGAACAGCGTCATGATGCCGCGGCGCACCAGCGGCTCGCCGCCGGTCAGGCGCAGCTTGTTGACGCCCTTGGCCACGAAGGCGCTGCACAGCCGGTCGAGTTCCTCCAGGCTCAGCAGATCGGCCTTGGGCAGGAAGGTCATGTTCTCCGACATGCAATAGACGCAGCGGAAATCGCAGCGGTCGGT
>CAZPFL010000163.1:0-11719 GCA_964585785.1 uncultured Rhodospirillaceae bacterium
TCGCACGCACGACGCCCGCGCAAAAGCCCCTTGGCTCCGCTAGGATAACCCGCATGTGCTTATCGCCTCCTCGACCAGGACGGTCGCTGGTTGGCCCGCGACACGACCAGATTCCTCAAAACCACTGCAATCGCTGTCATAACAGCCGCCTCAAGCCAAGTAAATAGGACCGGGTCCGGCAATTTTCGGCTGTGACAAATGGACAACGGTCCCAAACACCGTATCCGGCCACTAGGTCTTTAATCCCTTCTATATAACCTCTGCTGCAGCGCAGCAAAGTCACGATCGCGCTAGCCCCCTGTCGCACCCTGTCGCCACCCCGACGGCGCCTCAGTCCAGATAGCCGTTTTCCCGAAACCAGTCGACCGCGTCGCGGATCGCCTCGACCGCGGGCCGCGGCGCGTATCCTAATACCCTTTTGGCCTTTTCGCAGCTGAAGAACATGCGCTTCTTCGCCATGCGGATGCTATCGACGGTAAAGAGCGGCTCGCGGTCGAGCAGCCGGGCCACCGCCTCGGCCCCGTAAGCGATCGGCATCAGCAGGTCGTGGGGCAATTTGACGCGCGGCGGCCGGCGGCCGGCATGGGCGCAGACCACCTCCAGGATCTCCCGCAGCGTCATGTCCTCGCCGCCGAGGATATAGCGCTCGCCCACCTGGCCCCGCTCGAGCGCGAGCAGATGCCCCGCCGCCACGTCATCGACATGGACGACGTTGAGGCCGGTATCCACATAGGCCGGCATGCGCCCGGCGGCGGCATCGACGATCATCTTGCCGGTCGGGGTCGGCTTGATGTCGCGCGGCCCGATCGGCGCCGACGGGTTGACGATGACGATCGGCAGGCCGTGGTCGTCGATCAGGCCGCGCACCGCCTCTTCGGCCAGGAATTTCGAGCGCTTGTAGGCGCCGACCATGTCGGCTTCGCCGGACGGCGTGTCCTCGTCGGCCGGTGTGCCGTCCTTGTGCAGGCCCAGGGTGGCGACGCTGCTGGTGTAGACCATGCGCCGCGCGCCCGCCTCGGCCGCCGCCCGGAACAGGTTGACGCTGCCCTCGATGTTGACCCGGTTGATCACGGCGGGGTCCGGCACCCAGAGCCGGTAATCCGCCGCCACATGCATGACCGTGTCGCAGCCGGCGACGGCGCGGCGCAGCGAGTCCGGGTCGGTCAGGTCCCCGGTCACGACGGCGCATTCGACCCCGGCGAGGTTACGCCGGTCGCTGCCGGGGCGGGCCAGCACGCGCACCTCATGGCCCGCGGCCACCAGGCGGCGCAGCACGGCCGAGCCGACGAACCCCGTCGCGCCGGTGACCAGTGTCGTCATTGCGCTCGCGGAACGCCGGCCATCAGGCCGCGGCTTCGAGCTGGGGCAGGATCTCGGCTTCGGCGCGCACCACGTCCTCCATGAAGTCGATCTCGATCCAGGGCAGCCCGGTCACGTCCTCGACGCCGAAGGCGCCGTTCTCCTCGGCCAGCACCAGGTCCCGGATCGCCACCTCGTATAGAAGATGCTCCTGGCCGTCGTCTACATACGGCCGCGTCGCGGCCGGGACACGGCCCGCCATCGCCGGCGACAGCTTGAGGAAGCCGATCCATTCGCCGTAATAGTCGTGCGGCTCGGTCGGCCGCTTGTGGAAATCGACCAGCCGCCCGTCGCGCATGCAGAGCTTCACCGGCTCTTCCCCGGGCTCGACATCGCGGTCCATCAGAAAGCAGTTGTCCACCGGCGACCGGATCAGGCGTTCCATGATCCGCTGATCGTACAGCACGTCGCCGTCCATCAGGATGACAGGCTCGTCTGTCATCAACTCGTCACGCAGGGCCCACAAGGTTGTAATCGGGCCCCGCTTATAGTGCGGGTTCATCACGGTGCGGACGAAATCTTCCGCGCCGATGTCGGCCACCGCTTTGACCAGCCGGTCGGCCTGGTGACCGACGCCGATGACCAGCTCGCGGATGCCGAGTTGGCGCAGGATTTCGATATGACGCTGCAAAAGCGTCTTGCCGCCGAACCGGAGCAAAACCTTCGGCGCGAAATCCTCGCCTTGTCCGAGCCGCGAGCCGATACCCGCGGCCAGCATGATGGCCTTCATCGCTGTATGATCCCCCCGACAGAAAACACGGCGGGCGCATGCTCCCAGCCGCGGATCATCGACCCGGGCCAGCCCGCCGCTGCACCCCAAACGCGAGACAATAGGGCAAAAAATGGCGCGTGCAAACGCGTTCGCAACCCCCCTGCGGCATTTGCGCGGCCATTGACCGACTTTTAAGAATCACCATCTATTATGGTAAGCCGGTTTAGCCTGGCATCGGGATTGCCGATGCGGGCCTCGTTACCGTGACAGGCGAAGCGAGAGCACCGATGCGGTTACGCCGAAACAGTTCCCTGGTTATCGTCCTTGCCGCGGCCATGATGGTCTTCGGCGCCGTGACCGCCCGCGCGGCGGACTCGGCCATTCCGCAGATCACGCGCCTGAACGCGGCGCTGCTCGAAACAATGAAGGCGGCGACCAAGCTCGGCTATCAGGGCCGCTACAAGAAGCTCTTTCCGGTCATCAAGGCGACCTACGACCTCAACTTCATGACCCGCTATTCCGCCGGGCGCCATTGGCGCGACCTGACGGACGCGCAGCGGAAGAAGCTGATCGACGCCTTCACGCGGCTCACGGTTGCCACCTACGCCGAACGGTTTGACGGCTATTCCGGCGAGACGTTCAAAATCACCTCCGAGGAAACGCCCCGCGCGGGCACCCGGCTGGTGCACAGCGAACTGATCAAGAGCGACGGCGAGCCCGTCAAGCTCAACTACCTGATGCGCAAAACAAAGGAAGGCTGGCAGGTCATCGACGTCTTCCTGAAGGGAACGATCAGCGAGCTCGCGACCAAGCGGTCCGAATACAGCTCGACCCTCGAAAACAAGGGCTTCGACGGCCTGATGGCGATCTTCGAGCAGAAGATCTCCCACCTGAACGCCGCCAAGAGCTAGCCGCCTTCATCTTCGTCACGCCACGGCGGCGCGCGGACGGCGCGCCCGCCACAGCAGCGTCGTCATGATCGCGATGTTGAACAGGTTCCAGGCGATGCCGTTCAGGAAAGCGGCGCGGTAGGAGCCCGTTAGATCGAAAATCCAGCCTGACATCCAGCCGCCCAACGCCATGCCGACGAGCGTCGCCATGATGACGAAACCGACCCGCGCGCCCGCTTCCCGCGCCGGCAGGTACTCGCGCACGATGATCGCGTAGCACGGCACGATACCGCCCTGCGCGAGGCCGAACATCAGCGAGATGACATAGAGCGACATCAAGCTGTCGAACGGCACGAAGAATATCAGCGCCAGGCATTGCAGCACCGATCCCAGCAGCAGCGTGCGGATGCCGCCGATGGCGTCGGCGATGAATCCCGACGCGATCCGGCTGACGATTCCCGCCGCCAGCATCATCGACAGCATCTCCGCCCCGCGTGCCACGCCGTAGCCCAGCCCGGCGCAATAGGCGACGAGATGCACCTGCGGCATCGACATGGCGACGCAGCAGCCGACGCCGGCCGCGGCCAGCATCCACTGCAGCGTGCGGGGTGAAAGGCCGAGCGAGCGATGCGACAGCGCCACCGCCGCCTCGCCGCCGCTCCACGCCGCGTCCTCCTTGGGCGCTTCGCGGCGCAGCAGGAACGCCAGCGGCACCAGGGTCACGACGCAGAAAACGCCAAGCCCGGCATAGGTCGCCCGCCAGCCGTGGGCTGCGCTGAACTCCTGCAGCAACATCGGCCAGACCGCGCCAGCAAGATAATTGCCGCTCGCCGTCACCGTCACTGCGATGCCGCGGCGGCGGTGAAACCAGTGCGAGATATTGGCGATCAGCGGTCCGAAGCCGGCCGAGGCGCCAATGCCGATGAGCGCCGCCTGAACGAGGGCAAGCTGCCAGATCGAGCCCGCCACCGACCCGAGCCCGAAGCCCGCGCCCAGCAGCAGCCCCGCGGCAATCAACGGCCCCGTAATGCCGAAACGGTCGACCAGCCGGCCGATCGTCACGTTGCCGACGCCGAAGCCGATCATCGTCGCCGTATAAGGAAGCGACGCGTTCGCCCGATCGACGCCGAACTCCGCCTGGACATAGGGCAGGACAACGATCACCGACCACATGCCGACGCTGGCGATGGTGCCGAGCAGCACCGACACGCCGAGGCGAAACCAGGCATAGGGACCGTCGATGAGGCCGCGCCCGTCCGCGCGCACGCTCTCCGCCGTCACGGTTTTCTCTCCCGGATTTATCGGCCGCGAGCGTAGTGCAACTTCAACCGCAGGTGAAGCAAAAGTGGCGGGGCGGCAAACCCTCTCCGCCGGCGGGGCGGAGAGGGTGGCGCGCGAAGCGTGCCGGGTGAGGTGGGGCGGCAATTGTCCAACACGGAAATGGCGGTGAATCGCTCCGAAGTTCCCCCACCTCACCCTACCCTCTCCGCCCCCTGGGGCGGAGAGGGTGAGCGTCGCCAACTTCCTTACCCCCTACCCGTCCTTCGGCTGCTCGATGGCGCCGCCGGCGTCGAGCAGCGCGTCGACCTCGCCGGCCGCGTAGCCGAGCTCGGCCAGGATCTCGCGCGTGTGCTCGGCGTATCGCGGCGGCGCGCGGCGGATCGAGGCCGGGGAACGCGGCAGGGCGTAGGGCGGGTTCATCAGGCGGAGGCGGCCTTCGGTCGGGTGGTCGATCTCGTGCCAGAAGCCGACGTCGGCGAGATGCGGGTCGGCCACGACGTCCTCCAGGCTCGAGATCGGCATGCAGGGCACGCCGGCCGCGCCCAGCGCGTCCGCCCACTCCTTGGTCGTGCGGGCGGGAAAGATCTCGTCCAGCAACGCCAGCACCTGGGGCAGGTTCTTCTTGCGCGCACTCCGGTCGCCCAGGATCGGATGGGTCGCGAGCTCGGGCCGTCCGGCGATCTCGCGCAGCGCCTGCCAGTGCTTGTCGCTCGACGGCCAGGCGCAGATGTAGCCGTCCTTGGTCTTGTGCGGCCAGCGCATCGGCGTCGCGTGGCGCTCGGAGCCGACCCGCCCGCGCGCCGGCTCGAAGGTCGCGCCCCACAGATGCTCCAGCATCATGAAGGAGACCATGCTCTCGAACATCGGCACTTCCAGCTCCTGCCCCTCGCCGGTCGCCAGCCGGTGATAGAGCGCGGAGGAGATCGCATAGGACGCGAACAGCGCCGTCGTCTTGTCGGCGAGCAGCGACGGCATGTAGCGTGCCGGCTTGCCGCCGAAGGCCTCGAGCGCGACCATGCCCGACGCGCCCTGGATCACATCGTCATAGGCGGCCATGCCGGCATAGCGGCCCTTCCGCCCGAAGCCCCAGATGTTGCAGTAGACGATGTCGGGCTTGATCTCCCGCACCTTCGCGTAGTCGAAGCCGAGGCGGGCGAGCGGCTCCGGGCGCATGTTGTGCACGAACACGTCGGCGCGGCCGAGCAGCCGGCGCATCGCCTCCGCCCCGCCTTCGGTCTTGAGGTCGAGCGCGATGCTCCGCTTGTTGCGGTTGACCTGCAGAAAGTTGGACGACATGTCGGGATGGACCGACGGGCCGGTCATGCGCGTGCTGTCGCCGCCCGGCGCTTCGACCTTGATCACGTCGGCGCCCATGTCGCCCAGAAGCTGGCTGGTATATGGGCCGACGAAGATCGTGGTCAGGTCGACAACGCGCAATCCAGCAAACGGTCCCGGCATCGCCTCGAACCTCCATAAAGTCATGACGAAAAGGGGCCGGCGGGCGCGGCGGGTGCCGCGCCCGACCCGGCATGGGGATTAGTCGAGCGGCAGCCCCGGATGGATCTTCCGGGAATCGCCCAGCTCGATGAACTTGTTGGCGAGCGACGGCATCGCCACCTCGGCGATCAGCTCCGGCGTCCAGCCGCCCTGGTGGTGCACCATCTGGATCGGCCGCGGCTGGCTGTAAAGCGTCAGCTCGGCGGCGCGCTGGTGGAACACCTGGCCGGTGACGTAGCCCGCCTGCTCGGACGCCAGGAAGACGCAGAGCGGCGCGATCGCGTCCGCGCGGCTCCGGCGCAGCCGCTCCTCGCGGATCGCCGCGGCCTTCGGGTCCTTGGGCGTCGGCACCGAGCGCGTCATCCGCGTGTCCGCCGAGGGGCAGATCACGTTGCTGGTGATGCCTTTGGACTTGTTCTCCGCGGCGATGATGGCCGAGAGCGTGACGATGCCCATCTTGGCCGAGCCGTAATTCGCCTGGCCGACATTGCCGAGCAGGCCCGAGGTCGAGCCGACCATGACCAGGCGGCCGTATTCCTGCTCGCGGAACAGGTTGATCGCCGCGCGCGCGACGTTGAAATGGCCGGTCAGGTGGACGTCGATCACCGCCTGCCATTCCTCGGGCGTCATGTTGTGGAACATGCGGTCGCGCAGGATGCCGGCCGGATTGAAGACGATGTGGAGGCCGCCGAAGGCCTCGCGCGCCTGCTGCACCATGCCGAGGCAGTCGTCCAGCTTGGTGACCGAGCCGTAATTCGCCACCGCCTCGCCGCCGGCCGCCTTGATCTCCGAGACGATCGTCTCCGCCGGCGATTTGTCGCCGCCCTCGCCGCTGCCGCTCACGCCCGGATCGTTGACCACGACCTTGGCGCCGTTCGCCGCCATCAGCTTGGCGACTTCCGCGCCGACGCCTCGTCCCGACCCGGTACAGATCGCGACGCGACCATCCAACATGCCCATTGGCTTATCTCTCCTTGCTCGTTTTCATTCGGCGTTCGAATTTAACGCGAAAAGGGCGGCGCAGGGCAAATCTCGGGACGGGATGCGGCGGTTTGGCGGCGAAATCGGTTCCGTCGTAGGCTCGGCCCGCTGGAGACAACGCGCGGGGAGACGCCATGGGCCGCAAGATCCTGTTCATCACGACCGACCAGCAGCGCTTCGACGCGCTCGGCTGCAACGGCGGCACGGTCGCCCGCACGCCGGTGATCGACGGGCTCGCGGCGCGCGGCGTCAACTACCGCCGCGCCTATAACCAGAACACGGTCTGCATGCCCGCGCGCTCGACCATGATCACCGGGCAATATGTCCGCAGCCACGGCGTGATCATGAACGGCATCCCGCTGCCGCTCGACGCGCCTGACGTGGCAGCCCACCTGCGGGACAAGGGCGGCTACCGCACGGCCCTGATCGGCAAGGCGCATTTCGAGCCAGCGACCGATCCCAACAAGTCCTTCTTCGAGAACTGGGCCGCGACCAAGGGCACCACCGGCCCGCATCGCGGCTTCGAGCGCATGGAGCTGTGCGGCCATACGGGGCGCGCCGGGCGCAGCCTGTTCCATTATCCGAAGTGGCTGCACGACACCTATCCGGCCGAGGTCGACGGCTTCTTCGAATATGTCGACCCGGAGAAGCGCGTTAGCGGGCGCGGCGGCGGCGACAACGGCGCGCCGCAGGTCTGGTTCAACCCGATCCCGCGCGAGCATTACCACACCGACTGGCTCGCCGAGCGCGCCATCGCCTGGCTCAAGTCGCTCGACCCGGCGGACGACTGGTTCCTCTGGCTCAGCTTTCCCGACCCGCACCATCCCTGGGACCCGCCGCAGTCGGAACTGGCGCGCGTCAACTGGCGCGACCTCGACCTGCCGCCGGGCTATCCGGGCTCGCGCGACAGGGTCGTCGAGATCCTCAAGTCCAAGCCGCGCCACTGGCTGGAATGGTACGAGGGCCGCCGCCGCTTCGCCTTCGAGGTGCCGCCGATCTTCCGCCCCTGCGACCTGACCGCCGACCAGATCCGCGAGGTCAACGCCATGGTGCATGTCGAGAACGAGCTGATCGACGAGGCCTGCGGCCGGGTGCTCGACGCGATCGCCGCGCGCGGCTGGGGCGACGACACCGACGTGCTCTACACCACCGACCACGGCGAGCTGCAGGGCGACTTCGGCATGCTGTTCAAGGGCCCTTATCACGTCGACGCCCTGATGCGGGTGCCGCTGATCTGGCGGCCGGCGCCCTCGGCCGGTGCGACGCCGGCGGTGATCGAGGACGCGGTCGGGCATGTCGATCTGGCGCCGACCTTCTGCGCCATCGCCGGGCTGCCGCCGGCCGCGGCGATGCAGGGCAAGGTCCTGCCGCTCGCGGCGGGCGGCGGGCACGACCGCATGATCACCGAGTGGGACAGCGACTTCGAAGGCGCGGCGCTGCATCTCCGCAGCATCTACCGCGACGGCTTCGTCTGCACCGCCTATGAGAAGAGCAACTACTACGAAGGAACCGAGGGCGAGCTCTACGACCTCGCCGAGGACCCGCTTCAGTGGCGCAACCTGTGGGACGACCCGGCCTACCGCAAGCGGCGGGACGACCTGCTCGCCGACCTGCGGGACCACCTGCCGCCGCGCCGCGAGCCCGCGCTCGTCCAGGTCGCGCCGGTGTAGCGGCCGGCCCGGCTAGAATCGCCGGTCGCCGCCGTAACCCCGTGCGCCGCGGCTGCCCGACCGGCCGAAGCGGCCCCGGTCGATGCCGATGTCCTGCAGCGTCCGCGCGTCGAGCGCAGCGAAAGCGCGATCGTTCGCCCTGCCCCGGCGATAGGAAGCCGCGCGCCTGCCGATTTTGACCAAGAAGCCAACCATGTCCGCCCCTCCTGCGTTACCGGATTCGGGCAAGACCGCCCGGATCGACACGGACGGTTTTGCGGCGGCGAGATTTCCGGACGATGTCGGGAGGCCGGGATTTTTGTTTCAATCGTTGCCGGGCAACGCCCGTATTCAGCACGCGACGGCCATGCAAATTCGCAGGATACGGGCTTCCGGGCGCCCGTCCGGCCACCTAAGCGGGAAAGAGACGCAAACCATAGGGTCTAGGGCCTTCGCTTCGTTGCCGCTCCGGAATCGATCCACTAACATCGCTGGAACAAAGAGATCGGGGAGACGGCGATGGGGACGCTGTTCGAAAAATACGGCGGCTTTTCGACGATCAGCCGGATCGTCTCCGCTTTCTACGACCAGGTGCTGGATGCGCCCGATCTCGCGCGGTATTTCGCCGGGACCGACATGCGCCGCCTGGTCGATCACCAGACCAAGTTCATCGCCGCCATCATGGGCGGCCCCGCGAGCTACAGCAACGAACAGCTCGAGCGCGTCCACGCCAGGATGAATATCTCCGAGGCAGACTATCTGGCCGTCGTCGCGGTGCTGCGCGAGACCCTCGAGGATTTCGACATCGAGGAAAGCGACATCGCGACAATCTGCAACGACGTGATGGCGCGAATGCGCTTCATCGTCACCAAATAGAAGGGAGGCCCGGCCATGCTTGGCGGCATGACGGCACAGCGGCCCGACCTCAACCAGATCTTCCAGGCGCTCTCGGTCGGCGTCGCGCTCGTCGATCCGAAGAACTGGGCGATCCTGCACGAAAATGCCCGGTTCTTTCAGCTCTTCCCCCCGGCGGGTGATCCGGACGCGCCGCTGACCGCGCGTATCGCCGGGCTCCGCGCCGACCGCGCGGCCGCCCGCATCGCCGAGGGCCGCAAGCACAGCTTCGAGGTCGAGGCGACGCCGAGCGGGCGTCCGATCCCGGTCCGTGTCGAAATGCGCGGCGTCCCCAACAGCGATCCGCCCGTCGTCGTGGTCGAATGCATCGACGCCTCGAAGGAGAAGGAAGCGCAGTACATGCTCGACTCCTACTCCAAGCTCGCCGAGCGGCACCAGGCCGAGCTGGAGAAGGAGAAGCAGCGGGTCGAGCGCCTGCTGCTCAACATCATGCCGAAGGCGGTCTACGACGAGCTCAAGGAATACGGCACCACCACGCCGCATCGCTTCGACTGCGTCTCGATCCTGATGCTGGATTTCGCCCGCTTCACCAGCATGGCGATCTCGCACGACGCCAGCTCCCTGGTAACCGAGCTCAACGACATCTTCACCGCCTTCGATCGCATCGTCGAGAATTTCGGCTGCGAGCGCATTCGCACGATCGGCGATTCCTACATGGCGGTCGCCGGCGTGCCCAACGCCGCGCCGGACCACGCCCAGAGCATCGCCAAGGTGGCGCTGCGGATGCGGCGCTACATCGAGCGGCGCAACGCCGCGCATCCCGAGGAATGGCGCTGCCGCATCGGCATCAATGCCGGCCCGGTCATCGGCTCGCTGGTCGGCGTGCAGAAATACGTCTACGACCTGTTCGGCCCCGGCGTGAACCTCGCCGCGCGCATGGAGAGCCTGTCGGAGCCGATGAAAATCACGCTCTGCGAGGAGACCTACGACCTGATCAAGGATGACTTCATCTGCACCGAGCTCGGCGAGGTCGACGTGAAGGGCTTCGGCATGAAGCTGCTGTATAATCTGGAGGGCGAGCGGCGATAGCCGCGCAACGCTCCGCCGTCGCGCACCCGGCTAATCGAACCGGCTTTCCGGCTGCGCCAGCCCGTAGTGGTCGCGCAGCGTCTCTCCCTCGTAGTCGGTGCGGAACAGGCCGCGCTTCTGCAGCAGCGGCACGACCTCGTCGACGAAGACGTCGAGCATCGGCGGCAGCAGCGGCGGCATGAGGTTGAAGCCGTCGGCCGCACCGTCGGTGAACCAGTCCTCGATCAGGTCGGCAACCTGCTCGGGCGTGCCGGCAAAGGTGAAATGCCCGCGCGCGCCGGCCAACTTCGACAAGAGCTGGCGCAAGGTGAGCCCTTCGTTGCGCACCAGCCCGACGATCAGCTCGGTCCGGCTGCGCGCCGCCTGAACCGTGCTCGGGTCCGGGAAATCCTCGGGCTTCAGCGGCGTGTCGAGCGGCAGGTGCGAGAAGTCGTGCCCGCCGAAGCGGCCCGAGAGCCGCTTCCGCCCGACCTCGGGATCGGCGAGGTCGTTCAGGTCCTGCGACATGCGCTGCGCCTCGGCTTCGGTCGAGCCGATCATCGCGCTCAAGCCCGGCAGAATATGGATCTGGTCGGCGCTGCGCCCCGCTTCCTTGGCGAGGCCCTTGAGATCGGTATAGAAGGCCTGCGCGGTCGCCTTCTCCATATGCGCGGTGAACACCGCCTCGGCATGGCGCGCGGCGAAGCGGCGGCCCGTATCCGACGAGCCGGCCTGCACCAGCACCGGCCGGCCTTGCGGACAGCGCGGGATGTTGAGCGGCCCGGCGACATTGTAGAAATCGCCCGCGTGATCGATCGGCCGGATACGATCCGGATGCGCGTAGATCCCGCTCTTCCGGTCGTCGACAATGGCGTCCGCCGCCCAGCTGTCCCACAGGCCCTTGGCCACCTGCAAGAACTCCTCGGCCCGGGAATAGCGTTCCGCATGGCTGACCTGGGCAGAGTCGCCGTAGTTGGCGGCCGCCGGCGCGGACCAGGAGGTGACGATGTTCCAACCGGCGCGGCCGCCGCTGATGAAATCGATCGAAGCGAACTGCCGGGCGAGGTTGTAGGGCTCTGTGTAGGTGGTCGAGGCCGTCGCGATCAGCCCGATCCGGCTCGTCGACATCGCCAGCGCGCCGAGCGCGGTGATCGGCTCGAGCCAGGCGCGGGGCGCGCGCTCAACATCGTCACGCACGGCGAGCTGGTCGGCCAGGAAGATGGAGTCGAACAGCCCGACTTCCGCCCGCTGCGCCAGCTGCTGGTAGTAGCGAACGTCGGTGAGCGGCAGCGACGAGGAGTCCGGATGGCGCCACGAGGCTTCGTGGTGGCCGCGGCTGTTGATGAAGAGATTGAGGTGAAGCTGTCGTTTCATGCGCTCATTTTATGGTGCGGTTTCAGGCGCGTCCAATTTCGACAGGCGAAATT
>CAZPFL010000164.1:0-11686 GCA_964585785.1 uncultured Rhodospirillaceae bacterium
GCCGAGCGCGACGCGGTCCTGCGGGCGCTTTGGGCCGGCCATCGACGGCTCGACGGTGCCGAGGTCGAGGGTCAGCGTGTCGGTGAAGACCGGTTCGATATCGTCATTGCGCCACATGCCCTGCGCCTTCGCGTAGGCTTCGACCAGCGCCACGGTCTTGTCGTCGCGGCCGGTGAAGCGCATGTAGCCGAGCGTCACGTCGTCGACCGGAAAGATGCCGCAGGTCGCGCCGTATTCCGGCGCCATGTTGGCGATCGTCGCGCGGTCGGCGAGGCCGAGATGCGCGACGCCCGGGCCGAAGAACTCGACGAATTTCTGCACGACGCCCTTGGCGCGCAGCATCTGCGTCACGGTCAGCACGACGTCGGTCGCGGTCACGCCTTCCTTCGGCGTCCCCTCGAGCTTCATGCCGATGACCTCGGGAATGAGCATGGAGACCGGCTGGCCGAGCATGCCGGCCTCGGCCTCGATGCCGCCGACGCCCCAACCGAGCACACCGAGGCCGTTGACCATGGTCGTGTGGCTGTCGGTGCCGACGACGGTGTCCGGGAAGGCGACCATCTTGCCGTTGCGGTCCTTGCTCGACCACACGACGCGCGCGAGATATTCCAGGTTCACCTGGTGGCAGATGCCGGTTCCCGGCGGGACGACGCGGAAGTTCGTCATCGCGCTCTGGCCCCAGCGCAGGAACTCGTAACGCTCCATGTTGCGCTCGAACTCGAGATCGACGTTCTTCTGGAACGCGTCCGGGCCACCGAAATAGTCGATGCTGACCGAGTGGTCGACGACGAGGTCGACGGGCGTCAGCGGGTTGATCTTCTGCGGGTCGCCGCCGAGATCCTTCAGCGCGTCGCGCATCGCCGCGAGGTCGACCACCGCCGGCACGCCGGTGAAGTCCTGCAGAAGGACGCGGCCCGGGCGGAAGGCGATCTCCTGATCCGACTTGCCGCTCTTCAGCCAGTCGCCGAACGCCTTGATGTCGTCCTGCTTCACCGAGCGGCCGTCCTCGAACCGCAGCATGTTCTCCAGAAGGACCTTCATGGAGAAGGGCAGCCGGGAAAAGTTCAAGCCGAGCGCCTGCTCGGCCGCCTCAATGCTGTAATAGTCGTAGCTGCCGCCGCCGGCCTTGAGCGTGCGGCGCGTTTTCAAGCTGTCATGACCAATAGCAGTCACGGCTCAACTCCCTGAATGTATGAATCTGCTGCGCGATCCGAGCGGGGGTGTCGTTGCCCTCGCTACCCGCATGGGTCTGGACCGTTGTTTATACCGTATCTGGCCAGATTGGAAGCCGCAGTCGATGGCGCCGCCGTTCGCTTAACCGCGCCTTTACGATGCGTTGCGCAGCACGGCCGCATCGAGGGCGAGAGGCTTGCCAAGCCATAAGGCATGGTCGAAATGATCGGCGACGGCGTCGCCGCTCATCGGGTGGATCAGCACCGACAGCGATCCATGATTGAGCGCAAGGAATGGAACCACAATCGAAAACTGTTCCACGGCGAAGGCCACCTGGTACATCCACGCCGTATGCGGCCCGACGGGCTTATGGTGCCAGCGCCCGAGTGTCACGGGAAAACGCGCCTCCAGCGCGGCGCGCAAGGCGGCCGCGGCCGGCTCCGTGTCCGCGTCGAAATAGACATGCGCGTGATAGCCGGTGATCCGGTCGATGTCCTTCATGACACTCCGCCCTTCGCGTTTGGCGTCACTCGCCGCCATGCATGGTGGCCACGACGCGGCGCACCCGCCGCATCCGGAACTCGCGAATGAACTTCAGGCTCCAGCGGTAACCGAGCCAGGCGGCGACGATCGCCCAGGGGACCGAGCCGATGAACATCGGCACGCCCCAGATCTCGAAAATGCCCCAGATATATTGCCACAGCGCCTGGTACCAGGTCGTGTCCGTCTGCAGCAGCGTAGCCAGCTTGTCCTGGAACTCGCCATAGCCGGCATGCGAGCCCCAATGTCCCGTCATCAGCCGCCCGGTCAAGAGGAAGACATAGTAGACCGGCGGCACGGTGAAGATGTTGGTGACCCAGGTCCAGGCGAGGCCGACGACGAGATTGAAATCCCAGGAGGGCTTCAGCGCGCGGACCACGAGCCACATGGCCAGGACGATCGGCATCTGCACGCCGACCGTCGGCGTCATCGCGGCCAGCAGGCCGAACAGCACGCCGCGGGCGGTGTATTCCGGCGAATGCTTGCCGCGCAGAATCGGGACGACGAGCCGGTATCGCACCACTCGGCGCAGCCGCTTCAATAATCCGCGTCGCATACGCAAGGACATCTGTCCGGTGTGTTGAATCGTTCGCCGGCCCTTTGCGGATTTGCCTGAGACCCGATCTCCGCGGCGGCCGGACGGCCGCCATTAAGCGGCGGACACCGACAGCTGTCAACGGTGCGTCGGTAGGAGCGCCCCTGCGCCGCCTTTACCGCTAACCCTAGCGGTCGCGGATCAGCGAATACACCAGAAAAAGGACCGAGGTGATCATAATCGCCAGCCCGATCAACGTCGGCGTATAGGTCCCGTCACGCAACAGCCCGACGATCAGGTCGACCGCGAATGCAATGAGAAAAAACGCCACATAAACCAGCCGTTTTTCCTTGACGGTCGGCTGGCCATCCCCTGCGTTCCGCGCCATAATTTTCCTCCCCGGCGGCCACGCCATTTTGCCTGCTTCAGGATGCAGGGTAGAATTCCCGCTCCACCGCGACAAGACATGTCGCCGGTCGGGTCCTGTCATGCCGCGGCGCGACGAAGCGTTACCCGCCGGTCAACCGCGGAAGGAGCGTAAGCACATCATGTATGACATCGTCTTGACGGGCGGGCGTGTCGTTGACCCGAGCCAGGGTATCGACGCGGTAACCGACGTCGCGTTTTCCGGCGGCAAGGTCGCCGCGGTCGGCCAGGGCCTCGCCGCGAAAGGCGCCCAATCGACGCGCGACGTCAAAGGCTTGATCGTAACGCCGGGCCTCGTCGACGTTCACGCGCATGTCTATTGGGGCGCCACGTATCTCAGCGTCGAGGCGGAACGCGTCGCGCGTATGAGCGGCACCACGACCTTCGTCGACGCCGGCACGGCGGGGGCCGGCACCTTTCACGGCTTCCGCAAGCTGATCATCGAGCCATGCCCGCTCCGTATCGTCGCCTTCCTCAACATCTCGCATGCGGGCATCTACGGCTACGGTCCGGGCTTCATGGTCGGCGAGACGGCGGACCTGCGCCTGTTGCACACGAGCGCCTGCGTCAAGGTGGCGCGCGCGCATTCGGACATCATCGTCGGCGTCAAGGTACGGCTCGGCAACAACGTCTCGGAGCTGGTCGGCATCGGCGCGCTGGACTGCGCGATCGAAGCCGCGGAAGAGCTCGGCCTGCCGGTGATGGTCCACATCGGCGCGCCGCCGCCGCGCCGCAAGGACATCCTCGAGCGGCTGCGGCCGGGTGATATCCTGACCCATTGCTGCCGCATGTTCCCCAACGCCGCCACCGACCGCGACCGCAACATCCACAAGGAAGTCGAAGAGGCGCGCGAGCGCGGCATCGTCTTCGATGTTGGGCATGGCCGCGGCTCCTTCGATTTCGACGTGGCGCGCGCCATGGTCGACAACGGCTTCCTGCCGGACGTGCTGTCGAGCGACGTGCACGTCAACAGTATCGGCGGTCCCGCTTTCGACGTGCTGGTGACCATGTCGAAGTTCCTGTCGATGGGCGTGCCGCTGTCCGACGTCGTGGCGGCGGCGACCTGCAACCCGGCCCGCGCCATCGCGCGGCCCGAGCTCGGCTCGCTCAAGCCCGGCTCGCCCGGCGACGCGACGGTGCTGACGCTCAAGGAGGGCGACTTCGAATACCGCGACAGCCTCAACGCGACGTTCATGGGCAAGAAGCGGCTCGAGCCGGCAGCCATGATCGTCGGCGGCCAATGGTGGGAGTAGGGACGGAGGCGATATGAAAGAAGTGCGCGTGCTGTCGGCGTCGGGCGTCTGCGGTTCGGGGTTCCGAGAAGAGTCGCTGGAAGAGGCGATGGGCCGCAAGCCGCATTTCATTGGCTGCGACGGCGGCTCGACCGATCCGGGGCCCTATCCGCTCGGCGCCGGAACCACGTCTTTCCCGGCTGTTTCGATCAAGCGCGACATGCGGCTGATGCTGCGGGCCGCGCGCAAGGCGGGCATCCCGCTCCTGCTGGGAACGGCCGGCACCGCCGGTGGCGAGCCGCACATCGCCATCGTGCGCAAGATCATCGAGGACATCGCCGCCGAGGAGGGCCTCAAATTCCCGATGGCGATCATCCATTCCGAGCAAGACAAGGACTATCTCAAGCAGCGCCTTCGGGAGGGCCGGATCAAACCGCTCAAGCCCGCGCCGGACTTCGACGAAGGCACGATCGACCGGGCCGAGCGCATCGTCGGCATGATGGGCGAGGAGCCTTACCTCGAGGCGCTCGACAAGGGCGCGGAGGTCGTGCTCGCCGGACGGTCGAGCGACTGCGCGATTTTCTCGGGCATCCCCGTGCGCGACGGTATCCCGGCCGGCATCGCCTGGCACGCGGCAAAGATCCTCGAATGCGGCGCGGCCTCGGTCGAGCAGCGCAAGTCGCCGGACTGCATCATGGCGACCTGCCGCGCCGACCATTTCGACGTCGAGCCGCTCGACCCGGCGCTCCGCTGCACGCCGCAGAGCATCGCGTCGCACGGCCTCTATGAAAACGCCGACCCTTATCACCTCGTCGAATCGAACGGGACGATCGATCTCAGCGGCGCGCAGTTCAAGGCGCTCGATAACCGACGCGTCCGAGTGACCGGCAGCGGCTTCATCCCCGCCGAGACTTATACGGTGAAACTCGAAGGGTCGGAAAAGGTCGGCTACCAGAGCGTCATCGTCGGCGGCATCCGCGACCCGTTCATCATCCGCCAGATCGACGACTGGGTCGCGCGGCTGCATGACCGGGTGCACACGCGCGTGGCCGAGATCTACGGCGATCGGCTCTCGCGCCAGGACTATTTCTTCAACGTCCGGGTCTACGGCAAGAACGGCGTGATGGGCGCGCTCGAACCGGTGACGGAGATCAAGAGCCATGAGCTCTGTCTCCTGTTCGAGGTCACCGCGCCGACGCAGGAGATCGCGTCGGCCATCGCGTCGGTAACGCGCCACCAGGCGCTGCATCTGCCAATCCCGGAATGGAGCGGCCTGATCACCGGCGTCGCCTGCCCGTACAATCCCGCCTATCTGGAGCGCGGCGCGGTCTACCGCTTCTGCGTCAACCACGTGGTCGAGCCGGACGATCCCTACGAGATGTTCCCGACCGAATACGTCAACGTGCATTAGCCGGGAGACGCGTACGCATGGCCACGCTCGGCGAGCTCGCCCGCCTGATCCGCAGCAAGAATGCCGGCCCGTTTGAGCTGACCTTCGACATCATGTTCGCGGACCGCGAGGTCTATGAGCGGGTCAAGCAGTCGGGCGCGCTGACCCGCGAAGCGGTCGCGCAGCGCTACAACCTGCCGCCGGAGGACGTGAAGTTCTTCGTCTGCGACAACGCGCTCGCCTTCAAGGCGTCGATCCCGCGGCCGCATTTCCAGGGCGACCTGCTCGACAGCGACGGCCACGGCGGCCAGCAATACGCGCCGTTAATGGAGATCGAGGTCCCAGGGCAGTAGGGAACCCTGCTGCGGACGGGGCCTACCGCGCCGCAGCCGTCGGCAAGGCGTCTGCGGCCTCGCCGCCGAGCTGCGCCGTCGTTGTTTCCGCAACGGAGCGGATAGCCGAACCGACCGCGTCCACCTGGGCGTGGCGCAGCTGCTCGGACAACCCGACCGCGACGACGCCATGGGTCATATGACCCTGGATGCCCAGCACCGGCGCCGCGAGGATCGTGACGCCGCGGATGTAGTTACCGGCGTCGATGCCGATGCCGGTCCGGCGCGTCTGCGCCACTTCCGCCCGCCATGTTTCGTATGGCGGCGCGCTGTCCCATCGAAGCATGCGGAAAGCGCGCTTGATCTCGGGCTCTTCATACCCGCCGAAGGCCGCGAGACAGCGCCCGGTCGCGCTGATCAGCGCGGGAAAACGGCTGCCGAGATCGACATGCAGGCGAAAAGTGAGATCGGTCCGGGAGATCGCGACGACGATCATGTGCTGCAGGCCGATGACGCGCACGCCAATCGCGGTCACGCCGAACTGCGCAGCGATGTGATCGAGATCGGGCTGGACGCGGCGGGCAAAGCCGTCCTGGCGCAACGCGCTGCGCGCCAGCGTCACCACGCCGGCGTCGAGCGCGTAACCCTTCGTCACCGGATCGACGGAGACCATCTCCTCCGCCACCAGCGCGCGCAGGATGTGCAGGCAGGTGCTCGGGATGATCCCGACCGCGCGGGCGATGGCATTGACGCCGACCGGCTCGCTGCTGCGCGCGAGGAAACGAAGGATCGCGACGCCGCGCGTGACGGCGGGGACCGGACGGGGGGCCGTTTCGACGGCCTTGGGCGGGCGCTTGACCATATTGTCTATATACAATATGAATTGCGCATAAGCAACGAATGAGCGCCGCGATCGAATGCCCGGCGCCGCCGCCGGGACCGAGACGCCGTGAAGCTGACCGACTATTCGACCTATGCGGACGCGCAGCGTCACTTTTCGGGTGAGAAGCTCTGGGCGCTGTTCGACGGCACGCGTGAGCGGCTCAACCTCGCGCATGAATGCGTCGACCGGCACGCAACGGACGACACCCGTGTCGCCGTGCGCATCGCCCATGGCGACGGGCGCGACGAGGTCGTCACCTTTCGCCAGCTTGCCGCGCAGTCGTCACGCGTCGCGCACTTCCTCCGCGCGCGCGGCATCGAAAAGGGCGACCGGGTGGCGATCATGCTGGAGCCGTCGCTTGCCTTCTACGCGTCGCTGTTCGGCGCGATCAAAGCGGGCGCCGTCGCGGTGCCGCTGTTCACGCTGTTCGGGCCGGACGGGCTGCGGCTGCGCATCGACGACTGCACGCCGAAGATCCTGCTGACGAATGCGGAGAAGGCGCCGGCCGCGGACGGCATCGAGGGGCTCGAGGTCATCGTCGCCGACGACGCCTTCCTCGCCTCGCTCGACGGCTATCCCGGCCACTTCGACTGGTCGACCGCCGCGAACGACATGGCGATGTTCCAGTACACCTCGGGCACGACGCGCGCGCTGCCCGAAGCGGTGCGCCACACGCACCGCGCCGTCGTCGTCGTCATGGTCGCCGCGCTCTACGGGACCGGCATCCGGCCGGGCGACGAATTTTTCTGCCCCTCCTCGCCCGCCTGGGGTCACGGCCTCTGGCACGGCACGCTCGCCCCGCTTGCGCTCGGCGTCACCATCGGCGCCTATGCCGGGCGCTTCGATCCCGAGCGGCTGATGAAGGCGCTGCAGGACTACCGCGTAACCAACCTGTCCGCCGCCCCGACGCATTACCGCATGATGAAGAATTCGGGCGCGGCGTCCCGCTATCGCTTCTACGTGCAAAAGTTGACCTATACCGGCGAGCCGATCGACAGCGACACGCTGGCCTTCATCGAGGAAACCTTCGGCCAGCTTCCGCGCAGCTTCTACGGCACGACGGAGATCGGCGTCATCCTCGCGAACTATCCCGGCGCATCCGACTTTCCCGTCAAGCCCGGCGCGCTCGGCAAGCCGATGCCCGGCATGCGGGTCGAGGTGCAAGACGCGGACGGCAGGCCCTGCCCGCCCGGCACGGTCGGCGAGATCAAGGTCTGGCGCCGCGACGCCTGGTTCCCGACCAAGGACCTCGGCCGGGTCGACGAAGACGGCTACTTCCATCACGCCGGCCGCGCGGACGACGTCATCATCTCCGCCGGCTGGACGATGAGCGCGGTCGAGATCGAGGACATCCTGCTGAAGCATCCCGACATCCGCGAGGCCGCCGCGATCGGCGTGCCGGACCCGGTGCGCGGGCAGGTCGTGAAGGCCTTCCTGGTCACGCCGCGCACCGGCGACGACGCCTTCGTGCGGGAGATCCAGGCCTTCGTGCGCGAGCGGCTGAGCGCGCATGAATATCCCCGCGCGGTCGCGGTCGTCGACGCGCTGCCCAAGACCCCCGCCGGCAAGGTCAACCGCCAGGCGCTGCGCGAGCGCGAACGGGCCGCCCGCGCCACATCGTCATCCTGAGGAGCGAACGCATGTCATCCGAGCAACGGCTGTTCCCGAAGATCACCGACGAAGCGCTGGACGCGCTGCGAAACCGCATCGGCGCACCCATCACCGACACGCTCGAGCCCTGGTGCCACGAGGCGACGCGCGACAACATCCGCCACTACGCGCACGGCATCGGCGACGACAACCCGCTCTGGTGCGATCCCGACTATGCGGCCACGACGCGCTTCGGTGGTATCGTGGCGCCGCCGTCCTTCCTGTTCTCCACCGACCGGGTAATCTCGGGCTATGTCGGCGGGCTGCCGGGCGTGCACGCGATGTGGGCGGGGGCGGACTGGACCTGGCACCTGCCGGTCCGGCGCAACGACGAGATCACGACGAAGGCGCATCTCAAGGACCTGATCGAGCATGACACGCGCTTCGCCGGCCGCGCGGTCCAGCAGATCTATCACGTCGATTTCTATAACCAGAAGGGCGAACGGGTCGCCGAGGCGGACAGCTGGTGCTTCCGCACCGACCGCGACTTCGCCCGCGAGGAAGGCACGAAATACAAGGAACTGAAGGAGAAGCCGCAGCGCAGCTACACCGAGGCGGAGCTGGAGAAGGTCTACAAGCTCTATGCTGCCGAGGATGTTCGCGGCGCAACGCCGCGCTACTTCGAAGACGTGCGCGAGGGCGAGGCGCTGCCCACCATGGCGAAGGGACCGATGACGGTCACCGGCTTCATTGCCTTCGCGCAGGGCTGGGGCGGGCTCTACATCCGCGCTAACAAGCTCGCCTGGAAGATGATCCACCGGCACCGGGGGCTCGGCATCAAGAACCGTTTCGGCATCCCCGACTGTCCCGAGCGCGTGCACTGGGAGAACGACTTCGCGACCATGGTCGGCGCGCCCGGCGCCTACGACTACGGCCCTGAGCGCTGCTCCTGGCTGACCCATCACATGACCAACTGGATGGGAGACGACGGCTTCCTGCGCCGCGCGGCCTGCAAGATCCGCCGCCATAACCCGGAGGGCGACCTGCTGTTCATCACCGGCAAGGTCGTTGGGAAACGGGTCGAGGAGGGCCGCCGCCTCGTCGATATCGAGCAGGAAGCGCGCAACCAGGACGGTGAGCTGTCGATCGTTGGCACGGGTACGGTGGAACTGCCGTCGAAAGGATGAGCGCAGCGGCCAGCGGTCCGCTGCCCTGCCGAAAATCGACATTTCGGGGCAATAGGGGTACTTCAAATGGTGGAGGGCGACGCCGCGCCGCCATTGAAATTCAACATAAATCAACGCATTAACTATTTTGAATTGAATACAAGAATAAATTCCGTACTTTTGCGTGCCCACCTGTTGCAGATTTGCCTTAATATTGCCTCATTCCGATCAAATCGAAGCCATACTCGAAGTCTTTACTACACAGGCTGAGACCTCCCCTCTCAGACGAGGCTACGCCAAACAGCCTCATTCCTATACGGCCTTGGCGTAAGGTCGTTCACTCCTGGCGGTCGCTGGCCCACCCCCGGCGACCGTCTTTCTTTTTGGCGTCCCGCTTTTTACCCACTATACCTTTGCCGTTCCGCCAACGGTCGCGACGCGCCATGCCCGATTGCCTTACCGGCCAAGACCTTTCCTGCATCCGCGGCGAGCGGCTCGTCTTCACCGGCCTGTCCTTCCGGCTGGAGGCCGGCGGCGCGCTCGTGCTGCGCGGGCCAAACGGCAGCGGCAAGTCGAGCCTGCTGCGGCTCATTGCCGGGCTCGCGCGCCCGACCACCGGGGTCATCGCCTGGAACGGCGCGGATGTCGCCGAGGACCGCACCGCGCACCGGGCCCGTCTGGCCTATGTCGGCCATGCGGACGCGGTGAAGCTGGCGCTGACGGCGGCGGAGAATCTCACCTTCTGGACCGGCCTGCGCGGCGGCGGCAATGTTTCGGACGCGCTCGCGCGGCTCGGCCTCACGCCGCATGCCCAGGTCGCCGCACGCTTTCTCTCGTCCGGCGAACGGCGACGCCTCGCGCTCGCGCTTCTCGCCGCCGGCGACGCGGAGCTCTGGCTGCTGGACGAGCCGACGGTCGGTCTCGACACCGCCTCGCTCGCCGCGCTCGAAGCGCTCATCGCCGAGCACCGAAGGAAGGGCGGCATGGTCGCGCTCTCGACCCATACGGCGCTGGCACTCGGCGAGGCGGACACCATCGACCTCGGTGCTTTCACCGTGGCGCGGTGGACGCCGGACGCGGACGCGCTTTGATGCAGGGCTTCCGGCACATGCTGCTGCGCGACCTGCGCCTCGCCTTCCGCCAGGGCATGGACGCCTTCATGGCCGTCACCTTTTTCATCATCGCGGGCGCGCTCTTCCCGCTCGGCGTCGGGCCCGAGCCCGGCGTGCTCGCGCGCATCGCCGCCGGGATCATCTGGGTCAACGCGCTGCTGGCCGTGCTGCTCTCGCTCGACCGGCTGTTCCAGCAGGATTACGAGGACGGGTCGCTCGACCTGCTCGTGCTGTCGCCGGCGCCGCTGGAAGTGACCGTGATCGCCAAGACCGCGGCGCATTGGCTGACGACGGGTCTGCCGCTGATCGCCGCTTCGCCACTCCTCGCGATCATGCTCAACCTGCCGGCGCAAGGCTTCCTGGTGCTGATCGCCGCGATGGCACTCGGCACGCCGAGCCTCAGCCTGATCGGCTCGATCGGCGCCGCGCTGAGCCTGGGCGCGCGCCGGGGCGGCGTGCTGATGTCCCTGCTCGTCCTGCCGCTGTACATCCCCGTGCTGATTTTCGGGGTCGCGGCGGTCGACGCGTCGATCATGGGGCTGAGCGCCGAACCGCACCTGCTGTTCCTCGGCGCGATCCTCGCCGCCGCCCTGCCGCTGGCGCCCTGGACCGCCGCCGCGGCGCTGCGCCAGGCCGCGGCCTGAGCGGCGCTTTCGAAACCGGCTCCTGCCAATCGCGGAAATTGGCCCTCCAACGGGCGGCTTCCCTCGAGGAAGCTGGTTTGCATGCAATAACGGCCGCGTCCCAATATCGGGCGCGGCCGAACCAGTCAGGTGGCACCCCGAATGACATCGGCAAGAACAGACGGCTGGCGCACGCTGCCGGTCGTTTTCATGACGGCCTGTTTGCTGCTGTTCCTCTCGTTCGGGACGCGCGCCACTTTCGGGCTGTACCTGCAGCCGGTAAGCGCCGACCTGGGCTGGGGGCGCGAGATCTTCGGCCTGTCGATCGCGATCCAGAACATCGTCGTCGGCCTCGCCCAGCCCTTCACCGGCGCGATCGCCGACCGCTTCGGCACCGGCCGCACGATCATCGCGGGCGGGCTCAGTTATGCCGCGGGCCTGGCCGTCATGGCGCACGCCTCGACGCCGCTCGATGCCTATCTCGGGATCGGCGTGCTCGTCGGGCTCGGGCTGAGCGGCACCAGCTTCGCGATCGCCTTCGGCGCCATCAGCCGCGTCGTGTCGACCCAGAAGCGCGCACTCGCGCTCGGCATGGTCGGCTCCATCGGATCGATCGGCCAGTTCGCGATGGTGCCGCTGGGTCAGGCGTTCCTCACGGCCTATGGCTGGTCGACCGTCCTGATG
>CAZPFL010000165.1:0-11678 GCA_964585785.1 uncultured Rhodospirillaceae bacterium
CGGACGTGGCCTTCGTCATCGGCGCCAACGATGTGACTAACCCCGCGGCGAAGAACGACCCATCGAGCCCGATCTACGGCATGCCGATCCTGGATGTGGAGAAGTCGGGGACCGTGCTGTTCATCAAGCGCTCGCTAGGTTCCGGCTATGCCGGCATCGAGAACGAGCTGTTCTTCCGGGACAACACGATGATGCTGTTCGCTGACGCCAAGAAGATGTGCGAGGACATCGTAAAGGCGCTGGAGCAATAGCCAGCGCCTTTAGGCCCTCTGCGGACCGTACCTTACCCCTCGAAACGCGAAACGATCAGAGCTTCGACGCGATGTATTGCGGGATCTGCTCGCGAGTCAGGTTCCGTGCGGCAAGCGCTTCGTCGCTCATGCCGGTCAGCCGATGGAACTCGTTACTGGCTTCGTAGGCGCGGCCGAGCGATTCGAAAAATCCCCGACGGTGGCGTGATCTGGTGGCGCCGACTTTCATGGATGACTCCATCAAAGAATGGTGTGATTCCTGGATCGTATATAGGAATTGCTGCATCTGCGAACAGCATTTATGCTGCATCGCAGCAATGAAAAATTAGCATGGCATCGTTAAGAATCCGTTTGCCAGCCGCCGCAAATGCATGGCGTCCGGCGCGTGCGGCGGACCGAAATCCAGGCTGGCTGATAGAGAATTGGAAAAGCGCCGCCGCGGGGGTGGTGCGGAGGACACGCCAAGAGCCGACGCTCGGCGCACCTGTCGGCGGCGCCATCGCTCGGCTCTTTATCGTCTCGGGTCAAGGCCGCCGTTAATTCCGGCGGCTGAAGCAGGGAGGCTAGTAGCCTTCTCGATCCATCCGCTTCCGCAAGAGCTTGCGGTGGCGGCGCACGGCCTCGGCTTTCTCCCTGGCCTTGCGCTCGGACGGCTTCTCATAGGCACGGCGCAACTTCATTTCCCTGAAGACGCCTTCGCGCTGCATCTTCTTCTTGAGCGCTTTCAACGCCTGATCGACGTTGTTGTCTCGTACGACTACGTTAACGATGGTCGGCACTCCTTCCGTTGGAAAAGCGTGGAACAAACAGTTCCCCGCACGCTTGCGGCCCTCGCCGAAGCGCGCGGCTTATACCATAGCATATTGGCGTTGTGAAGGGCAGGGGCCGGCCGACACGCATGCTTTACCGCGCGCGCCGGGAGACCCATATTAGCGCCATGGCTATCTTGAAAATCGCCCGAATGGGCCACCCGGTCCTGCGCCGCCGCGCGCAGGAGATCGACAATCCCACGGCGCCCGAGGTCCGCGGCCTGATCCGCGACATGCTGGAGACCATGGAAGACGCCGACGGCGCCGGGCTGGCCGCGCCCCAGGTGCACGTCCCGCTGCGCCTGGTGATGTTTCACGTGCCGTCCGGCCGGGCGGAGCAGGAGGGCGAGGAGGGGCCGGTGCCGCTGACGGTGCTGATCAACCCCGTCATCGAGCCGCTCACCGAGGAGATGGAGCTGGGCTGGGAAGGCTGCCTGTCGGTGCCGGGCCTGATCGGCGCGGTGCCGCGCGTCACCCGGATCCGCTATCGCGGCGTCACCCCGGACGGCGGCACGATCGACCGTATTGCCGAGGGCTTCCATGCCCGGGTCGTGCAGCATGAATGCGACCATCTCGACGGCATCCTTTATCCGCAACGGATGACCGACCTGTCGCTGCTGATGTTCCGCGACCAGATGCGCCACCAGGCGCACGCCGAGGACATTGCCGAGGACGCGGACGAGGAAGTCGCATGACCGAGTCGCTGACCGAGCTGCGAGACGCGATTATCCTGGCGGCCTTGCCGCATGTGCCGTTCGACGGCTGGACGCGCCGCGCCATGCGCCAGGGCGCGAAAGACGCCGGCTATGACGACGCGGCCGCCGACCGGGCCTTTCCCTATGGCGCGGCCGACATGATCGCCCATTACAGCGACCTCGCCGATCGGCGGATGGCGGCGGCGCTGGAACGCCGTGAGGTCGGCAAGATGAAGGTCCGGGACCGTATCGCAGCCGCCATACGCGTACGGCTGGAGCAGGCTGCGCCCTACAAGGACGCGGTACGGCGGGGCATGACCGTGATGGCGCTGCCGTCCAACGCGCCGACAGCCCTGCGCGCGCTGTACCGTACGGTGGACGCCATATGGATCGCCGTCGGTGATACATCAACCGATTGGAATTTCTATTCGAAACGCGCCTTGTTGGCGGGCGTGCTCAGCGCGACCGTGCTGTGCTGGCTGGACGATACCTCCGACGGGCATGCCGAGACGTGGGGGTTCCTGGACCGCCGTATCGCCGACGTCATGCGCGTACCCAAGATCGGTGAACGCGTACGGCAGAGCTGCGCCCAGTTCGCCGATTTATTCTCGGGGCGGCGCTACCGCCGCGCCGGCTCCTGACCTAGGGTCGGGCGCTTTCGGGCGCCGACTCAGGCATTGTCACTGCGCGGCTTGAGCCGGGTCACGTGGCCCATCTTGCGCCCTGGCCGGATCTCCGACTTGCCGTAAAGATGCAGCCGGGCGCCCGGCTCGGCCAGCAAATCGAGCCACTGCTTCACCTCGTCGCCGATCAGGTTCTTCATCTCGGCGTCCGAATGCCGTTCGGTGATGCCGAGGGGTAGGCCGCAGATCGCCCGGACGAGCTGCTGGAACTGGCTGATCGCGCAGGCGTCGATGGTCCAGTGACCGGAGTTGTGCGGGCGCGGGGCGATCTCGTTGACCAGCACCTCGCCGTCCCAGGTGACGAACATTTCCACCGCCAGGAGGCCGACCACGTTCAGCGCCTCGGCGGCCTGCCGGGCGATCTCGCCGGCCCTTGCCGCGATGCCCGGCGAGATGCCGGCCGGCACGATGGTGGTGTCGAGGATGTGGTTGACGTGCCGGTTCTCGACCGGGACATAGGCGGCCATGCTGCCGTCCGGCCCGCGCGCGACGATGGCGGAGATTTCCAGCGCGAAATCGACCCAGCCCTCCAGGATGGCGTGGTCGGTGTTGGTCTCGCGCAGCGCCTGTGCGAGGTCGGTTTCGGGCCGGATGGCGACCTGACCCTTGCCGTCATAGCCGAATTTCGCGGTCTTCAGCACCGACGGCCGCCCGATGCGGGCCACCGCCGATTCCAGCGAGGCGAGGTCGGTGACATGTGCGTAGGGCGCGGTCGCGATGCCGATCCCATTCAAAAAATTCTTTTCCAGCAGCCGGTCCTGCGCGGTGGCGAGCACGTCCGGCCCGGGCCGGACGGGGACGCGCTCGGCGAGATAGCGGACCGAGTCCTCGGGAATGTTCTCGAATTCGAGGGTCACCACGTCGACGGCCGCGGCGAAGCGATCGAGCGCCTTGGTATCGCGGTAATCCGCTAGGGTCGAGGCGGCGCAGACCTGGGCCGCGGGGCTGTCGGGCTGGTCGGCGAAGGTGTGGCAGCGGTAACCGAGCCGCGCGGCCGCGAGCGCGATCATGCGGCCGAGCTGGCCGTCGCCCAGGATACCGATGGTCGAGCCCGGATCGATGCGGCGCGGCGCGGGCTTACCCATTGCTGGGCTGATCGGCGACGGCTGCCGTCTGGTTGGCGCGCCAGTCGTCGAGCTTGCGGGCGACCTCGGGCCGCGACAAGGCGATAACGGCGGCGGCCAGCAGGGCGGCGTTTACCGCGCCGGCCTTGCCGATGGCGAGCGTGCCGACCGGGATGCCCGCCGGCATCTGGACAATCGACATGAGGCTGTCGAGGCCCTTCAGCGCATGGCTCTCCACCGGCACGCCGAACACCGGGAGCGGCGTCATCGCCGCGGTCATTCCCGGCAGATGGGCCGCGCCGCCGGCGCCGGCGATAATCACCTGAAGCCCGCGGTTGCGCGCCGTTTCCGCGTATTGGGTGAGGCGCTTCGGCGTGCGGTGGGCGGAGACGATCCGCGTCTCGTAGGGCACGCCCAGCGCCGCCAGCGTGTCGGCGGCATGCTGCATGGTCGACCAGTCGGACTGGCTGCCCATGATGATCCCGACCAGGGGTGCGTCCGTCATCGCCCGCAGCATCCTCGTTGCCGGCCCCGATGGCCGGAGCGGCGCATTATAGGTAGGGTTCGAGGCCTTGCAAGCGCCGTGCTGAGCCGCCGTTTGGCCCACCGCGCGGCCGCGGCGCCTCAGCGCTCATCTTAGCCCTGGGGCGCCGACACATAGGCCGAAAGGCCGCGCGTATTCTCGTCGATCGCCAGCTTGTGGTGCACCGGCGGAAAGGCCCGCTGCCGGCAATCCATGCGCTCGCAGGAGCGGCACTGCACGCCCGCCGCGATCGCGCGCTCGGGGCTCTCCAGGTCGATGCCGTCGGAATAGACCAGCTCGCGCGCGAAGGACAGCTCGCAGCCGAGGCCGATCGACAGCACCCGCTGCGGCGCGCCGTAGCCGCCGCCGCGCTTCTGGATCGTGCGCGCGATGCAGAAATAGGCGTTGCCGTCGGGCATCCGCGAGACCTGGCCGTTGATCACGCCGGGCGACAGGAAAGCGGAATAGACGTTCCAGCGCGGGCACGCGCCGCCGTGGCGCGGGATACGCAGGCCCGAGGCCGAGAAGCGCTTGGAGATGTTCCCCGCGATGTCGACCCGCAGCATATGCAGCGGCACGCCCTTGGCGCCCGGGCGCTGCAGCGTGGTCAGGCGGTGGCAGACCTGCTCGAAGCTGGCGTCGAAATGGTGCTGCAGCAGCTCGATGTCGTAGCGCACGCTCTTCGCCATGCCGTGAAACGCGCCGTAGGGCATCATCAGGGCACTGGCGAAATAGTTCGCCAGCGCGATGCGGCCGAGCGAGCGCACGTCCGGGGTCTTGAGCCCGCCTTCCATCAGCAGGGTGTCGAACACCGGGCTGGTCGCGAGCAGGCCGATCTGGTGGCCGAGCTGAAAAAGCCGGCTGCTGCGCGGCAGCGACTCGGATATTTCCAGGCGCCGGCTGCCGGGGTCGTAGCGCCGCATCGCCTCCATGCCCGGCCCGGGCGGCAGGACCGCGACGCGGATGCCGTAGGTCTGCTCGAGATAGGCGGTCAGCCCGAGGATCGGGTCGTCGCGCTCGAGCCCGGCTTCGCCGCGGATACGCTCCGCTTCCTCCTCGATGTCGGGGAAGTAGTTGCCGCTTTCCTGAATGAAGTCCGAGATCTGGTCGGCCGGCAGGCGTGATTCGTATTCGAGCAGGACCTCCGCCTCTTCCGAGACCTGGGTCGCCAGGCTGCGCATGTCGCTCTGCGAGTTCCGGTAGGCGTCGTAGAGCTTGAGCATCGCGCGCGCCGCCGTCGGCGCCGCGCTTACCAGCTCGCGTACCTCGGTATTGGTCAGGTCCGTCTCCTCGAACAGCGCGTCGTCGAAGGCTTCCATGAGGTCGGCCAGCAGCTGGCCCTCGTCGTCCTCGGCGAGGTCGCTGATGTTGAGCCCGAACAGCTCCGCCAGCTTGAGCAGCAGGCCGACCGTGACATTCCGGTGGTTATGCTCGATGAGATTGAGATAGCTCGCCGAGATGCCGAGCCGGTCGGCGAGCTGCGCCTGGCTCATGCGGTTCTCCCGCCGGAGCCGGCGCACCTTGGGCCCGAGCTGTACCTTGTGCCTGCTGGCGGTTGCCGAGATCGCCGTCATCGCCTTGATCCTGATTCCTTGATATTTACAAAATTTTCTAATTTACGCATGTCAATTTTCAAAGATTGACTTATCAATATATTGAATACAATGAATTTATTGCAGTCAAGAGAAAATAGTAATTAGTTTACACACACGAATTTCAACGAATTCACAAGGCAGACAGCGAGGTTGCGATGAACGAGATCATACAGCGTTTCGACGCCGACGAGGCGGAGAGCCATACCGAAGGGCGCGGCGGCTGGCCGGATGCGGCGCCGGGCCGCTGGCGGCACGTCCGGCGGGATTACTCCCCGGGCGATGTCGAGCGCCTGCGGGGCACCATCCGCCCGCGGCATACGATTGCCGAGCTCGGCGCCAACAAGCTCTGGCGGCTGCTGCAGGAGGAGGACTACGTCCCGACCTTCGGCGCCTTCACCGGCAACCAGGCCGTCCAGCACGCCAAGGCGGGGCTCAAGGCGATCTATCTCTCCGGCTGGCAGGTCGCGGCGGACGCCAACTCCGCGGGGCAGATGTACCCGGACCAGAGCCTTTACCCGGTCGACAGCGTCCCTGCGGTCATCCGGCGGCTCAATCAGGGACTGATGCGCGCCGACCAGATCGAGCATCTGGAGCGGCTCAGCACAGGCGGCAGCGGCGCGCGCGTCGATTACCTGCTGCCGATCATCGCCGATGCCGAGGCGGGGTTCGGCGGCCCGCTCAACGCCTTCGAGCTGACCAAGGCGATGATCGAAGCCGGGGTGAGCGGCATCCATTTCGAGGACCAGCTCTCGTCCGAGAAGAAATGCGGCCATCTCGGCGGCAAGGTGCTGGTGCCGACCCGGACCTTCCTCAGGACGCTGAACGCGGCGCGGCTCGCCGCCGATGTCATGGGCGTGCCGACCGTGGTGATGGCGCGCACCGACGCCGACGCGGCCCGTCTCCTGACCAGCGACATCGACGAGCGGGACCGGCCGTTCCTGACCGGCGAGCGGACGCCCGAGGGCTTCTTCGGCATCACCGGCGGCATCGAGATGGCGATCGCGCGTGGCCTCGCCTACGCGCCTTACGCGGATCTCTTGTGGTGCGAGACTTCGACGCCGAACCTCGACGATGCGCGGAAGTATGCCGAGGCGATCCGGCGCGAGTATCCCGATCAGATGCTGGCTTACAACTGCTCGCCCTCGTTCAACTGGGCGAAGCATCTCGACAAGGACGGCATGGAGCGGTTCCAGCGCGAGATCGCGGCGATGGGCTACAAATTCCAGTTCATCACGCTGGCCGGCTTCCACAGCCTGAACTACGCCACCTTCCGGCTGGCGCGCGACTACCGGGAGCGCGGCATGGCGGCCTATTCGGAGCTGCAGCAGGCGGAATTCGCGGCGGAGGCGGAGGGCTACACCGCGACCCGTCACCAGCGGGAAGTCGGGACGGGCTACTTCGACGCCGTGTCGACCGTCGTGTCCGGCGGCACGTCCTCGACCACGGCAATGGCCGGCTCGACGGAAACGGCCCAGTTCTAGGGAAATAAGGAAACGCCACCGTGCGTGACGGGCCGGCTGCTGGACAGTCCAGCGGCCGGCCTTTCATTTGGGCGCGGCGCGCGCAAGCACGCATACCGTAAAGCGCGCCTCGCCGGCCGCGCGCCGGGCACGTTCCTGCCTGCGCCCCTCAGGCTATGATATCGGGCAGCAGCAGGTCCTGAAGGCGGCTGATTTCATCCTTGAGCGCGAGCTTTCGTTTCTTCAACCGCTGGATCTTGATCTGATCGAACGGCGGATTTTCCAAGACCCGGGCGATCGCGTCATCGAGGTCCCGGTGTTCCAGCTTTACTTCCTCGAGCCGCCGGCGAATGGCCTCCTTGTCTTCCATGAAAAATCACATGCCCCTGATTTCTCTCCCGGTGTCATTGTAGCAAAATGGCGTTGCATTGTGATGTTCCGTGCACGGTCGGGCGCTACCGCCGGACGACCGGGAAAGGGGGGTCTTCGTGGAGCAGACGAGACGGATTGGAATCCTTACGAGCGGCGGTGACTGCGCCGGATTGAACGCCGTCATCCGCGGCGTGGTGCATCGCGCCGTGCTCGGGCTCGGCTGGGAGGTGATCGGCATCGAGCAGGGAACGCTCGGCCTGATGGACCGGCCGATCCGCGCCCGAACGCTGACGGTGAAAGAATTCGACGGTACGCTGCTGCGGCGCGGCGGCACGATTCTCGGCAGCACCAACTGGGGCGATCCCTTCGCCTTTCCGATGCCCGATGGAACGAAGGTCGACCGCTCGCAATCCGTCATCGACGCCTGCCACGACCTCGGGCTGCACGCCGTCATCGGTGTCGGCGGCGACGGCAGCCAGGCGCTGCTCCGCCGCCTGGCGCAGCAAGGCGGTCTCAACCTCGTCTGCATTCCCAAGACGATCGACAACGATGTCGGCGTGACCGAGGTGTCGGTCGGCTACGACACGGCGGTGCAGGCGGCGACCTATGCGCTCGATTGCCTGCAGCCGACCGCGGCGAGCCATAGTCGCGTCATGATCCTCGAGGTGATGGGCCGGGATGCCGGCCACATCGCGCTGGTCGCGGGCATTGCCGGCGGCGCGGACGCCATCCTGATCCCCGAGATTCCCTACCGCATCGAGCATGTGGCGCATAAGATCAACACCGTTCGCGAAAAAGAAGGCCGGAATTTCGCGCTCGTCGTCGTCGCCGAGGCGGTGCGCACCGTTGACGGCGAGCGTGTGACGGTCGGCGGCCACGGCGGCGCCCGCTACGGCGGCGTGGGGCATTATGTCGGCGACATTCTCGGCCGTCATATCGACGCCGAGATCCGCGTCACCGTCTTGGGGCATATCCAGCGCGGCGGCAGCCCGAACGCCCGCGACCGGATGATGGCCTCGGCCTTCGGCGTACATGCGGTAGACTTGATCGCCGAGGGAAAATTCGACCGCATGGTGGCTTGGCGCAACCGCTGCGTCATCGACGTGCCCTTGGAGGACGTGATCGCGAAGCCGCACGTGGTCGATCTTAACGGTCCCATCGTGCATACCGCCCGGGCGCTCGGCATCTGTCTCGGCGACGCCTGAGCATGGCCGCCGACAATCCCTTCTGGGTTTTCTCGCTCGCCGTCTACCGCAAGCCGGGCGTCGCGGAGGCCTGCCTCCGGTTGCAGGACGGCGCCGGCGCCGACGTCAATCTGCTGCTCTATTTCTGCTGGCTCGCGACGGTCCGCGATGCGGCGCTCGCCGATGCCGAGGTCCGGAAGGCCGTGGATGCGACCGAGGCCTGGCGCGCGCATGTCGTCCGGCCATTGCGGGAGGTTCGGCGCTGGATGAAGGGCGGCGCCGCGGGGTTCCCACCCGAGTCGGCGGAATCGCTGCGCACGGCCGTGAAGCGGGTCGAGCTCGAAAGCGAGCGGCTGCAGCAGGACCTGCTGTTCCGCATGACCGGGCCGTGCCGCGAGGCCCGCGCCGGCGCCGAGACGCGGGGCCGCGCCGAGGAAAATATCGCCCGCTATTTCAAGCTTATTGGCGTACCGCCGGCCGCGCCGATAGCGCGGGACTGCCGCCTGATCGTCGAAGCGGCCATCGCCGAATAAGGTAATATTTTACCGCTCGCGGCATTTTGTAGCGCGGCTCGGCCGGGGCTTAATGACATGTAAATGACAACGCGGTAGCATGGTTTTGCTGGGGTGAGCAGCTGCTGGTCACCCGAGCGACCCTATCTCGCCAATTGGAGGTGTAGATGTCGAATATGAGCGTTGTCAGCGAAACCGTCGGAAATCTTCCCCTCAAACAGCGGATCCTCTCCTTGCAAGAACAGCACTCCCAGCTCGAAGAGGCCCTGGCAGAGCAGGAAGCAAGACCGATGCCGGACTCGTTGGCGATCGCATCGCTCAAGCGGAAGAAGCTCGCCATCAAGGACGAGCTTGCCGCACTGACGGACGAATAAGCACGGCGGCCCTGGGGCCGCCTTTTTCATGCGGACCGGTTTGACGGTCGCGCATGCGATAGAGGATAGTGCGCCGGTATTGAACCGTGATACCGGCTCGGGGGTCCACTTCGAGCTTTTTCTCGAGTGATGGTGCCCATGGCCGGTGCGCTGACCGGATATCGAATTCTCGACCTGACGTCCGTGGCCTTCGGGCCGTACGCGACGCAGACCCTGGGCGACAACGGCGCCGACGTGATCAAGGTCGAGTCGCCGGTCGGCGACATCACCCGCGACATCCAGCCGGCGCGCAGCCGCGGCATGGGGTCCTTCTATCTCAACGCAAACCGTAACAAGCGCAGCCTCGTTCTCGACCTCAAGAAGCCGGCCGGGCGCGAGGCGGCGCTGCGCCTGGCGAAAAGCGCCGACGTGCTCGTGCACTCGGTGCGCCAGGACGCGATGAACCGGCTCGGGCTCGGCTACGAGGACTGCCGCGCCGTCAATCCCAAGCTGATCTACGTGGCGGCGGTCGGCTTCCGGCCTGG
The DNA here is from genome assembly GCA_964585785.1 of uncultured Rhodospirillaceae bacterium. Lineage (GTDB taxonomy): Bacteria > Pseudomonadota > Alphaproteobacteria > UBA8366 > UBA8366 > WHUA01. The sequence goes on from CAZPFL010000165.1 coordinate 10,047, forward strand.
CGGCCCCTATGCCGGCAAGGCGGCCTATGACGACATCATCCAGGGGCTCTCCGGGATGGTCGCGATGCAGGCGCTGACGACGGGCGAGCCGCGCTATGTCCCTGCGTCGATCGCCGACAAGATCGCCAGCATCCATCTCGTCTATGCGATCGCGATGGCGCTGGTTCACCGCGAGCGCACCGGCGAGGGGCAGCAGGTCGATGTGCCGATGCTGGAATGCCTCGTCGGCTTCAACCTCGTGGAGCATGCGGCGGGCATGCTGTTCGACCCGCCGCTGGGCGAGCCCGGCTATTCGCGCTCGCGCGCGCCGTCCCGCAAGCCCTTCGCGACGAAAGACGGCTATGTCTGCATGCTGCCCTACACGCAAAAGCACTGGCAGAGCTTCTTCCGGCTCATGGGGCGGGAGGAGATGGTCGAGGACGCGCGGGTCACCGACCCGGTGCGGCGCAGCCAGTCTTTCGATGCGCTCTACCGCATGGTCGCCGAGCTTGTCGCGAGCTGGGAAACGGATGCCTTGCTCGCGGCGCTGGACAAGGCCGACATTCCGGCCGGGCGCGTCAACGGCTTCGCCGATTTGTTCCGTGATCCGCAGCTGACCGAGACCGGCTTCCTCAGCTTCAAGGAGCACCCGACCGAAGGGCGCATCGCGGTGACCGAGAATCCGATCGGTTTCTCGAAATCGCCCGGAGAACTCCGGCGTTTCGCGCCGCGGCTGGGCGCGCACAGCGTCGAGCTGCTGCGCGAAGCCGGTTTCAGCGCGGATGAGATTGACGCCATGGTGCGCGACGGCGTGACCGTGCAATCCGCCGGGGACTGATCGCGTCAAACTGCGCTGAGAAATGATCGGAGGAGAGAAGCCCATGTCCGGACCGCTCGCGGGGTATCGGATCATCGACATGACCACGGTGATCATGGGGCCGATGGCGACGATGATGCTGGGCGAGATGGGCGCGGATGTGATCAAGATCGAGGCGCCTGTCGGCGACCAGACGCGTAACTACGCGCAGGCCAAGAACGCCGGGATGGGCGCGATCTATCTCAACCTCAACCGCAACAAGCGCAGCATCGTCCTCGACCTCAAGAAGCCGGAGGGCCGGGACGCGCTGCTGCGGCTGCTGGCCGGCGCGGACGCACTGGTCTACTCGATCCGGCCGAAGGCGATGCAGCGGCTCGGCCTCGGTTACGACGAATGCCGCGCAGTAAAGCCGGACCTGATCTACTGCGGCGCCTACGGTTTCCGGCAGGATGGGCCGTACGCCGCGCGGCCGGCCTATGATGACATCATCCAGGGCCTGTCCGGCGTGGCCGACAACCTGTCCTGGGTCTGCGGTGCGCCGCAGCTGCTTCCCTTCATGGGCTGCGACAAGACGTCTGGCCTCTATCTCGTCCAGGCGGTGATGGGCGGCCTGTTGCACCGCGAGCGCACGGGCGAGGGACAGCAGATCGAGGTGCCGATGTTCGAGCTGAGCGTGCATTTCAATCTGATGGAGCAGATCGGCGGCATGGTCTATGTGCCGCAGCATGGCGAGGCGGGCTACGTCCGCGCCAGGCTGCCCAATCGCAAGCCCTTTCGAACCAAGGACGGCTACATCTGCATCCTGCCGGGCTCGACCAAGCATTGGCAGGCCTTCT
>CAZPFL010000166.1:0-11670 GCA_964585785.1 uncultured Rhodospirillaceae bacterium
GGCACGCGCGGCCGACCGCGAACCCGCGGGACGATCTCAACATCATGCAGCCCTCGGGCATCCTGACCGTGGCGTCCAACGTCTTCATGAAAGGCAACGCGTGGTATGCCGAGTACGGCGCGACCTATCGCACGCAGCGCCGGCTGTTCGACGGCTTCGTCTACGTGCCCGCCTCGCGCGTGCCGGAGCTGACGCCGGACGGCAAGGTCGCCGCGTAGGGCATTCTATTGGCTTGGATAAAATAAAAGGCCCTGACGCTGTCGGGGCCTTGTGAGGTGATGCGGAAAGGCACCGGTTCTTCCGGCTTATATTATACAGGCTCGGCCTACGGCGCCCATTTAAGGCTGGTCGCCCGTACCGGCCGATTATCGCAACCCATCTTCTGGCGTTATTGTCCGGACAAGAGCCTGTTGTGCAATCAGGTCAGTTTCTCGTCAGGTACGATTGTCAGCAGTCTACACAACCGCGCCACATTTGCAAGCGCTTGAAACTTAAAGATTTCGGTTGTGAAGCGCTCAATTGAATACAAATGTGTACAAAATCCGCGGGAATCGGCGGCTTTTTTGGGCACGCCGTCTCGCACCCGCGACGCGGTCTCAGGACCAGGGGCGATTTTGTCGCACGGTACCGTTGCGCATGCGCAACAGGCTATTCCACCGAGCCGCCGAGCGACGGCGACGGCGCAGACTGCGCCGCGGGGATACCGGCTTCCTGGACGGCGGTCTGCGGCCGCTGCGCGATCGGCTCGCCGCGCAGCCGCGCGCGCCTGTGCGGCACCGGCGGCAGCGATCTGAGACAGGCATTCGCGTCATAATTCGCGCCGAGCCCGGCGAAGAAACGGCGGAGCGGATACAACGCCACGTCGCTCATGCTGGCGCGATGGGCCAGGGCCGGCTCCTCCGTCACGACCGGCGCGCGGAGATCGCCCCCGAGCGCGACGGGCTCCCCGACCAGCAGCGCGCCGTTACGCGCTTCCGGCGTGAAGCGTAGCGCGACGCGGCCGTCGCGCAAATCGACCGTGCCTTCGCCTTTCACCTTCGCATCCTCGCTGACCAGCACCAAGCCGTCCGAATGCGCGACCCCGCCGTCGACGGTCACCCGCCCCGCGAGGCATTCGATGCCGACATCCCGGCGCCCCGGCGCGGCGAGCAGCCCGACGAGGCCGCCGAGCCCCGCCGGCGACACCGCGAAGGGCGTGCGGTAGGGCTCGAGCGTCAGCCGCCCCTCGCCCATCGCCAGCAGCGCTTCGCCGTGCAGGGCGGCCAGCATCTTCTCGGGCGGGCCCGCCACGGTCGACAAATTCGCGGCGAAGGAGACGATCCCGCCGAAGGCTTCGATCGTGTCGAGCTGCTGCAGCGCGGGCCCGATCGCGAGCATCGGCGCCTTGACGGAAACCGACAGCCGCGCCGGAACCGCGTGCGCGTCGACGCGGAAGCTCGCCCGGATCGGGCCGCCGGCGGATTGTCCGCGCAGCGGCGCGACGACGAGCGCGCCGTCCTTGAGCGTCAGATGCGCCTCGGCATCGCGCAGCGTGACCGGCCCGGCGTCGACCCGGTCGGCGCTGAGATCCGCCGTGCCGTTGACCAGCGTGAGCAGCCCGCTATCCGCGACCGCCTGTACCAGCCCCGGTTCGGCCGCCGCGGCGGGCCCGCTCGCCAGCTCGGAAAGATCGACGTCCGGGGCGTGCAGGTCGCCGGTGAAGACCGGGCGCGGTTTCGTGAAATCGACCTTGAGCGAGCCATAGGCCGCTTGCCCGCCGAGCGAGAGCCGAACGTCGCTGAGCTCCAGCAGCGCCTTGCGGTAGCGCAGGTCCGCATCGAAGGAGGCACCGGCGGCCTGCGGCAGCGCCAGGCCGAGTACCGTCGCCAGCTTGTCGAGCGCGGCCGCCCGGCCGGAGATGTGCAAGGTCGCCCCCGGCCCGCGGCGCGGGTCGCCGACGGTCCCGCCGACCGAGAGCTGTACGCCCGCGGTCTCGAGCGCGAAGCGGATCGCCGAGGCGCGGCCTTCGTCGAAGGCGATCGCGTTGAACGGCCCAATGACCCCGTTCAGCGTCAGCGGCAGCGCGTTCCAGTCGCCGGCGAAGGCCAGCTTGAGCGGCGTGCGGCGGCCGTCGCCTTCGACCGACGCGGACGAGACGCCAAAGACGGTGATGTCGCCCGTCGCCCCGTCGCGATAGGTGAGGCGCCCGCCGGCCATGTCGACGCGCCCGATCGCAAGCGCGCGGAGCAGCGAGCCGGCCGGATCATGCTTCCCGTGCGGACCGGCGACTTCCATCAGGGCCGGCCCGGTTCCGCCGGCGAGCACCCAGTTGACCTTGCCGTAGGGATCCGTCTCGAGCCACAGGTCCGGCCGCACCAGGCGCAGGCGGCTGATGCGCAGCTCGCCCTTCAGCAACGGCGCGAGCGCGATCTTGGCGTCGATGCGCTCGATCCGCGCCAGCGCCGGCCGCGTGCCCCAGGGCGCGTTCGCGACGGCGATATCGGACATCGTGAAATGCGGTGCCGGCCACAGCCCCAGCCGTAACGGGCCGTCGATCCTGACGTCCCGGCCGGTCGCCGCGCGCAACTCGGCCACGAGCGCCGGGCGGAAGCGGTCGACATTGATCGACCGCAGATATCCCACCCCGGCGGCGGCAAGCGTAGCGGCCCCGAAAATGCCGATTATCAGGATTCTGTTCTTTTTCACAGCCACAATGTGGCCGAGAAATGCGGCCAAATTGTAGCAAAGGAAGAAAGTAAATCGTTTTTGAATAAGAGAGACTTAGGTGCAACAGGGCGTTGCCGCGGCCGGCCTCCGGGCCGCAGGCCGGCGGTTAACCATGTTTCGCGCGGTGTCAGCCGGCGATCTCAGCCGGCGATCAGGGAGCGGACTTCCTCGTCGGTCGGGAAGCGGCCGGTCTTGCGCTTGGAATAGACGAGCGCGCCGTCGATCGTGATGTCGAAGACGCCTGCCCCGCCTTTTATCAGTTCCACCTCGGCGGGCGCTTTCGCCAGCAACAGGTCCCGCGCACGGCGGGCTCTCGGCTCGTAGTTTCAAGCGAGGCAGTATTCGATGCGAATTTTCGTCATGCTCAATCCGATGTCTCAACGCCTGCGGACCTGAGGCGATCCTCCGTGCGGCCCTGCCGTCTAGGTCGGTGCGCGGGCGCGTCAGGTCAAGGGCGCCTGCACGCATCACGCTATCCTTTACTTGTTAATGCATGTTTACGCGATAAGATTTCGGTCCGCCCCGCCATCGGGCCGTTCCGGCCGCGGTGGTATTCTTCTGCCGGCCTTTCCCGACCGAATTCCACAGACAGGAGCCGTGACATGACCAGCATCTCTCTCGCCCAGGCATCCACCGTCGTCGATGCGGCGCTCGCCGCCGGCCGCAAGGCGGGGCTGATGCCGCTTACCGTCGCGGTGCTGGACGCCGGCGGCCACCTGGTCGCGCTCAAGCGCGAGGACAAGTCGGGCATCCTCCGGGTGGAGATCGCGACCGGCAAGGCGTATGGCGCGCTCGGCATGGGCGCGTCGAGCCGTCTGCTGCGCGACCGCCTGACCAACCGGCCCACCTTCGTGACCGGCGTCGCCGCGGTGTCCCACGGCGGCTTCATCCCCGTCCCCGGCGGGGTGCTGATCCGGGACAAGGCCGGCGACATCATCGGCGCGGTCGGCATCAGCGGCGACGCGTCGGACCGGGACGAATACTGCGCCATCGAGGGGGTGAAGGCCGCCGGGCTGACGGCCGATCCGGCGGAGCCTAACCCGGACTGGCCAAATGCCCCCCTTTAGAGACCTACACGACAGGTTGATTTGCCGACGCCGCCTTCGGAAATAATATTGTGTTGAAACAGACTGTTGACCGGACGCGTTCTTCACGACCGAAGGCAGACGAAGGACAACCCAGGGCCGGAGAGGCGGCCCTGGCGGCAAGACCATGCACGACTCGAAGTTCTCCACCAACAGCACGGATCTCGTCGGCGAAGGATCGCGACTCTTCGGCGGCCGGCGCCGCCGCTCGCAGCGCAGCCGGGGCTTTGACGGGCCGCTCCGCGTCGGCGTGCTGATCGACCTCGAAGCGTCCCCTTCCGCCGGCGGCCATGTGAAATGCTGGCAGCGGCTCGCCGAGGCGGCCGCGCGGCGCGACGTCGGCATCGACCTCACGGTGCATTTCCAGGGGCCGGTGCGGAAGGAGATCCCGCTCGCCGCGCATGTGCGCTACGCGCTGTCGCCGCCGGTCTTCAGCACGGCGCGGCTCCCCTTCATCCCGTCGACCCCGGCCGATACCGATCTCGCGCCCTTTCACCCCGCGCTCGCGCGGCGGCTCCTGCGGTACGACGTCGTGCACACCACGGACGCTTATTTCAACTACGCCTCGACGGCGCGGCTGATGACCCGGATCCTGCGGCGCCCGCTGACGACGTCGCTGCACACGGACACGCCGAGCTACACGCGCAAATATTCCGAGAAGGCGATCCGCGGCCTGCTGGGCGACGGCGCGCTCGCCGATTTCCTCTGCGACACGCTCGCCATGCCGGAACGCCTGGGCCGCCGGATGGACGCGCGGCTGCGCCGCTACATGGCGCGATGCGACGCGGTTCTCGTCTCGGAGCGCCACGGGCAGACGCGGCCGGATGGGCTGCGCCCGGACGCGCCGGTCGGCATTCTCCGCCGCGCCGTCGACCGCAATCTGTTCCATCCGCACCGGCGCGACCGGGCCCGCCTGCAGTCGGCCTTCGGCATTCCGGCGGAGCGCTTCGTCCTGCTGTTCGCCGGACGGCTGGATCACGGCAAGAGCGTGATGACGCTCGCGCATGCGGCGCGCGCCCTGCTCGACCGCGGCGCCGACATCCAGGCCGTGTTCGCGGGCGACGGCGCCGAGATCGAGACGATCGGCGCGCTGCTCGGCGACCGCGCCACGCTGCCCGGCAACCTGCCGCAGGACAGCCTCGCCTGGCTGTACGCCTCGGCGGACCTGTTCGCCTTCCCCAGCCAGGTCGAGATCTCGCCCAATGTCGTGCTCGAGGCGATGGCGAGCGGCCTGCCCGTCCTGGTGGCGCAGTCCGGCGGCGGCGTCTACGTGGAGCGGAACGGCCATGACGGCTTCGTCTTGTTCGACGCGGACCCCGATTTGTGGTCCAACACCATCGAGGCGCTGATCGCCGCGCCGGACCGCCTGCAGGCCGTCGGCGCGCGGGCGCGCGAAGCCGCCGTGACGCGCCACCCGACCTGGAACGACGTGCTGCTGCAGGACCTGATCCCGACCTGGCGCGAGGCCTTCCGCCGCAAACTGGAGCAGCGGTCTCAGCATGTTCGGCAAACGGATCGTCCTTCTCATCCCGCATCCTGACGACGAGGTCGTCGGCTGCGCCGAGGCGATCCGCCAGGCGGTCGCGCAAGGATCGGACGTCTTCGGCTGCTACCTCACGAACGGCGTGCCCCACCCGTCCCTGCTTTGGCCGTGGCAGCGCACGGGCCATGCCACGCGCGTGGCCCGGCGCTGGCATGAAGCCGAAGCGGCGGCCGCGCGTCTCGGCATCCGCATGGCCTTGCGCCAGGACATCCCGACGCGCGCGCTCAAGGACCATCTCGCCCAAACGGCGGCGCGGCTGGACGGAGCCTTCGGCGCGCTGCGGCCGAGCGTCGTCTGGGCGCCGGCCTATGAAGGCGGGCATCAGGACCACGACGTGACGAGCTATCTCGCCCGGCGCGTCGCGGAACGCTGCGAGGTCTGGGAGTTCAGCGAATACAACTTCGAGGCGGGCCGCGTGCGCTCGCAGCGCTTCATCGGGTCCCGCGGCGGCGAGCGCGAGATCCGCCTGGACGCGGAAGCGGCGCGCGAAAAGCAGGCCTTGCTGGCGCTTTATGCCTCGGAGCGCGGCAATCTCAGCTATGTGCGGTGCGAGCGGGAGTGCTTCCGCCCACTCGCGCGTTACGACTACACGCGGCCGCCGCATCCCGGTCGCCTGTTCTATCAGCGCTTCCAATGGGTGCCGTGGCATCCGCGGATCGACCATACGCGGCCCGAGGCGGTCTGCCGCGCCATCGCCGCCTTCGAAAAAGCGGCCTCGGCGCGCTGAATTTGGCGTTTTCCTCGATCGTAGTATCGTGCCGGTTGCCGCTGCGCCGATGCCGGCGGCCAAGACCGAGAAACCGCCAGGGAGAAGCCAAGCCGATGCGCATCGTCTACCACCTGCCGAACGACGACCTGTGGAAAGCCCGGGACGCCGCGATCGCCTGCGAAGACGCGGGCTTCGACGGCATCGTCGCGCTCGAGAACGCGCACGGCCCCTTCCCGCCGCTTGCGGTGGCCGCGATGGCGACCAAGCGCATCCAGATCGGCACCGGCGTCGCCATCGCGTTTCCGCGCAGCCCGACCATCATGGCGCACGCCGCCTGGGACCTGAACAAGGCGTCGAATGGGCGCTTCTATCTCGGCCTCGGCTCGCAGGTGCGCGGCCACAACGAGCGCCGCTACGGCATCGCGTGGACGCCGCCGGCGCCGCGCATGCGCGACTATATCGGCGCGGTGCGCGCGGTCTGGCGCGCCTGGGAGAAGGAAGAGCCGATCGACTATCACAGCGACCACTACACGCTGACCCTGACCACGCCCAACTTCTCGCCGCGCCCGCTCGGCCTGCCGCGCATCCCGATCGCCATGTCCGCTGTCGGACCCGCCATGCTGAAGGTCGCGGGCGAGGTCGCCGACGGCGCCCGCCTGCATCCCTTCAGCACGCGGCGCTACATGGACGAAGTCTCACTCACGCGCATCCGGACCGGGCTCGACGTGCACGGCCGGCCGCGCCACGCCTTCGAGGTCGTCGCCGGCAGCTTCATCGCCACCGGCGCGAATGAAGAAGAAGTGGCCAAGATGCGCGAATACATCCGCTTCCGCGTCGCCTTCTACTGCTCGACCCGCGCCTACTGGCACGTGCTGGCGCTGCACGGCATGGAGGATCTCGGCCTCAAGCTCCGCCCCTATCCCAAGGAACGGCGCTGGGGCGAGATGGCGGCGCTGATCTCCGACGACGTGCTGGAGATGTTCGCCACCGTGGCGACCTACGACACGCTGCCCGACGCGATCGAGAAACGCTATGGCGGGCTCGCCGACACGCTGTCGCTGTTCATCCCGCCGCACACCGACCCGCGCCCGCTGAAGGGCGTGATGCAGGACATCCAGCGCATCCCGACGCCCTTCAAGGGCTACGCCACCGACTGGGACGCCGGAGCGACGCGGCAGGCCGCGGGGTGATGCCGGACACGACGGCATCATCACCCCCCACCTAAATCCTCCCCCGCAAGGGGGGAGGACTTGATTTTCTTAGCCCTCCCCCCTTGCGGGGGAGGGTTGGGTGGGGGGACAAAGCAAACAAACCCGCCCCGCTCTCGCCTTCGCTGCGCGCACCTGTATACTTTCTTGAACGCATAAGACACCCGGAGAGCCACCGATGCCCGAATTCTGCAAGGCCGAACGCGACGGCCACGTCCTGATCGTCACCATCGACCGCCCGGAGCGCATGAATGCGCTGCATTCGCCGGCGCATTACGAGCTGTCGGAGATCTTCGACAATTTCGAGAACGATCCGGAGCTCTGGGTCGCCATCTTGACCGGCGCCGGCGACCGCGCGTTCAGCGCGGGCAACGACCTGAAATGGCAGGCCGAGGGCGGCACGCGCGCGCGTCCGGCGACCGGCTTCGGCGGCATCACCTTCCGCTACGACCGGTCGAAGCCGCTGATCGCCGCGGTCAACGGCATCGCCATGGGCGGCGGCTTCGAGCTGGCGCTGGCGGCCGACATCATCATCGCCGCCGAGAACGCGATCTTCGCGCTGCCCGAGCCGCTGGTGGGGCTGGCCGCGCTCGCGGGCGGGCTGCACCGGCTGCCGCGCCAGATCCCGATGAAGCAGGCGATGGGCATGATCCTGACCGGCCGCCGCGTGCCCGCGAAGGAAGGCTACCAGCTCGGCTTCGTCACCGAGGTCGTGCCCGAAGGCCAGGCGCTGACCGCGGCGAAGCGCTGGGCCGGCGACATCCTGAAATGCTCGCCGCTCTCGATCCGCGCCAGCATCGAGGTGGTGCGCGAGGGCATGAAGCACGCTTCGGTCGAGGACGCGGTCAACGCCCAATACTATGCCGTCGACGCCATGCGCGAGAGCGAGGACTTCATCGAGGGCCCGAAGGCCTTCGCCGAGAAGCGCAAGCCGGCGTGGAAGGGGCGGTAGGACGGCTCCTTCAATCCGGCGGCCAATTTTGGCCGCCGTGCAAAACGCGAAGAATGACCACGGCTGCCGGTTCAACACGATAAACCACGATATAGGGTGTCCCAGCGACAACGAGTTCCCGGGTTCCACGCACGCGGCCAGGGCGCGCGATCTCCGGAAAATCAACGAGCCGCGCGACCGCCACATCGATCGCGTCGCCTACTTCGATCGCTGCAGACGGATTTCGCTCGGCAATATAGGAAAGCTGATCTTCGAGGTTATCTTCGGCTGCCGGAAGCCATTCTATCTTCACGCCTTCTTGCGGCCATCCCTGCCCCGCGTGCGTTTCACGAGCTCAGCCCGTTGCCGACGCCAATTCGACCGAACCGTCTCATGCGGAATGCGCGGCACGGCCGGATCATCCGCCTCGCGCAATCCCTGCTCCACTTCAGCCCGAAACCAGGCATCATACTCTTGTCCTGCTTGAGCGCGTTGAACCGCCTCCCGCATGAGAACCCGCAAAAGCTGTGCGGCTGTCCGATCCTGCGCTTTCGCTGCTTCCGCGAAGGCGGTCTTGAGGTCATCATCGACCCGAAACGTGAAAGTCGACTGGGTCATTGGCCAGAGCCTGTAGTGTTACTAGTAATGTAATATGTAACACATCCAAGTGCCCGACTCAATGCGCCACCGCCCTCGACATCCCGCCCCTCCCCGCCTACATAGCCCCTACCGCTGTCCGCCCGCCGCCGCCGCCGAAATCCCTACGCCGCCGTCGCCACATAGGCTATCGTCCGCCGCATGCACGACCTGCCTTCCATCATTTCTGTCGCGAACCTGTCGAAGACCTACGCGTCCGGATTCCAAGCGCTGAAAAATATCGATCTCGAGATCAAGCGCGGGGAGATCTTTGCGCTCCTGGGGCCGAACGGCGCGGGCAAGACGACGCTGATCAGCATCATCTGCGGCATCGTCACGCCGAGCAGCGGCACGGTCACGGCCGACGGGCATGACATCATCCGCGAATACCGCGCCGCGCGCGCCACGATCGGCCTCGTGCCGCAGGAGCTGGCGACCGACATCTTCGAGACCGTCTGGAACGCCGTCAGCTTCAGCCGCGGCCTGTTCGGCAAGACGGCGAACCCGGCCCATATCGCGAAGGTGCTGAAGGACCTCTCGCTCTGGGACAAGAAGGACAACACGATCCGCACGCTCTCGGGCGGCATGAAGCGCCGCCTCTTGATCGCCAAGGCGCTGGCGCACGAGCCCAAGATCCTGTTCCTCGACGAGCCGACGGCCGGCGTCGACGTCGAGCTGCGCCAGGACATGTGGCGGCTGGTGCGCGACCTGCGCGACACCGGCGTCACCATCATCCTCACCACGCATTACATCGAGGAGGCCGAGGAGATGGCCGACCGGGTCGGCGTGATCAACAAGGGCGAGATCATCCTGGTCGAGCAGAAGGACGAGCTGATGCGGAAGATGGGCCAGAAGCAGCTCACGCTGCAGCTGCAGAGCCCGCTCGCCGCCCTGCCCGAGACGCTGGCGCGCCATGACCTCGCGCTCCGCGCCGACGGCTGCGAGCTCGTCTACACCTACGACACCCAGGCCGAGCGCACCGGGATCACCAGCCTGCTGCGCGACCTGAGCGCGGCCGGCATCCGCTTCCGCGACCTGCAGACGCGCCAGAGCTCGCTCGAGGAAATCTTCGTGAGTCTGGTGAGCGAGCGGAACAAGACCACGGACCAGGCGGCCGGCCGGGGCGAGGCCGTGCCGGCGGGGAGCAAGCGGCCATGAACCTCTACGGCCTCCTGGCGATCTACCGTTTCGAGATGGCGCGCACGCGGCGCACGCTGCTGCAGAGCATCGTCGCGCCGGTGATCTCGACCGCGCTCTACTTCGTCGTGTTCGGCTCGGCGATCGGCAGCCGCATCAGCCATGTCGAGGGCGTGAGCTACGGCGCCTTCATCGTGCCCGGGCTGATCATGCTGTCGCTGCTGATGCAGAGTATCTCCAACGCGTCTTTCGCGATCTACTTTCCGAAATTCACCGGCACGATCTTCGAGCTCTTGTCCGCGCCAATCTCCTATTTCGAGGTCGCGGCGGCCTATGTCGGCGCGGCGGCGACGAAGTCGATCCTGCTCGGCCTGATCATTCTCGCGACCTCCTGGTTCTTCGTCCCGGTGCGCATCGACCACCCGATCTGGATGCTGACCTTCCTGGCGCTGACCGGCGTGACCTTCAGCCTGTTCGGCTTCATCATCGGCATCTGGGCCGACAATTTCGAGCGGCTGCAAGTCATCCCGCTCCTGGTCGTCACGCCCCTCACCTTCCTCGGCGGCAGCTTCTACTCGATCCATATGCTGCCGCCGATCTGGCAGAAGATCACCCTGCTCAACCCCGTCGTCTACCTGGTCAGCGGCTTCCGCTGGAGCTTCTACGGCATCGCCGACGTGCATGTCGGCGTCAGCCTCGGCATGACGCTCGCCTTCCTCGCCGGCTGCTTGGCGCTAGTCGCCTGGATCTTCAAGACGGGCTACCGGCTGAAGAGCTGAAGACGGTCATGGCCGGCGATCTCGCGTGACCTATTGACATAGCTCACAGCCGGGTGTCCCTGAATCCATTAAGAAAATAGCAATTCTCAGACGGATGCGGAACAAAGCGATGAAGACGGCGGCAATGGTCGCGTTTCTGGCGCTGGCGGGCGCGCTCGCCGGCGCATCGGCGCAGGCGGCGCCGGCCGATACGGTGCAGCGCTGGCTGGCGCAGGCGGACTCCCGCTGCGGCACGCCGCCGATGAAGCCGACGAGTTGCCTGACCGGCACCTGGGTGTGCCGGTGCCGCGGCAGCGGCCAGGTCTGCGATTGGGAGCTGATCGGCTGCGAGCCCTTGCCCGGCACGCCGCGCCGGCCCGACCAGCCCCGATCCGGCTACGATTCCCCGCCCTTGTGGCCGAACACGCCGGACCGCTGACCGCCTGGGAAGCAATGGCGCCCCGCCCTTGCCGCCTTGGCGAATCCGGCCTAAACGGGCCGTCTCCCTCCGCTCCGAACCAAGGCTCAAATCCCCCATGCATTGGACACCCCGCCGCGAACGGTTCCGCGCCCTCCTGGCCAGCGACACCTGCGTCAACCCGGGATCGGTCTTCGATCCCCTCTCCGCGCGTATCGCCGAGGATCTCGGCTATCAGGTCAGCATCCTCGCCGGCTCGGTCGCCTCGATGGCCGTGCTGGGCGGTCCCGACCTCATCCTGCTGACGCTGAGCGAGCTGGCGCAGCAATGCCTGCGCATCGGCCGCGCCGGCGGCCTGCCGCTGATCGTCGACGCCGACCACGGTTACGGCAATGCGCTGAACGTGCGCCGCACGGTCGAGGAGCTGGAGACCGCCGGCGTCGCTGCGCTCTCGATCGAGGATACCGAGCTGCCCCAGCCCTTCGGCGCCGGCGGCCGGTGTCGTCCGGCCGCCGTCTTCGGAAGACCGGCGCGCCACG
>CAZPFL010000167.1:0-11644 GCA_964585785.1 uncultured Rhodospirillaceae bacterium
CAGCGCGAACGGCTTGAGCAGCTCCGCGCGCTCGAGGCGGGGATGCGCATCGACGTGGCGCTCATTGACACCATTCCGCTCGACGTCAATACTCCCGCCGACTTGGAACGCGCCCGCGCCCTGCTGGCGCGCTGAGATCTATTTCCGGCAGGAATCCGCGGCATGGCAGCGAAATCCGACGACCTGATCGCCTTTCAGGGACTGCCCGGCGCGTATTCGGACTTGGCATGCCGGACCGTGTTTCCGGAGTTGGCCACGCTGCCCTGCGCCGCCTTCGAGGACGTGTTCGCCGCGGTGCGCGACGGCAAAGCGCGGCTTGCCATGATTCCGGTTGAAAATTCGGTCGCCGGACGCGTCGCCGACATCCATCATCTGCTGCCGGAGTCGGGCCTGCACATCATCGGCGAGCATTTCCAGCGCGTGAACCACCAGCTTCTGGTGCGCAAGGGCACCAAGATCGAGCAGCTGAAGACCGCGCACAGCCATGTGCAGGCGCTTTCGCAATGCCGGAACACGCTGCGCACGCTCGGGATTACCCCGGTGATCCACGCCGACACCGCGGGCGCCGCCAAGGAACTGGCGGAAACAGGCGATCCGTCGATGGCCGCGATCGCCTCCACCCTGGCCGCCGAGACCTACGGCCTGGAAATCCTGCGCGACAATATCGAGGACGAGGAGCACAACACGACGCGCTTCCTGATCATGGCGGAGGACCCGATCGATCCCGACCCGGACGCGGGCATCGTGGTCACGTCCTTCGTCTTCCGGGTGCGCAACGTGCCCGCCGCACTGTACAAGGCGCTCGGCGGCTTCGCCACCAACGGCGTCAACATGACGAAGCTGGAATCCTACATGGTCCGCGGACAGTTCGTGGCGACGCAGTTCTACGCCGACATCGAGGGCCATCCCGACCAGACGCCGGTCCGCCTGGCGCTGGAAGAGCTCGGCTTCTTCAGCCGCGAGGTCAAGATCCTGGGCGTCTATCCGGCCGCGCCGTTCCGCTCGCACGTCAACGGCAAGTAACGCTCAGCCCTCGGCAATCCATTCACTGAGCAGCCGCCGCGCGATCGAGTCCCTGCGCGGCAGGCGGAGCGTGTCGTTCTCGGGCGAGTTGCGAAGCTCCTCGCGGGTGAACCAGCGGGCGCCGTCTTCCAGCTCGTGATAGTCGACATTGATGTCGAAGGTCGTCGCCCGCGCCGTGAAGCCCAGCATGACGTTGGACGGGAAGGGCCAGGGCTGCGAGGAGTGGTAGTGGATGTCGGTGGTTTCCAGCCCGACCTCCTCGAACACTTCGCGCGCGACCGCGTCCTCCATGCTTTCACCCGGCTCGACGAAGCCCGCGAGGATGGTGTGCAGGCCCGGCATCATAGTCGCCTTGCGGCCCAGCACCACGCGGTCACCGCCGTCATGCACCAGCATGATCACCGCCGGATCGGTGCGCGGGAAGCATTGCGTGCGGCAGTCCGGGTTGACGCATTGCCGGACATGCCCGCCCTGGGTGCTTTCCGTGGGCGAGCCGCAGACGCTGCAGAACTGGTGGCGCCGGTGCCAGGTCATCATCGCCCGCGCATAGGCGAGCAGCCCGCCTTCGCCCGGCGCCATGCGCGGGCCAACCTGGCGAAGATCGTGGAACTCGCCATGCTCCCGGAAGGGCGGCTCGTCCTGCTCCGATACGTCGACGGCGAAATGGGCGATGTCGTCGATCAGGCCGAGAAACACCACCGACTGGATCTGCGACAGCAGCCCGGCATGCGCCTCGAGCAGGACGGTCGCCGGCATCTCGCCTTCGATCACCAGACTACGCGAGCGCCAGACCGGCAGAATCCGCGATGACCGGTCGGCCAGCTTTTCGCGGAGCCAGCCCTCGTCCCGGCGGAAATGCGCGGCCCGGTTGATATCGACGTCGGCATAGATATTAGGGCTTTTCATGGCGAGACATTTGCACGGTTGGCCCCGGCCGCGCAACTTTCGGTACGGGTCTTGCCATATGCGCAGCCGTGGCTGATATAGTGGCCTCGGAAGGCTGGTCGGCGGACGGGCCCCTCGCCAACCCGGTCAGGTCCGGAAGGAAGCAGCCGTAACGAGTTTGGTCCGGGTCGCTTGGCTGGCCTTCCACCCGATGAGGGGAGCCCAAGGACAGCAACACGAGCACCGGAACACAGTCCGCCCGATGGCAACGGACCGCGAATCCACGGCCTATCGAGTTCTCGCTCGAAAATACCGGCCCAGCAATTTTTCCGAGCTGGTCGGGCAGGACGCGCTTGTCCGCACCCTGACCAACGCCATCGAGAGCGGCCGGATCGCGCATGCCTACATGCTCACCGGCGTGCGCGGTGTCGGCAAGACCACCACCGCGCGGATCATCGCGCGCGCGCTCAACTGCACCGGACCCGACGGCAAGGGCGGGATCACGGTCTCACCCTGCGGGGTGTGCGACAACTGCATCGCCATCGCGGAGGACCGCCACGTCGATGTCATGGAGATGGACGCGGCGAGCCGCACCGGCGTCGACGACATCCGCGAGCTGATCGATGGCGTGCGCTACAAGCCAGTCTCCGCGCGCTTCAAGGTCTACATCATCGACGAAGTGCACATGCTCTCGAAGAATGCCTTCAACGCGTTGCTCAAAACGCTGGAAGAGCCGCCGGAGCATGTCCGTTTCGTCTTCGCGACGACGGAGATCCGCAAGGTTCCGGTCACCGTGCTGTCGCGCTGCCAGCGCTTCGATCTGCGCCGGGTCGACATCGAAAAGCTCGCGGCGCATTTCACGGATATCGCCGGGCGCGAACAAATCACGATCGAGCCGGAGGCGATCCGCATCATCGCGCGCGCCGCGGACGGCTCGGTGCGCGACGGGCTGTCGCTGCTCGACCAGGCGATCGCGCTGGGCTCCGACAAGGTCACCGCCGCGCAGGTGCAGGAGATGCTGGGCCTCGCCGACCGCACCGCGGTCTTCGAGCTGTTCGACCGCCTCATGGCCGGCGCGATCAAGGAAGCGCTCGATCAGATGCAGACGATGTATCGCGACGGGGCCGACCCCGTCGCCGTGCTGCAGGACCTGCTCGACGTCACCTACTGGATGACGCGGATCAAGGTCGCGCCGGAGGTGGCGGACGCGCCCTATACCCCGGAGGTCGAGCGCACGCGCGGCCGCGAGATCGCCGGGAAGCTCTCGATGCCGGTGCTGACGCGCACCTGGCAGCTTCTCCTCAAGGGGCTGGAGGAAACCCAGCGCGCCGACGCGCAGCTGCAGGCGGCCGAGATGGTCCTGGTGCGCCTCGCCTACGCCGCCGAGCTGCCGCCGCCGTCGGAGCTGGCGAAAGAGCTGGCTTCCGGCCCCGGCGCACCGGCCGCCGCGCCGCAGCCGCGCCCGTCGCGGACCGGCGGTGCGACCGCATCGGCCACACCCGCCACGGCCTACGCCGAGCCGGCGCCGATCGCGGCGGCGCCCGAGCCCGCGCCGTCGCCCGCACCGGTCAAGGCGCCGCAAAGCTTTCTCGATGTCGTGCGCCTGTTCGAGGAAAATCGCGAGATCGGCATTCAGACGCAGCTTACCCATTCAGTGCATCTGGTGAAATTCGAGCAGGGACGGATCGAGTTCCGGCCGACCGAGCACGCGCCCCGCGATCTCGCCAACAAGACGATGAGCTTTCTGACACAGTGGACGGGTGCTCGCTGGGTGGTCAGCATCTCCCAAGAGACCGGCGACCCCACGCTCGCCGAGCAGGACAGCGCGGCGCGCCAGCGGATGCTGGACGCCGCCGAACAGCTGCCGGTCGTCCAGGCGGTGAAGGAATCTTTCCCGGGCGCGGTGATCCGTAAGGTCACGCCGCGAACGGAGCTTGCGGATAACGACGCGGATGCAATGTTTCTCGAAGAGCCGGAGGATCCGGCCGACGACGATGAAAGGGACTAACGCATGAAGAATCTCGGGCAGTTGATGAAACAGGCCCAGGCCATGCAGACCAAGATGGCCGAGATGCAGGAGAAGCTCGAGACGATTGAAGTTGCCGGCAGTGCCGGCGCGGGCATGGTGACCGTCACGCTCAACGGCAAGGGCGTGATGCGCGGCGTGAAGATCGATCCGTCGCTCGCCAAGGCCGAGGAAGTCGAAATTCTCGAGGACCTGATTACCGCCGCCCACAACGACGCCAAGGCCAAGCTGGAGCAGAAGGTCCAGGAAGAGACGGCGGCAATGATGGGCGGGCTGCAGCTGCCGCCCGGCTTCAAGCTGCCCTTCTGAGACCCTGCCGCCCATGACCGAAGTGGAGCGACTGATCCAGCTGCTGGCGCGGCTGCCCGGCCTGGGCCCGCGCTCGGCGCGCCGCGCCGCGCTGCATCTACTCAAAAAGCGCGAGACGCTGATGGAGCCGCTGACCCAGGCGCTCGACGCGGTCGCGCGCACGGTGCGGACCTGTTCCGTCTGCGGCAACATCGACACGCTCGACCCGTGCGCGATCTGCCGGGACGAGAAGCGTGATCCCGCGGTGATCTGCGTGCTCGAAGAGGTCGGCGACCTGTGGGCGCTGGAACGGACCGGCTCCTTCAAGGGCCGCTATCACGTGCTGGGCGGGCACCTCTCGGCGCTGGACGGCATCGGGCCGGAAGACCTCAACATCGCCAAGCTGGTGGAGCGCGCGGAACAAGGCGACCTCAAGGAGGTCATCCTCGCGACCAACCTGACGGTCGACGGCCAGACAACGGCGCATTACATCGCCGAGCGGCTGGCGCCGACCGGCGTCAGCGTCACCCGCCTGGCGCATGGCGTGCCGGTGGGCGGCGAGCTCGACTATCTCGACGACGGCACGCTCACCGCCGCGCTGCGCGCACGGCGCGTGGTGGAAAGCTGAGGCGGCTGCTTTTCTCAGATGCATGATCGGCGTGGCGCAGATGCCCGGCGGTCGCCCGGCGCCGAAAGTGCCGCGGCTATTCCGTAATTTCCTCGCGGGAATGACGCTGTTAGGCTAGCGGCGAACAAGGGGGCGACGAAGATCATGACGCGAGGCCGAAAGACCGTTCACGCGAGGGACGCCCATCGCCGCTGCGGCGTCATCGCCGTGTTGTTCGCAACGACCCTGGCCGCCCTGCCCGCCCAGGCACAGCGCGCCGAACAGACCGTGCCGTCCAAGGACCGGACACGCCTGGAAGTCACCGTCTACAACAACAACCTCGCCCTGGTGCGGGAGACGCGCAAGCTCAGCCTGGTCAAGGGCGTGAACCGTCTGGCCCTGACCGGCGTCAGCCCGTCGATGCAGCCGCCGACGGCCTCCGTGACGGTCGAGGCGGCAAAGCCCGTCACGCAGATCGAGCAAACCTTCGCCTTCGACCTGTTGACGCCGGAATCACTGCTGCGCCATTCAGTCGGCGAGACCGTGCGCGTCATCCGCACGAACCCGGCAACGGGCGAAGAGAAGATCGAGAACGCCAAGATCCTGAGCGCGCGCAACGGCGTCATCCTGCAGATCGGCGAGCGCATCGAGACCGGCACGCCGGGCCGGATCGTCTATGATACGCTGCCGCCCACCTTGCGGGAGAAGCCCACGCTACTGGCCACGGTCGACGCCAGCGATGCCGAGCCCGCGACGCTCGACCTTCGCTATCTCACCGGCGGCATCACCTGGCAGGCCGACTATGTCGCGCAACTCGACAAGGCCGGGACATCCCTGGCGCTGCAGGCGGTCGCCACGATCACGAACAACAGCGGCACGGCCTATGACGGCGCAGCGCTTCGGCTCGTGGCAGGGTCGATCAACCAGGGGCCGTCCGGCGTCCAGCCGGAGATGCGGGCCATGGCGGCCAAGGCGGTGATGGCCGCCGCCCCGCCCGTCACGCCGCAGCCGATCGGCGACATGCATCTCTATTCAATTGCGCGCAAGACGACGCTCGGCGATCGCGAGACGAAGCAGATCGTGCTATTCGAGGCGGCGCGCGTCCCGGTCACGAAGGAGTATCGGATCGTCGGCAACGGCGCCTTCCACACGCGCCGCTTCGGCGATCCCTTGACAGTGAATGCCGAGCGCCTGCTGCGCTTCAAGAACGACAAGGCCGCCGGCCTCGGCGTCCCCATGCCGGCCGGGACCTTCCGCGTGTACGGCGCGACGGAAACCGTCTCCGACACCTTCCTCGGCGCGGATCGCATCGAGCATACGGCGAAAGGCCAGGAGGTCACGCTCGCGCTCGGCGAGGCGTTCGATATCACGGCGCGGCGGGTGCAGACGGAATTCCGAACGCAAGGCCTGCCCAAGAACACCTACGAGACGGGGCATCAGATCAAGGTGCGCAACGCGACGTCAAAGCCCGTGACGGTCAAGGTCATCGAGCACATCCCGGGCGACTGGGAGATTCTCAGCGCGTCGCACAAATTCAAGAAGATCGCCTCGGACCAGGCCGAATGGTCGCTACCCGTCCCGGCGAACGGGGAAACGACGCTCACCTACAAGGCGCGCGTCCAGCGGTAGCCGAGCGGCCTCATGCTGAGCCCGTCGAAGCATGAAATGACGCAGACGCTTATTCGCCGCCGCGAATCGCCTCGGCCGCGATGCGCGGCACCTTCTCGGCCTCGATTTCATCGAGGTCGAGCTCCTGAATCTTCACCGCGCGCTTCTGCACCTTCTCGGTCGAGATGCGGATCTGGCGAATATCCTCCTCCGCTTGCCCGAAATGCTGTTGAAGCTTGGCGACGCGCGTGTCGAGGCGCGAGACGTCGTCGCCCATCGCCGCGACCTCTTTCTGAATAAGCCCCGCCTGCTCGCGCATCTGCGCGTCTTTGAGCACGGCGCGGATCGTGTTGAGCGTCGCCATCAGCGTTGTCGGCGAGACGATGTAGACGCGCGCGCGGTGCGACTTCTCGACGACCTCCGGTAGCTCGGCATGCAGCTCCGCATAGACCGCCTCGGACGGCAGGAACATCAGCGCGGAGTCGGCCGTCTCGCCCGGAATGATGTATTTCGAGGCGATGTCGCTGACATGCTTCAGCACATCGGCGGCGAAGCTGCGCCGCGCCTCGATCCGCTCCCGGTCTTCCCGCGCGTTGCGCAGCGCGTGGTAGCTCTCGAGCGGAAACTTCGAGTCGATGACGATGCAGCCCGGCGGGTTCGGCAAGGTGAGCAGGCAGTCGGCCCGCGAGCCGTTGCTGAGCGTCGCCTGGAAGGCGTAAGCCGAAGGCGGCAGCGCGTTGCGCACCTGGTCGGCGAGCTGCGTCTCGCCAAAAGCGCCGCGCGCCTGCTTGTTCGACAGCACTTCCTGCAGGCTGATCACGTCGGCGGAGAGCTTGGTGATGTTTTCCTGCGCCTTGCCGATGATCGCGAGGCGCTCCTTCAGGTCGCCCATGGTGTTGGCCGTGTCGACCGCCTGCTTGTGCAGCGTTTCGGTCACCCGCTGGCTGACCTGGTTGAGCCTTTCATCCATGGTGCGCAGCAGCAGCCTCTCCTGCACCTGCATTCTTTCGGCGAGACCTTGCTGCGCGGCGACCTGGCTCTCCGCGAACTGGCTCAGCCGTCCGGCCAGCTCGGTCTGCGCCTGGGCGAGCCGCTCGGTCGCGTCGCGCCCCGAATCGCGCGCCCGCCAGAGCGCCAACAGCAGGACGAGCAGGACCACGAAGGCCGCCGCCGCGAGAATCGCCGACAGGTCCATTCCGCCGATCCAACCGATGATGTCGCTCAATCGCATCCCGTTCATCGACCGTTTTCCCTGCCGCTTCCGCCCGCGCGGATGGGCCGACACCCTAGCACAGCCGGTACGGTGGCGGAATCCTCGGCCTTGACGCGGGGCGCTTCGCGAAATACCTAGCTATCAGTTTCTATGAATTCCACGGAAGCGCGTAAATGGCTGTATTGCCGATCATCACGGCCCCTGACCCCCGGCTCAAGGTGAAGTGCGAGCCGGTCGAGAAGGTCGACAAGACCATCGCCAGGCTGATGGACAACATGCTCGACACCATGTACCTCGCGCCCGGAATCGGGCTCGCGGCGCCGCAGGTCGGCGTCACCAAACGCGTGCTCGTGGTCGATGTCTCGCCCAAGGACGGGCCGCGCGAGCCCATCCGTATGGCCAACCCCGAGATCGTCTGGCACTCCGAGGCGCTCGCCATCTACGAGGAAGGCTGCCTGTCGCTGCCCGACCAGTATGCCGAGGTCGAGCGCCCGGAGAAGGTCCGCTTCCGTTACCTCGACGAAAAGGGCGTGCTCCAGGAGCGCGAGGCCGAAGGCCTGCTCGCGACCTGCATCCAGCACGAGCTGGACCATCTCGAAGGCATCATTTTCGTCGATCATCTTTCCGCATTGAAACGGCGGATGATCCTGCGCAAGCTGGCGAAGCTCAAGAAACAACAGGCGCTGGCCGGCGACTGAGCCGCCGCCCGCCGCCGCTTCGACCGGGTCCGCCGCCATGCCCCTGCGACTAGCCTTCATGGGAACGCCGGATTTCGCGGTGCCGGCGCTGCGGTCACTCGCGGCGGCCGGCCACGAAATCGCCGCCGTCTATTGCCAGCCGCCACGCCCCGCCGGGCGCGGGCAGAAAGAGCGCCCGAGCGCTGTTCAGGCGGCCGCGGAAACGCTCGGCATCCCGGTCTTCACCCCCGCGAGCCTGCGCAAGCCGGAGGCGCAGGCGGCCTTCGCCGCCCTCGATCTCGACGTCGCCGTCGTCGCCGCCTATGGCCTGATCCTGCCGAAGCCGATCCTGGACGCGCCGCGCTACGGCTGCCTCAACATCCACGCCTCGCTGCTGCCGCGCTGGCGCGGCGCCGCCCCGATCCAGCGGGCCATCCTGGCGGGCGACGCGGTCACGGGCATCACGATCATGCAGATGGACGAGGGCCTCGACACCGGCCCGATCCTGCTTCAGGAGACTGTGCCGATCGACGCCACCACGACTGCAGCGACGCTGCATGACGCGCTCGCCGAATGCGGCGCCGCGCTCATCGTCCAGACGCTCGACGCCCTCGAAGCCGGAACGCTGAAACCGCAACCGCAGCCCGATGCCGGCGTCACATACGCCAAGAAGATCGAGCCCGCCGACGCGCGCATCGACTGGCGCAACACGGCGGCCGCGACCGCATGCCAGGTTCGCGCCTTCGCGCCCCGCCCCGGCGCCTGGTTCGAGCTCGACGGAACCCGCATCAAGGTTCTGGCCGCAAACGCCGTGGCCGGGGTAGGCGCGCCGGGGACCGTGCTCGACGATCGCTTGTCGGTCGCCTGCGGCGAAGGCGTGCTTCAGCTCCTGGAGCTGCAGCGCGAGGGGCGCCGCGCGCTCGACCGCGAGGCGTTCCTGCGCGGCATGCCGGTGGCCAAGGGCACGCGCCTGCCATGACGCGCTGGAAGCTCATGCTGGAATACGACGGCCGGCCTTTCGTCGGCTGGCAACGCCAGGAGAACGGCCCCTCGGTCCAGGCCGCGCTGGAACGCGCGGTCGAGGCCTTCTGCGGCGAGACCGCCGCCCTCTTCGCCGCGGGCCGCACGGACGCGGGCGTACACGCGACGGGGCAGGTCGCCCATGTCGATATCGCCAAGGAGACGACCGCCGATACGGTGCGCGATGCGCTCAACTTCCATCTCCGGCCCCAGCCCGTCGTCGTGCTGTCTGCGGAGGCCGTGAGCGAAGACTTCCACGCCCGCTTTTCCGCCAACATGCGCCATTACCTGTATCGCATCCTCAACCGGCGGCCGCCGCCGGCGCTGGATCTCGGCCGCGTCTGGCATGTCGGAACGCCACTCGACGCGGGCGCGATGCACGAGGCGGCACAGCATCTCGTCGGCCGGCACGACTTCACGAGCTTCCGGGCCGTCGCCTGCCAGGCAGATTCGCCGGTGAAGACGTTGGACGCTCTCTCGGTGTCCCAGGCCGGCGAGGAAATCCACATCACCACCCGCGCGCGCTCCTTCCTGCATCATCAGGTGCGCAACATCGCGGGCACACTCAAGCTGGTCGGCGAGGGCAAGTGGAGTGCCGCCGATGTCATCGCCGCGCTCGCCGCCCGCGACCGCAGCCGGGCCGGGCCGACCGCACCGGCGGAGGGCCTCTACCTCACGCGTGTCGATTACTGAGCGCCGCGCCTGCGCTCAATGCAGCATCGAATCGCGCGCCTGGATGACGAATTGGCTCACCATCGCTTCCGCCACGACGAGGCCGAGACTGACGAAGAACGTCAGCTTGAGCGTCACGCGCACGATGAACAGGTGGTAGAGCAGCACGATCACGAGCGCGGCGAGGTTGGCGATCGTCACAAGGTCATCCGATACGATGCCGGTGACCGACAGGAAAAGCACGACCAGCAGAACAAGCATCTGCGGGCCCGACGCCCAGTTATAGGCCGACACATAGAGGAAATAGGACGCCGATCGGTCGAGCGCCTGGGCGACGTAGTACATCAGCAGCGGCCAGACGCACCAGCTCACGACATATGCGAGGGCTTCAACGACGAAGAAACGGAACCAGTCGATCTCCGCGACCGCCGGCGTATTCCCGACGATGACCACAAGAATGTAGGCCGGCAAAACGATGGCGGCGCAATAGAAGGATTTCAGGGCGCCCGCCGGCGTGCCGTCGAGCAGCGTGACCGCACGGCCGTCGCGCAGGAACAAGCGCCAGGCGGCATACAGTCCCGTGAACGCCTCGGGTAATGTAATCATTCGACCAGACAATCAGCGCGTCTCGAAATAGCGGTCCAGGACCGCCCGGTAAATGTCCGTGAGCGCCCGGATGTCGTCCAGGCTGCACCGCTCGTCGATCTTGTGCATGGTCTCGCCGACCAGGCCGAATTCCGCGACGGGACAATGATCCTTGATGAAGCGCGCGTCGGACGTGCCGCCGGTCGTGCTGAGCTCCGGCTTGCGCCCCGTCACCTGCTCGACCGCGGTCGCGATCAAGTCGCTGAGCTGTCCCGGCGGAAAGATGAAGGATTCGCCGCTGACGCGGATCTTGAGGTCATAGCGGCCCGGCTCGCCGGCGACCTCGTCCAGCGTCTTTCGAATCCAACGCGCAAGCGTGTCCGAGCTGTGCATGTCGTTGAAGCGAATGTTGAAGCGCGCTTCGGCCGAGCCGGGAATGACGTTCTCCGTCGGGTTGCCGATGTCGATGGTGGTGATCTGCAGGCTCGACGGCTGGAAATGCGCGTTGCCCGCGTCGAGCGGCTCGCGGGTCAGCGCATGCATCATGCGCACGAGAAGATGCGCCGCGTTGTCCGCGAGATGCGGGTAGGCCACATGGCCCTGCTTGCCCTTGACCGTCAGGATGCTGTTCATGCTGCCGCGGCGGCCGATCTTCATCATTTCGCCGATGCGGCTGGGATTGGTGGGCTCGCCGACGATGCAGTGGTCGATCCGCTCGCCCTGCTCGGCGAGCCAGCCGAGCATCTTCTTTGTCCCGTTGATCGAGGGGCCCTCCTCGTCGCCGGTGATCAGAAAGCTGATCGACCCCTTGACCGTGCCGTCGGCGATCGCGCCGGCGGCGGCGGCGGTAAACGCCGCGATCGCGCTCTTCATGTCGACCGCGCCGCGGCCGTAGAGATATCCTTCACGGATATCAGCCGCGAAGGGATCGACCGTCCAACCATCGAGCGGCCCCGTCGGCACCACGTCGGTGTGGCCGGCGAAGCAGAAATTCGGCGCGGCCACGCCGTAGCGCGCATAGAGGTTGTCGACGTCCGGCG